>WJJS01000008.1 GCA_014729505.1 Candidatus Woesearchaeota archaeon
GTCAAAAGGATTGCTGAGCAACTGAGAAATCGCAGGAGTTCGTCACCAGTATCATTGCAAAAGAAATCTGTCAGTCATCAGGTGCCTAAGCCTGGTGATAAGAAGTATTATGACGAGAAAATTGACATTAGCGATCTTAATAAAATTCTGGTTATCGATACTAAGAAAAGACAGTGTATCGCTGAGCCCGGCGTTACTTTTGTCGATCTTGTAAGCGCGACCATGAAGGTTGGTTTGGTTCCTCTCGTCGTTCCTGAACTAAAAACAATTACTATCGGTGGTGCTGTTGCAGGTTGTTCTATCGAGTCGATGTCGTTCAAGGTTGGCGGTTTTCATGATACGTGCACAGAGTACGAGGTTATCACTGCTAAAGGCGAGATTCTCACCTGTTCACTCACAAAAAACTCTTTGTTATTTCAAATGCTTCATGGCACGTTTGGCACACTTGGCATTATTTCTAAATTGACGTTCACATTGATTCCTGCAAAAAAGTTTGTTAAAGTGCGATATGAAAAATATGGATCTCTTGAGGAATACAAAGCAGCTATTTGGCGCGTCTATAAAGAAAAAAAGTATGATTTTATGGACGGCATTATTCATTCACCTAAAGAGCTTGTTCTTAGTCTTGGCACTTTTGTTGACGAAGTTCCGTATTCTAACAAGTATGATTGGATGAAGATTTATTATCAGAGTACTAGAAAGAGAAGTGTTGATTATTTGAGAACGCCAGACTATTTTTTTCGTTATGATAAGGGCGTAACGAATGTGAGTCCGAAATCATGGATTGGTAGATTGCTCTTTGGAAAGTTTGTTACCTCGACGACTGAATTATGGTTTGCTGAAAAGTTTCAGTCTATCATTCCAAAGAAAAAGATCCCTATCACTGTCGACACGTTCATTCCGTTTTCTCGTCTTACAGAATTTTTTGAATGGTATAATGGAGAGGTTCATTTCTACCCGTTATGGTGTGTGCCGTATAAAGTTGTGCGGCAATATGAATGGATTGATGAAAAGTATTTCAAGCGAAATAATGATGAACTGTTTATCGATATAGCGATTTACGGCATGCAAAGACGTGATAAGAACTATTACCAACTGCTCGAAGAATACCTGACGAGTATTGGTGCCATTAAGACTTTAATCTCGACCAACTATTATTCTAAACAGGATTTCTGGAAGATCTGGAATAAAAATAATTATAACAAAGTAAAAAAGCGAACTGATCCTAAAAATATTTTTAGAAACTTGCATGAGAAAATGTGCGAACCTCTTCGAAAAAAATAATCTATGCTACTTGAACGCATAAGCATACGAGATTTCCTGTCGCATCCCCGCAACTTATTTGTGTTGCACCTCCACTGTAAGGAAATGCCATGAGACAATCTCCGCCGCTTCCTTGACATAGAGAAGAACATGATGGTCCTGCACTTCCGATATATGTTTGTTGATAGATAAAAACTGGATTGAAATAAATAGAACTCGTTCGAACTCCGCCTGCAACGTGAAACTTTGCAGTTGGAGTGGTGCCAATACCTACATCTCCATCTTCTTGTATTGTCATTACCGCATTTCCAGCACTGTTGACAAACGTAATATCAGAATTTCCGGAGTAATTATGCGCATATACTGTGCCTGTCACGTTGACATCACCATTAAAACCCCAATCGCCTTGAAGAATACCTGCCTCTAATTCTCCAGCACTATGTCCCACTATTGCAGGATCTGACGTTCCATAACTCGAGACAATAAGCATGCCTGCAAAAGTCGTAAAAAGCACTCCTAGAATAAAGAAATGCCAGTTTTCAAAGCGAACTACCAGTGCCATCCTCTTTTGGTAAGTGAATTCTCTTTTGAAATAAAAAGTTTGGTATTTCAGCGCGGTAAAAAAAAGCAAACCAGCGCCTTCAAGGATGCCTGCCAGTTGTCGTAGACCTACTTCTGTTCGTGCTTCAAATTCTTCTCCGCGTTCATTCCATAATTGTTTCTTTGCCGTAAATGCGGGGTTTTTGCCGTACAAAACAGTAAGCATGTTGAATGAGCGTCATGAGATGTTCGAAATGACACTATCTTAGAAACGTATTGGCGAGCGATACTTTTGGAAAATGTGTAATCGATCTGTTATCCGTTATTCTCCCATGCTTGTTCAAAGAATGCTCGATACCTGTTTGCGATGTCGTCGTGTGTGACGAGAAACGAGAGTATTGCTGCTGAGAAATAGATGGTTGCTACGCTTCGCGGTGTGATAATGACGTACGCTGGTGATATTGATTGTGATCTTTTGGTAATAGTGAGTCCTTGTTCTTTGCTGTTTATCCAAAATTCGTCTTTCCAACTTTCTGCGTCCACATCGGCTATGAGTTTGCACAGTACTTTTTTTGCTATTCGTTGTCGTTGCCATTCTTTTAGATAGCCGCCCATGCTCGCTACCATATCCTTTGGTGTGCCCATGATGAGTACTTCCTTGTCTTCTTTGAGGTGATCAAGTACCATTTCAAGAACTGTTTTCATTCCTTTCATGCCTTCATACGCGTGTAGCAGGCTTTCTGATTGCGCGCTGTCTCGTCGTAGTTCCAATTGTTTAATGATCCGTTTCATGTCTTCTTCTGCTTCTGCGAGTTGTTCTTTTTCATCTGCGATTAATTCTTGCAATCGTGTTGGTGGTGCTGCGCTAAAGTATTGTTTTCCGCCGCGATTGATCGTGCTCACGAGTCCTTTTTTTGCCAGTCGTTTGAGAATGTCATAGACTTTTGAATGACTGACGCCTGCTGTTTTTATGAGCGTTCCTATCGCGCTCTCTCCCAGTTCTGTGAGCGCTTGGTAAACTTTTGATTCTCCTGACGTGAGCATAGGTATTTCCATAATGGTGTGTGGTTCTCCTATACTATAAATCTTCCCCCACTAGGAGCGTACGAGTGTTCTTATGCTCGCACGAATAGTATGCTCGCACGAGTTATGAATTCGAGCGGATCACACAGCACATCCGCCAGTTCTGTCATGAGCGCGACTGGTTACAGTTCCATAATCCCAAAGACTTGGCTATTGCTCTTGTGTTGGAAGCGAATGAAGTGCTTGAACCTTTTCGATTCAATAACCATGAGGTTGATAAGGAGTATGTGGCGCGTGAACTCGCTGATGTGCTTAATTTTCTTTTGCGTCTAGCTGACGTTCTTGACATTGATCTTGCCCATTGGCATGACATCAAGTTAAAGGAGAATGCTAAGAAGTATCCCATCGATATATGCCGTGGTAAACCATTTAAGTATTCTGAGTATCAGTGATTGCTGCAAAAGATGTCTCTATCATTTTAGATGGTAGGGTTGTCCCTGGATGATCTCTTCTCGTTCTCGGATTTGACTTTCAACTCGTCTTAACTCTTCTGTGAGATTATATTCTCGTATGGCTTTGCAAATATCCTGTGGTAAAAAGTATAGTCCTCCAAAAAGCGTTTGTGGAATGAACACTTTGTATAAAGGTCCTCTTTTGTGTTCGCCAAATCCTTGTCGGAAATAATCGAATTGTCCTAGGTGTTCTGGTATGCATTGTACGGTGAAATCTGGCAGGACGTCTAGATTCATGAATAATGGTTCGTCTCCTTTTCCCATGCGAATGAAAGCTCCTGCGTATAGAAGTACTCCTCGTTTTACTTCTTTGATGTCGTCAAGCGTTGCTGGTTCTCTAACCCATGGTGCAAGATCGCTTCGTTCATGGTCTTCTGGCGGTGTTTGTTTTACGTAATGATCGAGTACTTCTATAATGTCTTCTCGCTGTCGCGAATAGAATCGTGTTCGGTCATCTTGTGGATGTTGCCACGCGTATAGTGTCATGCAGCAAAGCAATGAGTCAATCCTTTTTATTGATTGTTATTTTTTTGTATAGAGTAACAACTCTTCATGATGCACAAGAAGGTTTATATGGTTGATAGACACCCTGTTATGATGTGATGAGTGATGCTTTTTTTGACCGGTTGTATAGAGTGTATAGGCCTGTCGTGTATAGATTGGCTCGTCGCATGGTCGGTCCTGATGATGCTGAGGATGTGGTTCAGGATGTTTTTTTCAAAGCGTTTCGTCGATTAGATACGTATCATGGTGGTAATGAGCAGACGTGGTTGTGCACGATAACAAAACATCGGTGCATTGATCTGCTTCGCAGACGGCAGAGATGGTCTCGAATGCATGCTGTCTGGGAATATTCGATGGATGATTTTCCTGCTCAATTGGATCAAACGTCCACACAAAAGGAGGAATTGATCGAATTGGCGACTGGTTTTTTCCCGGGAACAAGTAAAGATATGATTCCTCTTTTTTTGCAGGGGTATTCGTTGTGCGAGATCAGTGAGATTCTTGGTGTTAGCCGATCATCGCCGCGGTACTGGTTGAAACGAGCTAGAAAAAGAGCGCAATCGTATAGACGGGCCTCGTAGCGTTATTGCTCTGATTGCTATCACAATGTTTATATACCTTTTTCCATATAGGGTTGGTTAAGAGGTGTTATGGCAAGACAGTATTGGGCTCACGTCGCGTTTGTTATTGTTCTTTTAGGTTTATTGCTCGCTTCTTTTTTCATGTTGACTCCGTTCTTGTCAGCTATTGCTTTTGCACTTTTGCTTGCATACATTTTTCATCCTATCCAGGTCTGGTTGACAAAGAAATGGAATTGGCCTACTATTAATGCTTTGATTGTCTCATTTCTCGTTATAGCTCTTGTTATTGGCGCTATGGGTTTTATTGCTTCTTCTCTTGTTTCTGAATTGAATTATATTTATCAGGAATATGGTACTGAACTGTCTTCTGGCTCTTTTGCGGATGATTGCTCTAATGAAACGAATATTTATTGTAGTGTTAAAGAAGCTCTTGGTACTGTTGTTGATGATGATAAGATTGAACGATATGGGACACAAGCTGCAAACGGTATTTTGAGTTTTATCTCGGGAACTGCTCGCCGTATCGTGTTTGGTTTTCCGTTGTTTTTGCTTAATGTGGCGATTATGCTTTTTGTGATGTTTTATGCTATTCGCGATGGTTCTTCATGGGTACAAAGTGTTAAGAAGGCCATTCCGATGATCAATAAGCATAAAAACGAGATTTTTGAGCGTACTGATGCAACATTGTCTGCGTTATTGTATGCTCAATTGCTTGTGAGTCTGTTTCAGGGTTTTCTTGCCGGTCTTGGTTTTTGGTTTTTTGGCGTTCCTAATCCTGTGTTTTGGGGCGTTATTATGGCTGTGCTGTCTGTTATTCCTGTTATTGGTTCCTGGCTGGTGTGGATTCCTGCGTCTGTTCAAATGTTTGTCCAGGGCTATATTGCTGACGAGACTGGATTGATTGTCAATGCCATTGCACTTGCAGTGTATTGTGCGGTTGTGGTGGGTCTTGCTGATAATCTTGGCCGTCCCTTTGTTGCTTCAGAAAGAGCAAATGTGCATCCTATGGTAGTGTTTATTGGCACGTTTGGCGGTGTTGCTGCGTTTGGTATTACTGGTTTTATTCTTGGACCTCTTCTTTTGGCGATGACTGTGGTGTTGGTTTCTATTTATATCCGTGAATCTCCTCATAAGCATCGCTAGTCAAGCACTGCTACCATAACAGGATCTGTAACAATTGCATGAATTATTTTTAGAAAGGAGAGGAACTATTTTCCTATTTCGCTGTGATGTGTTCGCGTGCCGTTCATAACACCGTAAATTTTCACACCTGGGTGTACGACGTGTTCTGGACTGAGTAGTACGGTTTTTCCTTCTCTTGTGGTCACGAGTAACAATCCCTGGCTTTCAAATCCCTGTATTTCTTCTTCTCGTGTGTTAACGACGACGCAGACTTGTTTTCCGATTAGTTCGTCCATCGAGTATGCATCGCTGATGTCGGCAACGACCTGCAGATCTTGTTCTGCCATTCCAAGGTCGATGAGGAGAACATAATCATTATTTTTTGGATGCTTTTTTACCGCTTTTACTTGTCCAACGCGTAATTCTATTTTTTCAAAATCAGCAAGAGAGATATGTTTTGGATCTGGATGTGCACCTTCTTTCATACGCTTTGGAAATTGTTTGCGCTATAAAAATCTTTGGTGCCGTCCGATATATTTTTATAGATTCGGGTGACCTTCTCTCACAGAAAAGGGTGTGATAGTGCACTCTGGAGTTTACTATGATTAAAGCTCAACAGAAGGGTCAGCGGGTAGCAGTACTTGTTGATGTGCAAAATATGTATTACAGCGCGCGGTATGCGTATGATCAGCGGGTTAATTTCAAGCATGTGCTTGAAGAGGCAGTGCAGAAACGAGTGCTCACCCGTGCTATTGCGTATGCTATTCAGACAGAGGATTTGAAGAACGAACCGTTTTTTGATGCTCTTGAAAAGCAGGGTTTTGAAGTAAAGACTAAGGATTTGCAGGTGTTTTCCAGTGGTGCTAAGAAGGGCGATTGGGATGTTGGTATCGCGATGGATGCTATTCGTCTTGCTCGAAAGGTTGATACGATTATTCTTGTTTCCGGCGATGGCGATTTTCGTCCGCTTGTTCAGCATTTGCAGCACTCGTTTGGTTGCCGCGTGGAAGCGATGGCTTTTGGCAAGTCTGCAAGTCATCTGCTTAAGAGTGTTGTTGATCAGTTTACTGATCTTGACGAACAATCTGAAAAGTTTCTTATTAAGAGAAAAACAAAAAAGTCCGAGTCAACAAAAAAGTCGATTCGCAAGAAAACAGGGGGTAGTAAAAAATGACTGTTGTGGAATTAAGTACATTGGAGGAAGTAAAGAAGTTTATTGAAGACAATGATAAAGTCGTTGTTGATTTTTGGGCACCGTGGTGCGGTCCTTGTCAGATGATGAAGCCTATTTTCAAGCAGGTGAGTGAGCTTGACAAATTCAAAGACGTAAAGTTTGGCGCTATTGATGTTGAAGCGCACGCTGATGTTGGACAAGAGTATCAAATTGCAAGTCTTCCAACACTGAAAGTCTTTATCAGCGGTAAATTCAAAGACGATATTATTGGTTTTCGTCAAAAACCTCAGCTTGAAGCTGCTATTGAGGAAAAGATATGAATGTAGTGGGTCAGACACTGATCGCGGTCGTAATCGTTAGTTTGATCTCTCTGGTCGGCGCTTTGACTCTGATGTTCAAGAAGTTTACTGTTCGTTTTTCTTTTTGGATTGTTAGTTTTGCTGCAGGAACGATGGTTGGTGCTGCTTTTCTCGATCTCATTCCTGAAGCTGCTGAGAATGGCGGTGAATTAATGTTTTCGTATGTGATTCTTGGTTTGCTTGTGTTTCTCATTATTGAGAGGTTGCTGTACTGGTATCATTGTCATATTGCAGAATGTGAACATCACGATTCTCATCCAAAGGCATACACGTATTTGAACCTGTTAGGCGATGGTCTTCATAATCTTCTTGATGGCGCGATTATTGCAGTCGCGTTCTCAGCGAATACTGCTCTTGGTATTGCTACAACCATTGCAGTAATTATGCATGAGATTCCTCAGGAGATTTCAGATTTTGGTTTGCTTGTCGCTGGCGGTTTTAGTAAGAAGAAGGCTTTGTTGTTCAATCTGTTGTCAGCTATCACTGCTATTATTGGTGCTTTGCTTGCGCTTTATTTTGTTGATACGTTTGTTGCGTTTAAGCCTATTGGTCTTGCTATTGCAGCTGGCGGTTTTCTCTACATCGCGTTAGTTGATTTATTGCCTGAATTGCATCACTCGTCTGGTCTTGTTGCTGCGACGAGTCAGATCTTGCTCTTTGTGTTGGGTATTGGATTGATTGCTGTTCTTGATATGGTATTGGTGCATGCACATTGATAGCGGTAATTAATTTCAAGACGTATGCGAAGGGTACGGGAGCTTCTGCAGTGCATTTGGCAAAGATCTGCGCGTCAGTTGCTGCCGGTTATCCTCATGTGCATGTGATTCTTGCTGTGCAGGCTGCAGATCTTAACGCAGTCAGTAGTGCAGTTACTATTCCTGTTATCGCACAACATGTTGATCCTATCATGTATGGTTCTCATACTGGTCATACGCTTCTTGAAGCGGTTCGTGATAATGGTGCTAAGGGTTCTTTGGTTAATCACTCTGAACATCGTTTGCCTGCAAAGGAGTGCCAACAAGTGATTTCGCGATTAAATGAGGAAGGATTGTTGTCAGTGTTGTGTGTCAAAGATCCGGATGAAGCTCGTCGCTATGAACGTTTTGGAGCACAGTTTATTGCTGTTGAACCTCCTAAACTTATTGGTGGCAAGGTGTCGGTGGTGTCTGCAAATCCTAAGATCATTACTGATACTGTTACTGCTGTAAAGAATACGCAGATTCTTGTTGGTGCTGGCATTCATGAGACTGCCGATGTAAAAAAAGCTGTTGAGCTTGGAGCGTTTGGGATTCTTGTTGCTTCTGATGTGCTTAAGGCCAAAGATCCTCGCCGAGAACTCTCAAACTTGCTTGAAGGGTTCGAGCACGCTACTGATTTTCATTAACGTAATTGCAGTCTGACTTGTCGCACATCATTTGTGGGGTATAGACTTGGTGAGGTTGATTGTGCTACACAATCAGGCTCTCCTTCATCTGTGAGATACGTGCAGACATTAAAGACGTAATCTCCGGGAATGGTAGCTTGCAGATCATTTATTCTGGTATGTGGAAACACACTAAATCCTAATATGCTGATGTCTTGTGACGGTATGCTTCGAGGACCTACACGGTCTCTTCCTTCTAGCCAATGCTCGTTGATAAAGTTCTTGTCCGCTTCTTGGATGTACGTACTGTCTAATGCTACTGCGTGATCAAAGGAGAGTGTTACGCTGAAGTTGCGTTCTTTTGGTTCTATGTTTCTAATACCTATCCAGAAATATTCTCTGTCACTTATGGTGGAGTCCCGTGTGGAATCCAGTATTACGATTTTTGCTTGTTCTGCAACGATCACATCTTCTATGAGTTGTTGTTCTTTTTGTGTGATTTGTTTTTCGATTATATCTTTTCCTGTAATGATCTGTCCAATAAATGCCATGCCGACAAAGAGCAGTACTATTCCTAAGATGAGCGTTACAACAAAGCTTGCGGTGTACTCTATTCCCGCTTTGTTCATCGTGGCACCCGTATCGTCGCTTGGAAGATCTTGCCAGCTGGATAGAGAAGGTTTGCTTCAGTGCTAATCGAATCCAAAATACATGAGGGTTCCGGTCCTCCGACGGGATAGACGCACACATTAAAGACGTAATCTCCTGGCGGTGTTGCCCGGTTTGGTGCTATGGAACTATGCGCGACAAAAGGCAATCCAACAATGCGCAGTTCGTTTTGTTCCACTTCAAAGGCGTCAAACACGTTTGCGCCGCTTGCCCAGTGCTCGTTCATGTGATTTTCATTGACTGTTGTGCGAGGATTCCCATCCGGATCATATGCTGCATCAAAGATTGCTTTTACGTTAAATGGGCGTAAAGGACCGTCATTGCGAATACCTAGTCCAAAGACGACTAGACTGTCCAGTTCAGATTCTTTCACATTGAATGGCATTGCTACGAGTTGTCTTTCAGAGTTGATGAGGTAGTTGATTTGATCTCGCGTTTTCTCATCAACTTCCCGCCCTATATCTTCTATGCCTCCTCCAAGCACGCCAAACAGGTACAAGACTACTGCAAAAAGAAGTATGGTTACAATTAGTGTGACTATGAATGTGATAGATACATTGATGCCTTGTTTCATGGGTTCAAGTACACCACACCGTCGTCTGCATCTAGGCGTGAAGTAATTGATTTGTCCGTAACGGTTCCGTAACTGTAGCGTGCATCGACGGTGATTTCTTTTGTTGATTGTCCTTTTGGAAGGTTTTGGACGGGCAGTTGCAGTTCTACGCGCGGATTAGTGTCGCTGAGTGTTTGTTCTTGTGCAAAGATTCCTAGGTCATTGCGTTCTCTGTCTTCAAGGAGAACTTCATGAACGGTGAGTGTTGGTATGTCTGTGCTTGCAACGAATTCTATCGTGACGATGATGCGATCCTGGTCTACATTGAATGGTGATTTTCCTTCCACACTCATGAGTATTTTTTCTCCTTGATTGCCTAGTGCTCGTTCTACTCGTTGTGGTTTGATAGGTATGCTACTCGTGCTGAGTACTGTTGCTCGGCATTCTGATTGTAGACAGGAGTATTGCAGGTAATTGGTACTCAATGAGTCACAGGTTCCTACATCTTGTGGGCATGTGCATCGTGTTTCTCCCGGATCTGCAATGCCGTTTCCGCAGGCTCCTGCGATGATTTCATGCATGCAGCGATTGTCTGTTGCATCTGAACAATAATCTCTTGTTCCTGCATTGCCGTCGTCACAACTTGCCGGACAGGCGTACTTTGCAGTTGGTTGTACATAGGTAAGTGTGATGCCTCTCCATTTGTGAACGACTTGTTCTGTGCGTGTCACTCCTGAAACGACGAATTCTACGTCTACTAGTATTTCAATATTGTTAACTGTTCGTTCTTGTCCGAGCAATCGTTCATTAAATGGTACGAGTTGTGTAAATCCGTTTTCTTTTCCCACATCGTGTAATGGTCGATTAATGCTGACTGATCCTAATGTTTCTCCGTCTGCTCGTACTTCTATGCGTTTGACGCGGTGATCTGTAGCGTCTCGTAATTCAGTTAATGAGATTTCAATTTCCATATCATCTCGCCGTACGTTAAAGGGATCCTTGTAAAATTCAACGAGGCTCATCTCTCCTCCTCCGCGGGGTATGGGTAGGATATTGTTTTCTTTTCGTGCTTCTTGAACGCCTTCTTTGACGTCTGTTGTGCACTCATCTTGTGCGTCGCATGATTGTTCAAGATATTGTGTTCCTGTTACTATGCCTTCGCACGGATCTGTTCGACAATCACTTGGACACCTGCAGTAGTTTTCATCTCCATCGCAGAGTGTGTTGCCGCATTCGTTTGGTATTGGTGTGTACGAACAATTCTCGTCTATACAATTGACAGTAAAATGTGCTCGTACTGGACACTCGTTGTCTGTTTCACAGATGGGTTTTGAACATGCTACTGCTAGAACTAAGAATACTGCTGAGAGTATCGCAAGGTACCATTTCATGATGTGTGATTTTCAAAGTATCGTACGACAGCAAACCAGAAGAAGATCATGACACCAATTCCTACCGCGGCAAATTTCACTCCTGCGTAAAGGTCTGGTTCGGTAAGTGCAAGGTAGAGTCCGATGCCGATAAATACTGTTCCTAACCAGAGGAATTTGTCTAGAACGATCTTCATGAGTTGGAACTCTTGCTCATCAGTGAGTTCCTTGTATGGGTGTTTATGCCCGATGTGTCGCTTTTGTTTTTTTGCCATTATCCTACAAAGATGGTGAAGTCCGCAGCGCGTAGCGGTACTGATGAGTAATCAGTTGCTCTGTCACATTCTGCTGGATCTCCTCCTGCCCGTCCTGATTCTACAAAGAATTGCAGGTTGTATCCTCCCGGTACTTCTGGTGCGCTAAAAAAGACTTTTCCTGATCTAAAATCATTTGTTCGCACATTGAGTTTGCCGTCGAAATCAAAACGACTTGCCCAATTGTCCGCTTGTGCTACGAGTTCTCTGTTCGGATCTGTTCTGTCTCTTCCCATGACGTATACGTCGCTTTCTTGGTTTGAAGTGCATTCTCCGTTGTTAAAACTGACACAGCGCACACTGACAAAATAGCAGACTCCGACTTCCGGATCGTTTGGATTGACTTCATTATTGCTTATTGCATAGATGAATCCGAGATCTGTTCCTGGAGCTACTTCTTCAGATGACCAGCTTTTTCGAAAGGCGAATGTTTTGCCGCTATCAAGAAAATCTTTGGTGAATTGTTCTTCGATATCATTGAGGTTTTTTTCAATGATGCCGATTGCTCCTTCACCGACGATTTTGATGAATCCAATTACTACGGTGAGTGTTAAAATCGCGATAATAAGAACAACAACCATTCCAACGGTTACTTGCAAACCGCGCTTATCTCGTAACATTGCACACCTCTTTTGTAACGAAAAGGTGATGGATGTTAATAAAGGTTTCGGCGAGTGTCAGATAGTGCGGCCGAGCATGTTATGACCGGTCCTTGTAGTCGTCGAGCAGTTCTTTGATGTCTTTAAGCAATTCAGTCGCATCGTTGCGATACGTATGTTGGCTGTGTTCAATTGCTGCCAGCGTGTCTGGTGAGAAATCAAGTGCTCGTGCTGCTTCGTGTTGCAGTGCGAGTTTTTCCAGTTCTACAAAATGAGTGTATAATTGTTTCCAAAGCGGCAATTCTTTTGCTAATTTTTGTGCGTGTTCATCGCTCAGTAACGAGAGTGTGGGTGTAAACGCGTCCAGTGCTTTGCTGACGAATTTTCGTGCATCTGCGAGTCTCAAATCTTTTGCGTGTAATTTGTCAACGATTCGTCGACGTTGCTCTACTAATGCTTCGTGTTCGAGATGTTCCATCGTCCTCTTTTTGTGCGAATACTCTACACTAATAAATATTTGCTAATAAGTATCACAAGCTAATAAATATTGCTACAATGCGAAGCCGATTTCCCCCTCTCCTTGTAAAGGGGCTGTCTCGCCTGTTGCATAGACCAGATCAAATCCTTTTTCCTGTCCTATGTAGAATTCTGGTTGTAAGTGTATGCGTCGTTCTCTAAACGCTCGTACTTTACCAAACAGTTGTTCAGCGTGTCGCACTTGTTGGGCAAACGTTCCTTTTATTGTTTGGGCAACGACATCAATACTGTGCCATAATGGTACGTAGTGCAGATGCCCATGTTCTAAGCCTATGTATGCATCTTCTGGAGTAAACTGCGTAAGCGGTCGTCCTTCCACGTGTGCTAGTCGCGTATGAACATAGCCTAGTGGCAGTTCATTACGTCTTCCTTCGACGCGAACGCCAAGAGAATAACGCTCTATTCTAGTGCAATCTATACTCTCAAATGTACCGTCGAATGTTTTGCGCGGTGGTAATTGTACGCGCAGTTTTGCTACTGCTAATCTCATGTTACTATGCGTGTTGTACTGCGTATGCTTCTTGAAGTTTGCTTTCTATTGTTTGTTGATTGAGTTGTTTTTTTAGCGCGTTTAATGCTTTTGTAAGGAGTGGGAATGTTTTTTGTATTTGCTTGTTGACACTTGATACTTTTGCTGTTGCAAATCCTGCTTCTGTTTCTGCTATTGCCAGTTGTTGCAAAAAGGTCCGTACATCTTCAGAGAATTGCTCTCCTTCTTGTGCTTTTTTCTCTACTTGTTCTGCAGTCATGTTTGTCTCTTGTTGTATGGCGGTTCGTGCTTCTTTTATTGTTTGGTTTCTCGTAGTCACTGTTTGTTGTGCTTGGTCTCGATCTAGGAATAAACTTGCCAGCTGGTCCCATAATTTGTCTTCTGCATCGAGTAGTATGCGTATGTCTGACAGTATATCGCTTTTGAGTTCGTCCAAACTGTGCTGTATGCTTTGTACCGCTTCTGTAATTTGTTGTTCTGCAGCGCTTCCTGACAGTCCTTTCCATACTGCTTTTATGCTGGTGAGAATTCCTTGGCGAACGCCCTGCTCTTTTCGCAGCACGGTTACTGAACCCATACCGTTGGTAAAGAGTTGAGTATAGAGTTCGTCAATCTCGAAAAGAGGGATATCTACCATGGCAATTGATGGACCCCCACTACTTCTCTTGCCCCCATACGTGCTCAGTACCTGTTGTTCTTTATAAAGCTTGTGTAATCAGTGCGTGGTAGTTTTCAGCCATTTTTTATAGTGGCGTTCCTTTTTTAGTGGGGTGGCTCGAAAAAATACAACACTGCCGTTTACTTTTTTGCAGAAATGGTATACTCGCATTATTGGCATCGCTTTTCTTTTGGTCGTTATCAGCCTTATCCTTGATGTTGCCCACTTTGGTCATCGTCCTGAATCCTGGCATAAGGCGTTTCATGTTTTGCTTGGAAGCGCAGTAGTGTATTGGGGTTGGAATAATTCCGCATTTTGGCGTCCTTTTTGTTTGGCCAATGGTTTCTTCTTTGCTTTTGTCGCCGCGTTTGGTTGGACCTTTCCCGATTTTGCAATGCTTGACGCGTTTAACTTTACCGATACTATCTTGCATACGATCGTAGGTATTGCCGGCATCATTATTGGACTGCATCGCAGATAGTACGCAACACATAAAAGCTTGTCCTCATTTCTTGTCCCCATGAGCGGTCAAACATGTCCTGATTGTGGTTGCCAGTACCTTGGCCATATTTCATCTGATGAAGGTGGCGTTCCTGTACGTTGTGAAATTTGCGGTTGGAAGGGACATCTTGATGAGGATGTTCGTGAAGATCTGATTGTGGAGGACCATAAGCGTTGTGAGGACATGTACCAACTGGTTCGTGAGGGTAAACTGTTTTTTCTGCGCGTGTTCTTTACGCCTGGCAATACTATGGTTGTCGCGCGAGCTTTGAGAGATATTTTTGGTTTGTCAAGAATTCAAAGCTCTGATGAAGACGAGCCTTACTTGCTTATCAAACGCGATAAGCGTCTTTCTCCTGAACAGCGCAACAAGATTGAAGCTCTTGATGAGGTTGTTCGCGTTGAGGTGTTTCCTTGAGCGGCCCTCTATGTCCTGGTTGCGGTTGTACTTTTATTACTCTAGGTAGCATTGTCAAAAAGCAGGGTAAGCCTGACGAACAGGAATGCCACTGCAATCTTTGCGGGTATGAGGGAACGATCATTGCCGGTTTTCGTGTGCGTCTGACACCTGAAGCGTATCAGCACTGCGGGGAATTAATGGAGCGCAAAAGAGCTGGCACATTGCTTTTTGTACGCGTCACAGCGCCTGCTGAACGCGTGAGAGAAGTAACTGCGCTACTGGACGCTTCCACGTGGGAAAAGAAGGGCGAGGATGTCTGCGAGATAACCGTGCAACTCGATCGCAAACCTTCTGATGAAACGATCAAGAAAATCAAAGCTCTTAAAGATGTCAAGGCTGTTACAGTGTTTTAATGAGATTTGTTGCTCTGATCCTTTGTGCGGCCTGTGCTCTTGTATTTTTGCTGCAATCAGTAATAGGTACTGAATCGTTACTTCTTATTTCTTCTGTGAAGTGGAGTGAACCTTGGCGTCTTCTCACATCTATTTTTGCGCATGGTTCTATCGTTCATCTCTTGTCAAATCTTTTCGCACTTGGCCTTTTTGGTTTAATTCTTGAAGGTCGCATTGGTTCGCAAAAAGTCCTGTGGTTATTCTTGTTGTCCGGCGTCGTTATTAATGTGTTCTCCCCGTACCCTAGAAGTCTTGGTGCTTCCGGCGCTATTTTTGCTATTATTGGCGCTCTTGCTATTTTACGCCCTAAAATTATGGTCTGGGTTGGTGGCATGCCTGTACCAATGATACTTGCTGCAGTGATTTGGTTGTTTCAGGATATTATGGGCGTGTTTGTGCCCGATGGTGTTGGCAATCTTGCTCATATCAGCGGTCTTGGTATTGGTGTAATTGCTGGCTTTGCATGGAGAAAACGGTTTGGTGATCCCTTGTTCAAAAAAGAGGATCGTGATCTCGAACTTGATAAAAAGCTAGACGAATGGGAAGAGAAGTACATGGGATAATGCGTTGCGTAGTGTTTTCAAAAGATCTCGCTGGTAATTCTTGCATACTGCTTGAATCCTTTGCGCGGTCTTTATAGTACTATAAAGAAAAGGATTATATAACGCTGTAGTATTTGCTTGCCTATGGAGTTCATGTGGATCCGTCATGCGTCGTTTATGATAAAAGCCGATAATCACGTAATCTATATTGATCCTTATTTTGATCCTGACGTGCATAAGGATCTTCCCAAGGCTGACGCGATTATCATTACCCATCCAACATATGATCATGGAACACAGGAAAGTGTTGATCTGATTAGTGCTCGCGACACAAAAGTCTATGCGACGAGAAAGAGCACTGACGATATTACTGGTCAAATTATTGCTCCTGGCGATCATTTTTTTGTTGGCAATTGTAGCGTCTCTATTGTTCGCACGTATCACAGCAAGGAGGATTCTGTGGGGGTTATTCTTGAAAGCGAAGGCCAGCGTTTGTATTACACGTCTGACACTGATTTTAACGAATTGCTCTTCGATCACGTATGCACCGTTCTTGTCGTTCCTGTGGCTCTCGACGAGCTCGATACATCTGAGATTCTTCAATTATGTGCAGGTCTTAAGCCTCGTCTTGTTATTCCTGTGCATTTCGGTTTGAATCAGGGCGATAAGTTTGACGCTCTTAAACTCAAAAATGATCTTGAAAAACAACAGGCAACACACGTTGTTGTTCCTGAACCACTAAAACCGATTTCTATCTAGATCGCGTGGGTGGATCGCACAAAAACTTATATATCTCTCAGCCCTTGTATGTCTTATGGAATTACTTGCGCGGCTGTGGAATGTGTCATGGTCGCATTTGGTCTCTCACATCAGTTTCTTTTCTGGCATTAGCTCTTTACTTCCTATTCTTAGTAGAGGTCTTGATTTGGGTACTGCGCCCTGGCGTACGTATCCTTTTGGTTTTTATCTCGCCATCGGGTTGATTCTTCTTGGCATCGTAGTTCTTTTCTGGTTGGAGAAGAGCATTGGAAAAATTCTTCGCGTCGTTGGGTGGATGCTTATTATTCCTGGTATGCTCGCACTCGTGTTTTCTACTTTTGGTTCTGAATGGTTTTATAATCTTGGATATAGTGCATTTACTGGTTTTGCGACCGTGGAGCCTGCTGTTCGCTGGGCGGTAGCTCATAATGTTCCTGCAACAGTTAATGTGGCAGCAGGGTATTTGTTTGTTGGTATTATTTGTTTGTGGGCCGGTAATAAGATTCGTCATGTTGCCGGCGTTTTGTAAAATAACGGCATGGTAGTTCTTTTTGAGATGCTAAATACTTTTATACTCTGCTCAAAAAATTGCTGTGTATGAAGAATACAGTGATGAGTGTTGGGGGTTCCTTGCTTGTTCCAAACGGTATTGATGCGGAGTATATTGGTTCTTTAAAACAAACCCTTACGAGTTACGAATCGTCTCATCGATTGTTTCTTGTAGCGGGTGGCGGAAGAACTGCAGGACAGTTTATCGAAGCTGCTGAACAAGTAAGAGCTGTTGCTCAAGAGGATCTTGACTGGCTTGGGATTCACGCCACGAGATTAAACGCGCATTTGCTGCGCACTGTCTTTCGCGAATCCGCTCATCCTGAGATTATTACCGATCCAACAAGACGTCTGCCCGTTATTGAACCGGTGTGTATCGCTGCAGGATGGCGTCCTGGCTGGAGTACTGATTATGTGGCAGTGCAGGTTGCGCGAACGTATGGATCAAACATGGTGATTAATTTGACAAATACGGATTATGCGTTTGACAAGGATCCTAACAAGTTTTGCGACGCGTCGCCATTGGAAGATATTACGTGGAGCGAGTTTCTCACATGCATTCCAAAAGAATGGAAACCGCGAATGAATGCGCCGTTTGACCCTATTGCCAGTCGCGCTGCTTCAGAGTTTGGTATGACAGTCATCATTGCTAATGGTGCGAATCTCCTTAACCTTGAACACATTCTTACAGGTCGTGAATATGTTGGCACTACAATTTATCCCGACGGGAAATACAAGAAATAATGAGTTTCTGTATCGCACCATAAAGTATTTATAGCAGTAATTTTTCCTTTGCAGTGATTGAAGACAGCAGTGTTACTGCTCAGGCGTATAGTATGGCAAATGTATTGATTGTAGATGAACCTCTGTTAGGAAGTAAAGTAAAGGAAGTGTTACAAAAGGACGGTCATGACGTGTTTTACGAAGCAGAACCGAGTTGGGTGTTGTACCGTTGGCCCGAATATCCGTCGATTGATGTGATTCTCACTGATGCTAGACTTTCTCATCAGCAGATGATGGACGGTCCTACGTTACTAAATCATTTGGCTCGTGCTAGAAGTGATGCTGCATATTTGTGTGCCGGCCGTGATCTTTCTTTTTCGGAATTGGACAGGATTCGTAATTCCGGTGTTGCAGAGTTTATTCCAAAACCGTCTAATGGCGATGTGTCGTCATATGCTCGTCGCGTGCGCGATAGCGTGAAGTGGTGTGCTTCTAACGGCGTTCGCAATGATAATCCGCTGGCAGACATCGGACCTTCACGTGGACGTATTCTTGTCGTCGACGATCAGGAACCTGTGAGAATGTTATTACATGCTGCTTTATCTTCTGAACACGAGGTTCTTCTTGCAGCTAACGGTTCTGAAGTCCTCGAGAAGTGGACTTCGTATTGGCCGCTCGATGCTGTTCTCACTGATTATGATTTGGGTGATATGACTGGTGCGCACTTGTTGTCGAGCATTCCTATAACCACTCCTAATCCTGTCTATGTTGGTATGAGTGGTTTGGTCACTGATGATCGCCGAGAAGAATTGCGAAGGTTTGGAGCGTATACAATGATCGAAAAACCTTTTGACCTGCTGCAGTTAAAGCGATTGGTAGGTCATGTAGTGACGTATCGCACCTTTTGTTCTCGTTGACGCAAGAATTATATACGCTGGCCACTTGAACTAGTGTATGAGTGTTCCTAAAAGTGTGCGTGCCTGGTTTGTCGTGCATTTTGCTGCAGACATGATTGTTGCGCTTCCTCTTCTTATTTGGCCTCAGGGTTTTCTCTCGCTTCTTGGATGGACACATTTTGATCCTTTGGCTGCGCGTCTTGTTGCTGCAGCCTTGTTCGCAATTGGCGGTATGTCATTAATTGTGCGCGAAGAAGATCGTAACACTTTTCAGGTGATGATATTGTTCAAACTCTTGTGGTCCGGTGCTGCGATTATTGGCATTCTCGTAACGATTATTCAAGGGTATGCTGCAGAACTCCCATGGATTGTGCTTGCCGTGTTCACCGCGTTTTTTGCGCTGTGGACGTATTACTATATTCTTTTGCGACACTAAGTGCACAAACCTTAAAAAGCAGACGGATAAAGGCAACGTATGGGGGACACTATCTCTGTTGGCGGTCAGGCGGTGATTGAAGGTGTTATGATGATGACACCTTCAAAAATTGCGACTGCTGTACGAAAAGAATCGGGTGAAATCATTCTTAATGTTGATAATTTTCAAAGTTTAACCGCGAAATATCGTTTTTTCAAGTGGCCTTTTATTCGCGGTATTATCAGTTTGTTTGAGATGATGGTCATTGGTATGAAAACCTTGACATGGAGTGCAAATCAGCAAGAAGAAGATGATGGCCAGTTGAGCAGTAAAGAAATCGCTATTACCATTGGTGTTGCCATTCTCGCGTCCATTCTTATCTTTGTGTTGATTCCTTACGGATTGACGTATGTTATTACCGCGAATCAGGGATTGCTGTTCAATCTTATCGATGGTGTGTTTCGCCTTCTTATTTTTGTGATCTACATTAGCGGTATCAGTTTGATGAAGGACATCGGACGCATTTTTCAGTATCATGGTGCAGAGCATAAAACGGTGAATTGTTTTGAGCAGGGAAAAGAACTCACTCCTGAAAATGTTGTGCAGTGTTCTCGCATTCATCCCCGTTGCGGTACGAGTCTGATCGTGTTCGTGTTAGGTCTGAGCATTGTCCTGTTTTCAGTGTTAAAAAGCCCAATCTGGTGGATTAATATTGCTTGGAGAATTCTCTTGATTCCAGTCATCGCAGGTATCAGTTATGAGGTGATTAAGTACTCTGCAAAGCATATGGATAATTCTTTGCTTCGATGGATTATCAAGCCCGGTCTTTTAACCCAGGAGATTACGACGCGCAATCCCTCAAAAGAACAGTGCGAAGTCGCTATTAAAGCTCTTAAAGCCGCAGTGTAAAAACTTATATAGTTCTTCTTACTTTCTTTGCGTATGAAAAGAGGTTTGGTCCTACTCGCACTGCTCATTTGTAGTGTGTGTATTCTCGCGCAGGAA
>WJJS01000009.1 GCA_014729505.1 Candidatus Woesearchaeota archaeon
CAAAAAACCATGAACTCATCTTAAAACTCAACCTATCGTGGAGTCTTTATTATCCTGCTTGCTCCACAGAACCCTGGCAGTTGGAAGGTGTTTTGAAACCACTGGTTCGTGACGGTTACACGATTCGCGCTGTAGAAAACAAAACAGTCGTTACAGACGTATGGAAGGGCGCCAAAGGCAATAAATGGCTTCCTATTTTAAAAAAATACAGGCAAAAATACGAACCACTAACAGAAGTTCCATGGACAAAGTACACACCAAAAGCAGACATGCTTGCCCTAGACAACATCTATCCTGATGGACATCGCATACCCGACATGTTCATTGGAAAAAACGTCATGCACCTGCCCACAGTAAAAACTCATGGGCACACCACTATGACTGGAGCAATGAAAAACGCTTTTGGAGGACTTATCACGGAGCGCCGACATCACTGTCACAAAAAAATACATGAAGTACTCGTTGATTTATTATCAATACAAAAAGAGATTCATCCCAAACAATTCGCTGTCATGGACGGCACCGTATGCGGCAATGGCGAAGGTCCGCGCACGATGATGCCCGTCATAAAGAACCGCATTTTAGCAAGTCATGATCAAGTCGCCATTGACGCGATAAGTGCGAAAATGATGGGTTTTGACCCTATGAGCATTCCCTTTATCAAGATAGCTCACGATAAAGGACTTGGCGTCGGAGATCCCGACCAAATCGACGTAATAGGCGAAGACATATCAAAAGAGAACTTTCACTTTACCACAGGACGAAGTCCAGTCATCTTTTTTGACCAATTCTTTAGAAAAGGCCACGGCAGCTTCATAGAACCATTACTCTTTCACACACCTCTTTTTAAAACTGCAATATTTGGATCTGCATTCTACCACGACAAAATTTGGTATAACACCATAGGACGACATCGCATAAACAAATTTATGAAAACAGAATGGGGAACACTCTTCAAAAAATATTAACATGATAACGGATCTCTTTTTATTGCTTCGACCACAACAATGGTACAAAAATGCACTCGTATATCTGCCTCTTTTCTTTGCACGAGCAATAACTGCAGAACACCTACTGCTTACCACGATAGGTTTTGTCGCTCTTTGTTTTATCTCCTCAACAAATTATATTATCAACGACATTGTCGATATCAAGCGCGACAGAGCACACCCTGAAAAACGTCAACGACCCTTAGCGTCACAAAAAATACCATTATGGGCAGGCATTGTTCTTGCTCTTACCCTTTTTGTTAGCGCAGTAGCAATTGCAGGGCCACTAGGACAACGCTTTGCTGCATCAATACTCTTTCTCTTCTTGTTCACACAGTTCTACTCCTTTGTGCTCAAACACGAAGTCTTTGCCGACATCATCGCCATCTCAATCAATTTTGTTATTCGCGCAAACAGCGGAGCATACCTTATTGACGTGCCCATCTCCAACTGGCTTGTCATAGGCGTGTTCTTCTTTGCATTATTTTTAGCTTCTGGCAAACGACATGCAGACCTTTTACTCCTCAAAGACAAGGCAACAACACACAAGAAAACCCTCAAATATTATACACCAGAGATCACCAATGCGCTGATGATTATCAGTACAACAATACTACTATTTACCTACACGCTCTTTACGTTTTTAAGTACTCACAAAAACCTCATCTATACCATACCCTTTGCACTGTACGCGATACTACGCTATGCCATGCTTGCCTCTCAAGGATCAATCATTGCAAGACACCCTCATTACGGCATTACAGACATAAAACTCGTCATCAGCAGCCTTCTCTGGGTCGCGATTACCGGGTTTTTACTGTATTATTAGAAAAGAACTGTTAGTGGCAGAAATCGTTGTGGGGGGATTTCGAGCCTACTAACAGAGGAAAATAACCTTTCCAGACTATATATTCTAACATCTATATATAAAGCTTTCGTTTTTTGTCACTGTTCGGGTCCGAACATTGCCTTGTTACGAGATATCATACAAAAACATGTTATACGTACTATTGACAATACCAGACCACTGCGCAGCCTCTTTTTCATGAATAGAAGACCAGTTACGCTCATAGCGAAGACCTGCAGAACTATGGATCTTGACCAGACGAATATCCTGCTGGACATGTTCTTCGATCTTTGACTGTCTTACCTCGGGCGATCTCAGCGTCTCTTCAGGATCCTCAAGATCGTACCCCGCCCGATACGGTTTAACATCATGACTTGTTTGCTCATACAACAACTCTTCAGGCATCGACGACTCGTAATGCGTTACTAAAAGTTGTTCCACCACGTCAAGTTCCGGCTCTTCGGGGTGAGACACCCCTTCTTGAACCACGTCCTCAACAGAGTCTTCATTAAGCAGTTGAGACGGCGAGTCAAGCACTTCCAATTCTGCAATCAAACTATCGAGTGTATCACTATCAAGCATACCACAAAAAGCACTGCTCGAACCTTAAATGCATTACGCGGCACCAACATGTATTTCAGAGTTATTGAGTACAAGGTAGGAGTGATAAAACATTATAAACGCCACTTGCGTTTGTCGACGTATGAAGTTTCGCATTAAACGACGCAAAACACACCAACACCAACCACAGGGAGATGATTATACACTCGCAGTGCGTTTTGCAGACAAGATTAAAAACGAACTACAAGACTTTGTCAAAGCAATAGTGCTCTTTGGCAGCGTGTCGCGAGAGGAACGCGCAAACCACATCCCAGACATCGACATACTCATGGTCGTTGATGATCTCACCATGATGCTCTCAGAAGAAGTGATAGAAGCGTACCGCATCATTACAGAAAACACCGCATCAGCAGTTTCACGACGATTACACATCACCACAATGAAACTCACCAACTTCTGGGAATACGTGCGCAACGGCGATCCAATAGCCGTGAACATGCTACGAGACGGCTACCCATTATTTGATACCGGACTCTTTGAACCGCTCCAACAATTACTCCATGACGGGCGCATCAAACCAACAAGAGAAAGCATGTACTCCTACTTTGCACGCGCACCACTTACGATGGCAAACGCAGACTGGCACATCCTGCAAGCATGCACAGACCTGTACTGGGCAGTCATTGACGCAGCACACGCAGCACTCATGAAGTATCACGTCGTACCACCAACACCAGGACATGTCAGCGAAGAACTACGACAGAACATGTCGACAATGAAACTACACAAAAAATACGTACGCACGATGAATGAATTTTTCACACTCAACAAAAATATCGTACACCGCAAAATACAATCAATCAGTGGCAAAGACTACGACACATACAAAACAAAAGCACAAGAATTTATCCGCGAAATGCAGCGCATCGTCAAAGAATAACCACATTTCTTAAATAGTGCAAGACAAGAAAACAATCCATGGACTTTGCAGCTCACAAAAAAGCACTATTAGACCGGACGGATCACTCAACAAAAGCGAGTCTTGATGAACCCATACAACCACTCGTCGAGTATCTCAACGCGCAAGAAGAATACGTCACCACCTCAAGCTGTTCTGGACGACTAGTCCTGCTTGCAAGCAAGCAATTCGAGAAAAAAAACAGCAAATGGCTCTTTGTCTCACACGACCCCGTCACCACAACACTTGCCTCATACCTTAACAAAGCACCAGATTTGTGGTATGTCGCAGAAGGAGCCATACTCCACGTGAAATGCCGCGACAACAACGCTGCACACGCGTTTTTAAGCGCAGCAAAAGCGGCCGGCTTTAAACGTGCAGGCATTATCTCGCTCAAAAAACCACTCGTTATAGAACTCATCAGTTCTGAGCGCATTATCGCGCCACTCGTAGAAAACAGCACCATACTCGTCACGCCCTCCTATCTTAACACGCTTGTCCGATTAGGCAACACATTACTCAAACAAACACATACTAAGCTCTCACAGCTCCTTACCATTTTACAAGCACATACACAAGAAACGCAATCACCATAAGCACGGCACCCATCATCACCAGAGGTTTCCACGACCGGGGCTGGCGGACCAAAACAGTAACCATACCACTTACCTGCGGATTTCCAACATACACCTTGACTTCCTGTTCTCCAATCGCTTGACCCTGCAGATGAATCGTCTGCACACCATGCACAGAACCATTAGACGGTTCGGCAAAGATCTGAGCAGGACAATCAATCCAAAACGATTGCGCTTCAGGACTCACAATAGTAAAAGATGCATTACCATCAAGGATTACTTCCTCCGGCGAGACCCCAAAAGAAAAAGCAAACAAAAAGGGAAGAAAAAAAAGAAAACGCTTCATCTGGCACCAACAGCAAGGCTACCAACATAGGTTCCGCTCGTTTGTACAGCGCCAACATCAAGACGCAAACTCACTACCTTATGTTGTCCGGGCAATACTTGACCAATACCAGATGGTGCAGACATGAGGGCAGCAAACTGCGCGCCATCAACACTGAACTCTAAGGCAGCACTTGGCAGCGACGCATTAACACCCTGCAAAGTTGATGCGCTCAATTCAAGATCAACAGGCACATTACCGGCATTAGCAACAGTCATCGTCGTAGGAGTATCAGTCACGGCGACTGTCATCGTCTCAAGCGACAAACCCTTTAAAGACAACACCTCGACGACGTACGTCGCCCGTTCCACCACTTCAAAAACATACTCTCCAGGAACAGTAGTATATTCAAGGATTACTTTCCACTGCGGCGTTTGGTTCTCTTTTACAGATCTATACGACACACCATTAAATGTCGCAGTCATATTTTCTCTTGGAGCCTCAATACTAATAGTTCTATTCTCGCCTGGAAAAGGAATCCATTGCACACCTGGCGCACTATCATCATCAGGAAGTGAAAGATTGACCGCCTGCCCACTCATATCGACTTGTGCAATCACCAACACTTCATCACTTAAAAAAAGAGGAGGTGCAACAACAAAATCTTCACTATTATTATCAGTCGACGACACTCTTACTAACGACTGTCCCTCTTGCGATCCCTGATGCGGAGTTCCCCTATACAAACCCTCATCTATTGCTGCAGCATCACCCCAGCCAACTGCATCAACACTCTGCGTTCCATTTAGCAACGCTACTCCGGCATCACTATTTGCTAAAGTCAACGTCTCAATAAGATCAGCACTCGCCCAGTGCACAGGTCGAGACTCTTCCCATCCAGGATCTGCAATCACATACCGCTGTCCAGGCTTTAATACCGTTTCTGCAGGAATCACAGCATCAGTACCGCTGGTTTCAGTTGCAATAACCCATCCACTCACATCTACAGCACTCTTACCGTCATTACTCAACTCCACTGCTTCTATATTATCAGCAGGCCAGTAGAGCACCTGACTGATCTTTACTGCCTGTGCCTGCCACGATAACAAGGCAAGCAAGACACACATTGCGATCACTTTTTTCATCGTTTCACCTCCAGAACTGATGAGACGACTGTCTTAAAGTGACTTATCCCAGTTACATCGCAAGATCTTCTGTATACCTCAAACTCCTTCGTGTACAAGCAAGTTTTTTCGAGAAGAACGAAAAGAAAGAAAAAAACGAGAAAAGAAAAAAATTATCTTCGCAGTAAAATCACACCAAGTAGTGCTAGCACACCAAGACCTAAGAGCGCTACAAGCGCAACAAGA
The DNA here is from genome assembly GCA_014729505.1 of Candidatus Woesearchaeota archaeon. GTDB lineage: Archaea > Nanobdellota > Nanobdellia > Woesearchaeales > ARS49 > WJJS01. The sequence goes on from WJJS01000009.1 coordinate 5,626, forward strand.
ACAACAAGATATGCTGTCGAGTCACGAAAGCTACCAGTACTTGCAGTCGACACACCACTAGAAACAGGTGGTTGAGTGATAATCGTTGGACCGCTAGGTGTTGTAGTCGGTGTCGTCACATTAGGAGTGGGCGTCGGTGTAGGTGTTGGTTCAGGATCGGGCTCCTCACACTGATCAATAGTGAGCACTTTTTCCTCAGTATCCATTAGGACATCGTCGCTGATATACGCTTTAACCGTCACCTTGTGCGGACCGCTTGCTGCATCAGTAGGAATCTGCATAAGAAACGTACGCGTATCCTCATCATCACGATCAAGAACAATATCTGAACGCTTATCCTTGAAGTTCAAACTCGGCGCAGAGACTTCCACCGCTGCCTCGTCCTGATCCCTTTTACCGCGATTCTTAATCTTCACTGAAATATCAACATAGTCGCTATTTGCACTACATAAGATACGCTCAGGAGACATCTCAAAACGAGTGATACGTACATCGTGGCTTTCACGCTCAACATTCATATCAAACTCAATTTTCTCACCATGCTTTGCGCCATTCTCATCAGTACCCTCAATGATAAGCTCTGCTTGATGACTCGTATCATCAGCATCCTCGTCAACGTCAGCATCAAAAGTTACTTCATCATCCTCGCCAGCGTCAAGACTGATCGTGTCAGCATCGTCACCGATGTCAAAATCGTTATCGTCTTCAATCTCCCAGCGCACACGAGCAGAACGGAAATCCACATTATCACTTGAGGAAAACGTGTTTTCCACTTCAACTACAAACGTAATACTGTCGCCTGGCTCCATATCAATTTCATCATCATCAGAGACAGAAGAGGACTTTGTCGACTCGCCAGAGACTTCCATATCCGCATCCTTAATCTCAAGATTATTCTCCGCTTGCATATAGACTTTGCCAGAAGCAGTACCAGTACCGCCAGATGTTACCTTAGAATAACCGACATTAGTCGAACCAATCTCGAGCTTTGTTGCTTCAAAATCATCATTGACAGCATCATGATCGAGCGGTACAAATGCCTTAAGCGTTACCGTTACACTAGAGCCAGCAGTAATCGTGTGGGGCAAGCTGACACCATCAATAGTCAGCTCGTACTTACTGTCAGCGCTCGGCGTAATCGACGTAACACTAATCGATTCGTTCAAATCGTTTTCAATCTTGAATGTCGTAGACACATTCTCATCACGTTCCTGACTTGAACCCCCAAGATTCGCATCAGTTACGGACACGTCCGCATACACCGTTCCTGCAACAAGAGCGATGAGGACGCAGAGAATCACAAATGTAATTTTTAATCCCTTCATTGTCCAACCCCACAAAAGTTTTATACTACGCAGCAGTAGTGCCTATATAAATATTGTGGTTAAATCAAGTATTTTTTCAATAAGACACGAATATTACTGCAAAAACGATCAAAATCCTCCCTGGCAATACTCGCGCCACAGGCATTCCTATGTCCGCCACCATACCCCTCAATACCCTGCAACGCGGTCTTGAGCAGTGTTGCCAAAGGAATATCAGATCGTGAACGCAACGAACACACAATCCTCTCCCTGCGAAGACGACCAAGCAACAAGACAGGCAAGGATTTTCGATACATCATCTCATTAGCAAGATCCTTTGTAATACTAAACCTTCCTGGCGTATAGACAAACACCCACAAACCATCTTCAGGTTCAACACGCATCGCTTGTTCCTTAATCTTGAGTAATTCGTCATGTACATCAAGATATCTCGCCCACAACCATCGAGCATCCACAGTCTCTTGACCCAGTATTTCATAAGGGGACTTCACACGTTGCAACGCCTGAAGAGAGCGCTTCACCGTCTTTGAATCACCCTTGAGACTAAAAGAAATCACACGAGCAATAACACCAACAGGAGCATCAAAACGAGCGTGCCCAAGATCGTGAACAGTCCCTAACAAATCTGCATACTGTTGTTTAAACTCGTCAATAAAAGGAGGCCACAAGTGATCATCAATACTGCCAACAGCAGCAAGCCACAAGTCGCGCTTCACAATCTGATAACACATCGCAGCAGTGGAGACCGACACATCATTTACCAACAACACCTTATCAATCTCCTGACACGGATGATGATCAATCCATAACACAGGACGCTTAACCACATCAACAAATTCCTGATCCATTAAGGCCACATCAAGAACGACAAGCGCGTCCTCGTCACGCACAAGAGTTGCATGAGACGCAGTAATATGAGGCTTAGACTTGACAAGATACGCTCGACCCTCTCGAAAAGCCCGATACAATAACAAATATGCACAAATACCATCAGCATCATCGTCAAACAAATACAGAGGATTTTTTGCAGACGATAAAAACGAGCGAGCTTTTGTAATCAGTTCAACAGCCACCATGCGTTTTTGAAAACTGCCATCATTCTTAAGACTTGGGCCGAAACGTTTAAATAGTCACCAGGGCCCGACGCGAGTATGGAAGCACGACCACTAGATGCATTGAATCGCTCACGCGATAAAAAAGTACTCGTCGAACTCAAAAACGGACGCCAATACCTCGGCACGCTGCGAGCATTCGACATACATATTAACGTCGTCCTCGACGACGCAGAAGAACGCCACGAAGGACAAGTCAAAAGAAAGATCGGAACCACCTTTATTCGAGGTGACACGATCATTCTTATTTCACCAGCACAATGAAAGGAACAGCAAGTCAAGGAAAAAAATCATCAGGAAAAAGTCACATACCATGCCGACGGTGTGGACGATCCGCGTACCACGTACGAAAAAAAGCATGCGCAAGCTGCGGATACGGAAAAAGCAAAAAACTACGCAATTATTCCTGGCAAACACTAAACCGTTAACAGTCTACAAATAATTCTATTACGCCAGACAATACTTTTCTAACCTGTTTGATTACCCAATTCTTCAGTCAAACGCTCCTTACAACGCTCACGAATCATTGAAACACCAATCTCATCACAAGAATCAATATCCTTAGTGAGAATAATAACACGATACTCGCACACCTGCTCATAGAAATTATCATCAATATGAGCACACAAAGAAAAATCCTCATTTTGCTTTGCAAGCTCTGTTATACACTGCAAGGTCGTGTGACGTTCCTCACCCAAACCGCCAGGCTCCTCATTAACAATAGAATCACACAAGTCCACATTATTTAACCCAAGAGAAATATTATAGATACAATTATCACGACGAACAGGACCAGTAATACTAAAACAATGAGTCTTATCAAGAAGAGCGCGACCAAAATGGTCATGGCACAAATCTCTCCACGCCGGAGACTTGATCGTTTTGCAACGATCAGCATCATTTTTCTTCTCAGCAACCCCCTCTATGCAGTACTCCCGCGAAAGATCAGAGGACATGTCACAATACTCGTAATCCGCGAGAGAAATACCAAGCTCCGCATAACAATTCTTCTGCAAATCATCAGAAATACTATCACAATACTGAGGATTTGGATCAAACTTGACCGCTTCATGATAACACAGATTACGCACCCGCTCATCTTCAATCATAGGACAAGCAAACGTCTGGTTTTCGGAAGCTAAATCGAAATAACACCAATCATCACCATTACAAGGATCAGGATCTAATGGTACAAATCCCGTCGGTGTTTGCGTACACGCAGCAAGCAGTACCAATGCAGCAATAAGGACGCAGAGTCTCATAACTCACCATCCTCCAAATCGGTTATATAAAATTTATGGATCTCGCATTATGATATTGGAGACTACAAACAGTGCCTGCTCTCCCACGTAAAGCACGGAAACAAACAAATAGACAGGTTTATAAATCGATTACCGTTGCGCAAAGAACGAAAACCATTACAGATACCTTACGTATGCGGGAGTGCCGGAGTGGCCAAACGGGACGGGTTTAGGCCCCGTTGACTTAGTGTCTACGCAGGTTCAAATCCTGTCTCCCGCATTTTTTCACGCCGCACACAAATCGCTGACAAGCACTACACTTCTTTACATCTAGACATACTACTTCTTCCAACTCGAACACACCTCACACTGTCCACACCCTTTTGGAGACACATTGGAGAGAAGCAAAGCATTAATTTGCGCAATGAGATACCTCACCTTCTTTTGCAAAAAAGGATTCACAAACACATATCGTTCCTGATCATGCAATAAATAATGAATAACACCCCGAGACACAGCACCATTCGTTTTCTCAGCAAGCATCATCGCATACGCAACCACCTGAATCTGATGATGCTCCCAGGCATGCTCCTTTGGCGGAACGCTCGTCTTAAACTCAATAGGAACAGGAACATCATCACACCATTCCACCTGATCCACACGTCCCTTAAGACCAAGGGACGAGGATTCCAGAGAAAACTCAGAAGAAGTACGCTCTCGAATAGCATCCCACAGTAACTCGCCATTAGCGCCCTGTTGGACAAGCTCAAAAGCACGAGTTGCTCGACGAAGAGCAAACGAGGACAGTATAGGACGAGCTTTCTTATACGTCTCCAAGAGTGCCAAACCCGTTTGTTTCATCAATAATTTATGGCGTACAATAATGGATGAAAGCGATCTACTATACTTTTTCACATACTTTTTGTGAATACTCTTCACATCATCGCCAGCACTAACCAAACGCAACACATCACCCCCAGTCTTTACAATACACTCCACCAATTCATGAGCAATAGTGCCAAACAACATGCTGGCCGTCTTCGTCGGAACATAACCTAACTTTTTTCTTGCATAGACTTGCAAAGGACAATACATAAAAGTAGGTAAATCAGTAACGAGGAGCATGCGAGCGAGGAGTTCCGACACGTTTAAATAGATTATGTTACCAGAAGAAACCATGAATGAACAAGAACGATTCGATCTTATCGCGCGCAACACCGAAGAGATCATACAAGACGAAGAACTAATCGCATTACTTAGAAAAAAACAACCAGTCGTCTACCTCGGCACAGCAATAACAGGAAGACCACACGTAGGATACTTTGTCTGGGTCCTGAAACTCGCAGACTTTCTACAAGCAGGATTTAAAGTGAAACTTCTACTCGCAGACCTGCACGGAGCTCTTGACGGAACTGCTTGGGACGTGCTTGATCACCGATTCCAGTACTACGCACACATCATACCGCTCATGTTTGAAGCAGTTGGCGCAGACATAAATAACGTAGAACTCGTGCGAGGATCGGACTTTCAACTGCAAAAAAAATACTTCTTTGACCTTCTCAAACTTTCAACACTTACAAGCGTGCACGACGCAACAAAAGCAGCAAGCGAAGTCGTTAAAATGGGTTCAAGCCCAAAAATGGCAGGCATTCTTTACCCGCTTATGCAAACACTCGACGAAGAATACCTTGACGTCGACGTACAATACGGAGGAATCGATCAACGAAAAATATTGGTCTATGCACGAGAATTTCTACCAAAACTCGGGTACCGCAACAGAGTAGAAGTGATGACACCACTGATACCAGGATTGATAGGAAAAAAAATGAGCGCTTCAGATCCACGAAGCAAAATCGACCTCCTTGACGATGAAGAAACTACAAATAAAAAGATAAAGGATGCGTATTGTGAAGCAGGAATTATCGAAGATAATGGATTGCTCGCGTTTCTCAAATACGTCATCATGACCATCAAACAAGACAATAATAACGCCTTTATCGTCGAGCGACCGGAGAAATTCGGCGGTAATCTAACCTACAACACATACGAAGAACTCGAAAAAGATTTTGTTGAAAAGAAACTACACCCACTGGATTTGAAAACAGCAGTTGCACGAGAAATAAACAATCTACTACGTCCATTTCGAAGAGAACAAAAGAAACTACAAGAACTCTCCACTACTGCATATTCTTAAAAAACTCCACCATCAAATGAACACCAAAACCAGTAGCACCCTTTTGACGATAACCAACAGATTTATCAAAATACGCGGTACCAGCAATATCAAGATGAGCCCATGCATTCTCCTCGACAAAGTTGCTAAGAAAACCAGCAGCAGTTGCAGAACCAGCCCATCGCGCATCAGCCAGATTCTTCAAATCAGAAATATCCCCCTTCATAGCCTCAATATACTCATCATATAAAGGCATAGGCCATACACGATCAGTACTAATTTCTGCAGCATCAACAAGAGCATCAACAAGAGACCTGTCCTTTTTCTTTGCAAACACACCAGCAGCTTCATGACCAAGAGCAACAAGCATCGCACCAGTAAGCGTTGCAAAATCAATAATCTGCTTTGGTTTACACTGACACGCGTAACTCAAAGCATCAGCCAAAATAATCCTCCCCTCAGCATCGGTATTGACAATCTCCACTGTCTTTCCACTATAGGTCGTGACAATATCATCAGGATGATAAGAGTCTTTTGACACTGCATTTTCACATGTTGGGACAAGACCAATAATATTAACGCGAAGACCCAATTCACTAATAGCCTTCAACGCGCCGAGAACCGTGGCAGCACCAGCCATATCCATTTTCATAGTTTTCATATGAGGACCAGTCTTAATATTCAGGCCGCCGGTATCAAAAGTGATGCCTTTTCCGACGAGAACAGTGGGTTTTCCCTTTCCCTTAAGATACTTAAGAATCAACAGTTTTGGAGGATCAGAAGCACCGCGACTCACCGCAAGAATGCCGCCCATTTTATGTTTTTCCAATTCCTTTTTGTTCCAAACTTGCACATCAACACCTGAAGCGGTTAATGAGCGGGCCCATTGTTCCATCACCATCGTCGTCTTCTGCAACGGCGGCGTATTCACAAGATCTTTGACAAAATTAGTCGCACGAGCAATACACCTCGCTTCTTTAATGTCCTTGTCACCCACTTTTGCATAAAGAGCAATTTCTTCAATCCTCTTAATTTTACTCTTGTCAGTCTTATACATCCCATACTCATACAAACCCAATTCAAGACCAAGAACTACTGCCGTGGCATTCAAGTACTCTACACCCGGCTCCACATACACTCCTACACGCTTCACATCAAGAGATCGGCATTGCTGAGCAGCTTTAGCAATCATATTTTTGACCAGCGAAGAATCTGCCTTATCGCGAGCTCCAAGACCAACTATCACCACATGCTTTGGCGTAATCACACCAAGAGTTTTTGTACACAACAATTTACCGGATTCGGCCTTCCATCCCTGAACAAGCGCATTATTACACGCCTTATCAAGTGCGTCAAGAACACCGCTTTTCTGCTCAAAAACAGGAATAATAATAGCATCACCATCATACGACAGTACATCACCTTTTTTGACAATAATTTTCATACCACACAAAAAAATAAAACACCTATAAAAGCGTTCTGTTACCACCACCACAAGTTTTAAATACCGTCGGGGGCTTTTTAAGCAACCATGAAAGGAGACGGCGTATATTACTCATACACGGCTGATGCCAGCGGATCAGAAGAAGAAAACAGAATACTTCGAGAAAGCGTACAAAACCTTGAACGAGAAATTGAAAAATACAAGCGAAGCCCTCTACTTGTATGTGAAGTAAAGGACCTTGTTGGAAAACAAGCACTTATACGACTGCCAAACAGCAGCGAGTTTCTCGTCGAAATCAGTGCAGATTGCGACACACTACACCCTGGAGACACCGTTCTAGCAGAACAAAAAAGTCTTACCATTATCAAAAAAATACCACAATCAAAAAAATTCGACGTATCACGATTTCTCATCGTTGAAAAACCAAAAATTACCTGGAAAAACATTGGAGGACTCGACGAACAAGTCCAAGAAGTCACAGAAGTTATCGAACTACCACTCAAAAAACCAAAATTGTTCAAAAAAATAGGCATTGAACCACCAAAAGGAATACTCCTTCATGGCCCGCCAGGAACAGGAAAGACAATGCTTGCAAAAGCAGTCGCACACAGTACAGACAGTTCATTTATCCAAGTCGTCGGATCAGAACTCGTACAAAAATTCATTGGAGAAGGAGCAAAACTCGTCAAAGAAATGTTTGAACTCGCACGAGAACAAGCACCAACAATCATATTTATCGATGAAATCGACGCGATAGGAGCAAAAAGAATAGATCTTGGAACAAGCGGTGAACGAGAAGTACAACGAACCTTTATGCAACTTCTTGCAGAAATAGATGGTTTCAAACCATTAGATAACGTAAAAATTATTGGATGTACAAACCGCAAAGACATCCTTGATGAAGCATTACTACGACCGGGAAGACTTGACCGATTAATCTATGTGCCGCTGCCAGATGAAGCAGGAAGAAAAGAAATTTTTTCAATACATTCAAAGAAGGTATGCATGGAACGCGTACGAAAAGATTTGATCATCAAAAAAATGAATGGATTATCAGGAGCCGATATCAAATCAGTCATCACAGAAGCAGGATACCTGGCAATTCGAGATTCTCGACATAAAATAAGTGAAAAAGACTTACTATTAGCGATTGAAAAAGTAAAAAGCAAACACGAAGAAAACCACGAACATCTTATGATGTTTGGATAATTTCAAAAACAAAAGACTCTTCTACTGGTCCAGATTTTATCTCTTCTGTAAAGGTATACTGAATATCCTGTGCCTTAATAGTGCCCTTTACATCATCAACAATCAATAACCATTCATCCTCTTGAAGAGGTCCGACAATACGAGCAGTAACAGGCGTTTTAAGAGACACTTTCTTTTCCGACTTATACTTACGCGCCGCTTCAATAACCTGTACCGCGAAATCACCAATCTTTTCAGCTTGTTCATCGACTAAAAAATCATCAGCAGCAGGCCACGAAGTCACATGAACGCTCTTAATCTTCTTATCAGACCAATAATATTTGTGATACAATTCTTCAGTAATGTGAGGCATGATAGGAGCGAACAATTGCAGCACCGAAAACAACGCATGATAAAGCCCGTATTGCGCTGCAGGTTTTTGATCCGCTCTTTTCTCATCATAAAACCGATCCTTTACAATCTCCAAATACAAATCACAAAACTGATGCCAAAAGAACTGTTCAGTATGCGCTTTTGGACGACTATAATCATATTCCTTCCATTGTTTTGTCGAAGAGACAATCAACTTATGCAACTTTGTCATCAACCACCTATCAATAGTGGTTAATTCAGGCTTTGAGGCGCGATCAAAATCACTCAATTGCATAAATACAAAACGAGCGGCATTGTAGAGCTTTACCAGCAATTTCTGTCCTGTAGCAACATCCTTTTCCTGATAACGCAAATCCTCCCCTAATTTTGTTTCTGCAGCCCAAAAACGAAAAGCATCAGCACTGTATTTTTTAATCACATCTTGAGCAACAATAAAATTACCTGCACTCTTTGAAATCTTCTTACCCTTCTCATCCAAACCATGACCTGAAATCATAATATCGTTCCACGGCACCCTTTTATGATGAAAATAACTCTTTACGATCGTATAGAAAGCCCATGTCCTGATAATGTCATGAGCCTGAGGACGAAGAGACATAGGCAAAAAATTCTTCCTCTCCTTGCCGCCCCAATCAGCATTAATTTCAGGAGTAAGAGAAGAAGTCATCCACGTATCCATGACGTCCATTTCAGGACTGATCTTTGTTGAACCACACGTACACGATCCTTTTGGATACTGTTCCTCTCGAGGATCAACAGGCAATTGGGATTCATCAGGCAAAAGCACTTTTGAACACTCATCACAATACCAGACCGGAAAAGGAACACCAAAGTATCGCTGACGAGAAATGCCCCAGTTCCACTTTAAATTCTGCACCCAATGTTCATAACGCACACGCATATGATCAGGATACCAGTTCACCTTTCGCCCCTGAGCAATAAGCCGATCCTTTTGATCAAGAACCTTTATCTGCCATTGTTTTTGACGCAAAAACTCAACAGGAGTCTTGCACCGTTCATGCACATTAACAACCTGATTTATGCTTTCCTCTCGCTCAATAACATTTTCCGCCCTCCACTCCGACAGCACGGCCTTTCGCGCTTCAAGAGCAGTCATTCCCTCATACTTTCCTGCAAATTCATTGAGCGTTCCATCAGGATTAAGAATAATTTTTACTTCAAGTTCTGGATGCTTTGCTACAAATTCAATATCATTCATATCACCAAAAGGACACCAATACACGACTCCAGAACCAAAATCCATCTTTGTCATCTCATCAGCGAGGATCGGCACCTCTGCATGACTGCCAGGAATAACAGCCGTCTTTCCCACGAGATGCTCATAGCGCTTATCAGAGGGATGAACAGTAATAGCGATACACGCCATCATCAATTCAGGACGAGTAGTTGCAAACGTGACAAACTCTTCAGTGCCCTTCACGTTCGCTTTTACGTGGTAGAGAGTTCCTGATCTTTCAAGATCATCAAGATCTGCCTGGGCAATAGTTGTTTGACAAAACGTACACCACATCGTAGGCCTATCAGTTCGCTCCAAATACCTCTTTTTATGCAAATCAAGAAAACTCAACTGAGCTACGCGACGAGCCCTAGGACCGATAGTCTGATACAACAAACTCCAATCAATAGAAAAACCCAATTGCGTAAACAAATCATAATAATTCTTCCCTGCCTTTTTTGTCTCTTCCAAACACAAGGCAATAAATTCTTTTCTACTAACCTTAGACTTATCAACATGATGCACTTTCTCAACATACCGTTCAGTAGGAAGACCATTATCATCATAACCCATAGGAAAAAACACGTTCTTTCCAAGCATACGCTGAAAACGAGCAATAAACTCAAACTGAGAATAATGCATACCATGACCTACATGTAAATGAGCGGCAGAAGCATACGGAGGCGGCGTATCAATAGAATACACTTCCTTGTCGGCATTTTGATCAAAAGAAAAAACGTTATTCTTTTTCCAATACTCCTGCCATTTCGCTTCAGTTTCATGAGGATTATACTGATCCTTAGCCATAAAAAGAAAAAAACTAGAAGCTGTTTAAAAGGTTTTGCACGCGCTCGGCTTTCCAATTTTTGTCATTGCCCTTAGGCTCCAATGGGATTCACCTCGTCATCGCGCTCTATGCAAGAACAAAATAGAAAAAAAGTGCTCTTAAAGCTTTCGTCAATTCGTTACATAAAAATCAAAACAAAGACGAAATACATAAGGAGAATACTGGCCGGCTTTAACCACGCGCACAAAGCGAATAGTACGTCCCAGACCCCTGCATATCGATCTTATTTTTTCCTTTATCTGTTCTATTTCGTTTAATGCAGCGAAATGATACAGATGAATAATTGTTCCCTTACAAGCGACTTTGAGCGCATCATCAAGAAAATCCTCAGCATCCTTAGGTAAAGGCATAATAATTCGATCAAAAGTTTGTCCAAGAGTTGGCATCACCGTCTTAACATCACCATTGACAAGTGTGATCTTATCCTCTAATTTATTCAATTGTACATTATCAAGAGCGAACTGGTGAGCAAGAGGATTCATCTCGATACCAACAATATGTGCAGGTTGGGCATTACGTGCAATCACCAGCGGAAACGGAGCAATACCTGAAAACATCACCACAATGTTCTCACCGTTTTTTACCAACGAGGCAATACGCATCCGTTCTGTTGCAGAACGTGCACTAAAGTAGGTCTTTTCAAGATGCAGCTTGAGACGCACACCATTTTCCTTATGCACAGTAGTTTTACGTCGAAGACCTGCAAGAATACGATACTCCTGCAAACGAAACTTTCCCTTATGAATGCCGTGTTTTTTTACCACCACCTTGATATGCTTTACAAGATCAAGAAGAGTTTGAGCAATAAGCCTCTCCTTTTTCTTCAGTTCATCGGGAATTTCAATAATAGCAATATCACCCACTACATCATAACTTGTGGGACATACTTCAAGCTGCTTTTTTGTCAACACATTTTTTAACGCATCACGAAATTTCATTACAAAAAACTATCCAGACTACTCTGCTCCTTTTTTTTACGAACAGCAGACAATTCATTGAGCGTTTTGTCAACACGTTGCTCACTAAAGGAACGATCACATACAAGAAACTCCCTGAGCTCTTTAGGACAAAAAGGGGGTGTGACTATCTCAACTGGCGATTCAACATTTGGAGCCACAAATAATTCAAAAACCTCTGTCCACTTCACATCAACGTGTTCATCCCAGTTTACCGCTTTAAACACCTCATCAATCGATGAAGATTCCTGTACAAGTTTCAAAGCCTTCTTAGGACCAAGACCCTTAATACCTCCAGGAACATAATCAGTACCGACAAGCATCGCCACAACAATTAATTGTTCTCTTGAAACACCCAACTTCTTGAGATTCTCCTCAAGATCAATACACAAAGGCTTCACTGTTACCGTACCCAGCTTACCCATTTTTTTCCTCTTTCCAGCAATAGACAAATTCTGAACAAGACGGGGAGTACCATAGAGCAGACTATCATAATCTTGACTGCCAACAGCCCACACCCTATTTTGAGATGCTAACACAGCAGCTTGAGCCTCACCTTCGCCAGGAGCCTGCACCACCGCTACACCAAGCAAACGCAACACCTGCTTTGCATCAGCAATCATTTCTGCAGAAAGATAAGAGGTGCGAGAAGCAAACTTTTTCATCGCCTCAGCATCACCAGCCTCTACAGCCTCTTCATATTTTCTCTGCGCTTCTGCCTTTTGTTCTCTGCGCTTTTGGCGCTCCTCATGTTTAAGAACTGGGGGCTTTCCATCAAAAACAAACACCGGCGTAATACCCTCGACGAGCAAACGACTCACACGAGAAAACACTCCAATAAGATGACTGGTCACATGACCCTTACTATCCATTAACAATTGCCCATCAGAAGTGCGAATAGAAGAGAGAAACTGAAAAAGAATATTAAACGCATCAATAGCAATTATCTTACCAGATAGATCAGAAAGTGCAATTTCACGACGGATCAGCAGATCCCTAAGGTTCACCCCCATTTACAAAGAAGTGAAAGTTACTCCTTTTAAATTTTTCAGTAATTCCCTTGCTTTTTTTGTCAATTCGCCAGGACTTAACATGATCACAGGCAATTTATGCACCTGACCATTAACAAATGCTGTAGAAATATCCGCATCAGAAACCTTCTTTTTATTTTTGGCAAGAGTAAAAAAAGTAAGACGACCAACAGGACTTGGCACGTCTAACTCCAAATGAATCTCTGCATTCTTGCGCTTCACCTCTGCGCTGCGCAAACAAATATCATGAATCTTACAATACGCTGCAATCTTCTTTAAAAAAGGGTCTGATGATTCATCAACGCGAACAAGCGATTGCTGTGATTCAGCCTGCACATCATTTTTCTCACGAGTAACAGACTTTCCTGCAACACCGTCAACAGTATCCTTTGACTGCTTAGTCCTTGTAACCTCTTTGGACTTTTTATCCTCGGCCTGTGCAGAGTCACGCGCAGTCTTCTTCCCTTTAATCTCCTTGTCAGAAACAGAAGAGGACAGTTGTCGTTCGGATTCCTTAACTGTCTTTTCAGGTGGCACACTATCTTTTGAAGGAATCTCAATGGTAGTCACTTCCTTTTCCAACTTGACTTCAGGCTCCTTTTTTCCGGTCTGCAAAATAGTAGTAATAATTTCAGTAGCCTGATCATCAGAGAGCAAAAACCACTTGTAAAAAATCTCAGTCTTGCCATCATAGGTCACTTCCAAAGGTTTTGCAAAATCCTTAATGCGCTTGAGACACACACGCATAAGAGGCGCGGCATCAGACTCTCTAATAACACGCTGTTCTTTTAATTGTTCATACGCCTGATAATCCTTTGTTCCCAGATTCTTGGCATAATCAACGAGTTTTTCCTCATGTTCAGGAACATAATACAAAGGGGAACTGCCAATTTTTAGATGACTAATACGCACAAGCTTTTTAGAAGATAATTCTGAGAGCATAGCAGCAGCGATAATAGTAGACACTCCAAGATGATTTGCCACGGCAGTAGGAAGTACGGGGCGCAAACGCATCAAAGAAAGAATCTTATCACGATAATCCATACAGCATGCACGCGATTCCACCTATTTAAAGATTGTTGCACTAGGGACGCAACCAGCGCACTTCCCAATAACTCACATCACCCTCCGCATCCACTACGCCTAACAAAAGACGTTTCTTTGTTGAATGAGCCACACGATTTTTTGCGGCAAACTCATACCACGTCAACGCTTCAGATTCATGGACCGGGTACACAATCCAACGCGCATGGTCCTCGCCGGGCTTGACACCACGGTCATAGACGCGAAAATCAGCACCAAACTTCAAAGCAGTCTTCACAATATATCCCCGCTTGCGCAAATCATGAAACACACGATAACGCACACGAAAATTAGCATCAAAACGCACAGCTTTTCGCACAAAACGAGCCATATCAACAGATTTACCACGACCATCAATAATACGCACCTTCTTTTTATCAAGCAAATACGCAGCTTCCAAAGTACTTAACTCTACGCGACCATCCTGCAAAATATGACCAAAACGACTCTGCACATATAATTCCCGAGCCTCATCACTGTTTTCAGTAATGATACTCTCACGCAAAAACACCGCTTCAATCATGACACTTCAAGAACTTGACAGCTATATAATAATTGTGCTTTTCATGGTTTAAGAAACACCATTGAGTGCCTGGCGGTCAAGAGTCGTCTTAGCCTTATGACACTCCTTACACAAGACGCGCAAATTATCCTTATCAAACACCTCGCCACCCCTGTGAACAGGAATAGTATGACCAACATCCAACACCTCCTTTCTCTTACACACACCACCAATAGCGCAACGAAACCACGAAGGACGTGACAGGTCCTCGCGCACACGCGTCCAACTGTGCGACTGCAAAAAACACCACCTACAAGGATCATAACAATACGTCCGACGACCCTTAGGAACCAGTAAATGACATTGCCGATATAACTTTCTACCCTTATCATCACAAGGAACAGTCATATCAACAATCCGAGGAAAATGACCCATACACTAAAAAAAGCGACAAGGTTAAAAAAGCCATCGACGCACAAACGTACATGAAACTCACCATCCTTGGCACGAGCTGCAGCATCCCCACAAAAGAACGCAATACCTCTGGATATTTTCTTCGCATCAAAAATCACGGCATCCTCTTTGATTGTGGAGAAGGAACACAACGACAAATGAAACTTGCAGGACTCAAACTCTCAAAAATTACCATTATTTGCATTACACACTGGCACGGAGACCATGTCCTTGGACTTGGAGGATTATTACAAAGCATACAAGGACTCGACCACGTGGACACTCTAAAAATATTTGGACCACAAGGAACAAAACAATACTTCGCACACCTTTTTGACAGTTTATCCTTTGACCTCAAGATATCACTAGACATCCACGAAATCACTTCAGGAATATTTTATGAAAACGAGACGTTTTACCTAGAAACCCTGCCAATGAAACACAACATACCCTGCCAGGGATATTCATTGATAGAAAAAGACAAGCGACGAATACACATCAAAACACTAGAAACTCTGGGCATTCCAGCCGGACCATTGGTAGGCAAACTACAACGAGGAGAACAAATCACTCACAAAGGAAAAACCGTGAGACCAGAACAAGTCTCACGACTAGAAAAAGGAAAAAAATTCTGTTACATCACCGACACGTTACCAAATAACAACGCCATAACACTCGCAAACGATGCGGACCTGCTACTCTCAGAATGCGTCTATGATCACAGCATGAAAGCAAAAGCCAGACAACACCACCACCTCACAGCACAACAAGCAGGACACATCGCAAGCAAAGCAAACGCAAAAAAACTCGTCCTCACCCATTTTAGTGCGCGCTACAAAGAAACATCACTACTGGAACAAGACGCAAGAGCAGTGTTTGACAATGTAATCAGCGCAGAGGATTTTATGACATTCACCCTATGAGCAAACGAAAAGGAAGCAGCGCAGAACGAGACCTTCTACATAAATTCTGGGCAATACCTTCATGGGTTGCCATTCGCGCTGCAGGAAGTGGAAGTATGCGGTATCCCAGTCCCGACATCATCGCAGCCACAGCCACGAAAAAATTGCTCATAGAATGCAAAGTACGGCGGGCAGGACGCATCTACCTAAGTAAAGAAGAAGTATTGGCACTACGAGAATTTGCCGATCTCTTTGGCGGCATAGCTTACGTCGCATTCAAACTCGATCGTGGAGAATGGCGATTCGTACGCATGCCAGACTTAGAAGCTACAGGAACACAATACGTCATCCACGATGAGACTCCCTCAACGAGTTTTGAAGAATTAGTAGAACTAGATTAACTTAACTATTGGACTGCCTTAGCTAATGAAGAACCGCGAGTCAAGAGAAGCTCTTTGAGTGCGGGTCCTAGGCCCAGATCCATGAGCTCATTGCGATACGCAGCAAAAAGTCCTATTCATACCCAAATCAACAGGTTCCTTATAGCATTTTGTTAAGAAAACATTTACCTTATCAATATGCGCTTCTACCTCATCAATAAACGAATGAGAATGTACTGTCAGAAGAATTTCTTCATACACAGAGACACTCTGGCAAGAATTTGTCAAGCCTGCCAAACCACCGCCGCAATTCTGCGTCAAAAGAACACCTTTTTGTGACCTCTTTACAACACTATTACGTTTTGCAACCGTTATACCATGAACATCAAGAACGTCTTTGAGGGCTTCAGATATGATATCAACACAAGAATCCAACAACAATTAAGGTCTTTTTAATCAATATGCAAAGAAAAACTTATAAACCCTACTTTTCAGAAGAAGGCTATGAAGATACCTGCACGCCGCGTGTATGCTATCATTGCGGAGCTCATCAATGATGATGCTGTAGCTATCGTTAAAATTCTGAAAAACAGGTCAAACGTGTCAGAGTTCAAATTAGCCGAAGAACTCGATCAAGAAATCAATATCACACGCAACCGTCTCTATCAACTCTATGATCTTAACCTCGTCTCCTTTACACGAAAAAAAGACCAAAAAAAAGGATGGTACATTCACTACTGGACTTTTAACACTTCTCAAGTACGCTTTTTAATTCTTAACTATCTCAAAAATAAAATCGACAGACTCAAAGACCGCCTCGAACGAGAAAAAAGCAGTCAATTTTATATCTGTGAAAATAAATGCGTACGCTTTAGCTTTGAACAAAGCACAGACTTTGAATTCAAATGCCCAGAATGCGGCGAACTTCTTGATTTAGAAGATAACAGTCAAAAAATATCACGAATAGAAGAACAACTTAAAACATTCAAAAAAGAACTAGAAAGTATACAATAACTATTTACGCTTCTTCTTCTGGCTATGTGCTTTACGTTCCTCTTTGAGCAATACTTCTACTAATCGCTCGATGTGAATTTCAATACGTTCAATACGACGTTCTACAAGAACAACATATCTCAACACATACACAATAGCAGCAAGCGTGGCAATAATCGTTGCCAGAGTAATAATCAAAAACGGTTCAACCATGAAACACCTCTTTTATCTCTTGATAACACGGTGATATAAAAAACTATTGCAGCAGGCCCGCATTATTTCTTCCACAATGACGAAAACAGGGTTGAAAAATTCTTTGCAAACACATCACTATGAATCCAAACCGCAAATTCAGTCGTGTCGTGAGGAAGCATAACAACCTGCTCATCATCAGCGAGAACAAAACGAAAATCAGGAGAACAATTACGAACAGCAATATCCTTATGACGAAAAGGATCCTGAGATGATACTACCTGAACAATAGCGCCATTCTTAGTTGCCTTAACCAAACCACGCTTAAGCTCTTTTGCAACATCAGGAGACACACAGAGTTTTACTGATTTTTTGGCCTTTTTCATTACACTCTGCATATGCGAAACCACATTTTTCTGCCCGCGCACAATACCAGTAATCTCAGCAGGATCCACGTGTTGAGAACCCTTATCAAACAGATTATGAAGTGACTGAATCACTTCAGAACTCTTAAGCTCTTCAAGCATACGATCCTGTGCTTGAGCATCTTCACGAATCTTTCCTTTAACACGCTCAATGACTTCTTGAGGCGACACCGCAATATATTGAATAGGTTTTCCCAATTTCATAACAATAAACCCTTTACGCTCCAAACTCTCAAGCACATCATAACTGCGTGAGCGCGGCACATTAGCAATATCAGACAATTCACCAGCAGTAGCTACGCCGCGAGAAAGCAGAGCAGTCCATAATTTTGCTTCATAGCTATTAATCCCAAGATCGCGGATTTTACTCAAGAATTCTTTTTCCACTATCATAACAAGATACCAGACAGACCACTATATAAAGGTTTCTCTATGTCGTTATTCAGTAGTGACATATTTTATATGTGCTTCTCTTAATTGCGTGTGCGGATGACAGGGACCTTTATTTCTTGTGGAAAAGGATTGTGGGACTTGAAAATTCGTTTTTTGCTCAAAAAAAGACGATTTTTGCAGATTGATTTTGCAAAGTCATACAATCCATTTCTTTAATATATAGAAAATTAATAGATTTATGAATATGATTATTTGATTGATTTGTTCCATAGGAAATGAAAGGGGCTTGGTTGGGAACAAAAGCCAAAGCTTATATACCTCCGTTTCTTCTGGAAGAAAACATGAAAGAAGAGGGGTTGGTAGAATATTTTGAACACTTTCTAGAGAACAATACCATCTTTAAAAAGAAACTTGTCTTACAAAGTCATTACGCTCCAAACACTATAACGCATCGAGATGAACAGATCAATGCAGTAGCAAAAATACTGGCACCGACCCTTCGTGGAGAACAAACATCAAACCTTTTTATTTACGGTAAAACAGGTACTGGAAAAACACTCGTTGTCAAACACACCACAGAAAAACTACTACACATCGCACAACAACGAGATATAAAAGTCAAAGTCGTGTATGTCAACTGTAAACTAAAAAGAGTTGCAGACACAGAATACCGCTTGCTTGCACAACTCGCCCGCTCATTTGGCAAAGAAATACCGGCCACAGGATTACCAACAGACGAAGTCTACAATGTCTTTTACGAAGTCATAGATTCCACACGCTGCATCAATATACTAGTACTTGATGAAATAGACCAACTCATGGAACGAGCAGGCAATGATATACTGTACAATCTTACAAGAATAAATTCAGAACTCAAAGAATCACGCATAAGTCTAGTGGGAATATCAAATGACCTGTCATTTACCGATAAATTAGACCCGCGAGTCAAAAGCAGTTTGTCAGAAGAAGAACTCGTTTTTCCACCCTATAATGCATTACAGATACAAGATATTCTGCGACGACGCTCAGACCTTGCATTTCACGAAAACGTACTAGAACCAGGACTCATAGAAAAATGTTCTGCTTATGCGGCGCGAGAACATGGAGATGCACGACGAGCATTAGAACTATTACGCGTAGCAGGAGAAATTGCAGAAAGAGAATGCCAACAACAAGTACTCATAGCACACCTTGACAAAGCAGAACAGAAAATAGAAAACGACCGCGTCTATCACATCGTACGCACATACCCAAAACAATCACAAGTCATACTCTACGCCATCCTCTGCCTACACCTCAAAAAACGAGAACTATTCTTCACAGGAGAAATATACGAACTCTACGAATACCTATGTAAAAAACTCAATTTTAGACCGCTAACACAACGACGAGTAAGTGACGTGTTATCAGAACTTGACATGCTGGGCCTCATACGGGCACGCATAATCTCAAAAGGACGCTACGGTCGCATGAGAGAAATATCGTTATCCATTGGAGAAACCATCCTCCCCTTAATCAAGAAAACACTCGAAGAGAGCCTAGGACTATGAACGCAGAACTTCTCGAGAAAAAAAAGAAAATAGTAGAATATTATCTCAAACAAAAAAAACTCCTAAGCAAAGAACTCCTACAACAATTACAACAAGAAGAACACGTAGAACACATCTACAAATCACTACATACAATCCCTTCACAATACACTGTAAGCATAACACAAGAATACGAATTTGAAAAAGAAAACTATGCGGTTCAAGATTTCACACAACATTTCATCACACGATTTAGAGCACTAGAAAACATGCTCAAAGGAAGACAAGAACTCAAAGGACTCACCTCCATTCGACGAGCAGCACAAAAAAGCGAACGCGAAACAGTATCACTCATAGGAATGGTATATGAAAAAAGCCTCACAAAAAACGGCAACATCATACTCGTTTTAGAAGATCTCAGCGGATTTATCAAAGTCATCATCAGCACAAACAGTCCTTGTTTTGCAGAAGCACAAGATACCATGCTCGATGAAGTCATAGGAATAGTGGGGAGTGCGGGCAATAATGTCGTCTTTGCCAATTCACTCATCGTTCCAGATGTACCACTAGCAACAGAAATCAAAAAAAGTCCGGATGAAGCATACGCTGTTGTCGCTGCAGATCCGCAAGTAGGATCAAAACTCTTCATTGAACAACAATTCAACAACTTCATTGAATGGACAAGAGGAAATTACGGAACCACACAAGAACGAGAAATAGCGGCAAAAACAGGTTACATACTTATACCTGGAGACGTAATAGAAGGAGTAGGAATATTTCCACGACAAGAAGAAGAACTAGACATTACAGACGTGTATGAACAATACAAAACACTGGCAACATACCTGGCACGCATACCACGCGATAAACATATCATCATCTGCACAGGAAATCACGATGCGTGCCGCATAGCAGAACCACAACCACGCATCTACAAAGATCTCGCACCGGACCTGTACGCATTACCAAACTGTCACCTCGTTACAAACCCCTCAATCGTCACCATACACAAACATCGCGATTTTGCAGGCTTTACTATTCTCTTTTATCACGGATTCAGTTATTCCTATTATTGTGACCAAGTACAAAGCATAAAAGACAGCGGACTGCCCATTTCAGATCGAACAGGCATTATCATGAAATACCTGCTACGACGACGACACCTCGCACCAAGTTATGGATCTACACGAGCAGTACCTAATCCAGCACAAGACTGTCTTGTCATACAACAAGTACCTGACTTTTTTATTTCAGGACATATACACAAAGCAGTCGTTACCAACTATCGGGGAGTCAACATTATCTGTGGAAGCTGCTTTCAAAGCGGCTCTGCATACCAAGAAAAATTCGGACACATACCAGTACCAGGACAAGTACCGCTCATCAATCTCAAAACAAGAAAAGTAAGCATGTTGGAGTTTTAAATGAACGCAAGCGAGAGTATGCGTGCATATTTTGCATGGATACAAAACAAAACAAAAGAGCAACACTCAATAGCTACACAAGCAAGAAAAAAAGGATATGACCCTGCAGACGAAGTAGAAGTCAGTCTAGCAGCAAATATGGCAGAACGAGTAGTGGGTCTGATCAGCGTACTAGCTCCACAACTCGTTGACAGTGGCGTTGTTGAACGTATCATTGAATTAGAAAAAGAATACAACGTCCTTGACTGGCGAGTAGCACTCAAAATAGCTGAAGAAATAGCACAACAAAAATTTTGTACTTTTGAAACACAAAAAGAAGCCATAGAAATAGGTATACGCACAGGATTTGCTTATGTCACTGTCGGCGTTGTTTCAAGTCCATTGGACGGTCTTATCAATATCACATACAAGCAACGACTCGACGGAAAAGGAGAATACTTCTGCCTCAATTTTGCAGGACCAATACGTAACGCAGGAGGGACTGCAGCGAGCGTATGTGTTATCATCGCAGATTATGTGCGCAATCAATTAGGCTATCAACCATATGATGCCACCGAAGAAGAAGCAAAAAGAGCATATGTTGAAGTCATCGATTACATCGAACGATGCGCACCACGACAACATACACCTGTCGAACCAGAAATACTCTTTCTCATGAAACACATGCCAGTCGAAGTCAATGGCGATCCATCAGAACGATTCGAAGTCTCCAACTACAAAGACCTTCCACGAATACCAACAAACATTATCCGAAGCGGATTTTGCCTAGTGATGAGTGATTGCATACCACTCAAGGCACCAAAACTCTGGAAACAACTCAACAATTGGGGAGAAGAATTCAACATGTCACACTGGAACTTCCTCGAAGAATTTATCGCAATACAAAAAAAAGGAAAAGCACAAGGAGGAAAAAAGCAAGAAACAGGAAAACTCACTCCCAACTATTCATATGTAAAAGATATCGTTGCAGGACGACCAGTACTTGGCTACCCCCTAGAACACGGCAGTTTTCGACTACGCTACGGCAGATCCCGATTCTCAGGATACAGTGCTATAAGCATGCATCCGGCAACCATGGCCATACTCCAAGAATACATCGCGACAGGAACACAACTACGAACAGAACGACCAGGAAAGGCAGCATCAATGACCGCTTGCGACACCATAGAAGGACCAATAGTAAAACTACGCACGGGTGACGTCATTCACGTACACACACTATCGCAAGCACGACAACTAAAAGATATTGAAGAAATACTCTATCTAGGTGATGCACTTATTGCGTACGGAGATTTTTTCAACAGAGCAGCCACCATAGTGCCTGCAGGATACTGCGAAGAATGGTGGGCTCAAGAAGTAGAACAAGCCATTGTCAACAAATTTGGAACACTAGATCTTGAACGCGTAGCCGATTTCACACAAGTACCATTAAAAACACTCAAAACCATCACAGAACAACCAACACTGCGCATACCCGTCACACATGCCTGGTTACTTACCCAACACCTAGGTGTACCACTTCATCCACAAGCAACACCATTTTGGACAGCAATAAACACACCACAATTAGCACTGCTTTGTTCATGGATGTCAAAAGCAAGAACATACCAAGAACAAGAAATCACCACCAAAATCGTTCTTCAAGCACAAGACAACGAACACAAAAGAGTGATAGAACTCCTTGGAATCCCGCACACCGTTGCTGCTGATCATTCGCTCGTACTACAACAACCTTATGCACACGCCTTAGAACAAGTTCTAAAAAACGCAGTCATTAACGAAGAGAAAAGCGTATTAGAAAACATACAAGAAAACGCGCCATTTACTGTTAGAGACAAAGCAGGAATTTTTATAGGATCACGAATGGGACGACCAGAAAAAGCAAAACAACGAAAAATGACAGGAAGCCCGCACATGTGTTTTCCAGTCGGTGATGAAGGAGGACGATTACGAAGTATACAAAGCTGTATGGAAAAACAAAAGATTACTTCAGATTTTCAAGATCACTACTGTCCCACATGCAATCATCACAGCGTATTTCGGACATGCGAACAATGCAAAGGACGAACAACACAACACTATTTTTGCCGCATCTGCAATGCATGGCAACCAGAAAAAACATGTGAGAAACACGGACCAAACAGGACATACGCCAGACGATCAATAAGCATAGCACCAATAATGAGACACGTCCTCTCACACATTGGCATGCGCAATTATCCA
This sequence comes from Candidatus Woesearchaeota archaeon, assembly GCA_014729505.1. Taxonomy (GTDB): domain Archaea; phylum Nanobdellota; class Nanobdellia; order Woesearchaeales; family ARS49; genus WJJS01. The sequence goes on from WJJS01000009.1 coordinate 29,072, forward strand.
GATCTCATAAAAGGAGTTCGAGGAACAAGCAACAAAAACCACACTGCAGAACATCTCGCAAAAGGAATACTTCGAGCAAAACACAACATCTACACCTTCAAAGACGGGACCACGCGATACGACATGACAGAATTACCTATGACACACTTCAAACCAAAAGAAATAGGAACAAGCATAGAACAACTGCAAGAACTAGGATATGAAAAAGACATTTATGGAAAAACACTACACTCAGACGAGCAAATACTGGAAATAAAACCACAAGACGTCGTACTGCCACGAGGAATACACTCAGGAGAAGAAGGATGCGACACTGTTTTACTGCGCGTCGCACAATACTGCAATGATCTTCTTGAACAATTATACAAACTCAAACCCTACTTCAAAACAAAAGATCCACATGACCTCGTCGGAGAACTCGTCATTTGTCTAGCACCACACACGAGTGCAGGAATGATAGGGCGCATCATTGGCTTTTCCTCAACACAAGGATTTTGGGCACATCCCTACATTCACGCAGCAACAAGAAGAGATTGTGACGGTGACGAATCTTGCGTTATGCTCCTCATGGACGCGTTTCTTAACTTCAGCAAAGAATACCTGCCACAAAGCAGAGGAGGTACTATGGATGCGCCACTCGTCCTAACAAGCATACTCACACCAGCAGAAGTCGACGACATGGCCTTTGACCTTGACATTGTATGGCGTTACCCGCTAGAGTTATACGAAGCAGCACAAGAATATAAAAAACCATGGGATGTTTCACTAAAAATGATCAACAACACACTAGGAACGCCAGAACAATTTGAAGGAATGGGATTTACACATGACACTACAGACATGAATGAAACAGTACAATGCAGCGCGTACAAAACAATACCCAGCATGCAAGACAAACTCAAAGGACAAATGGAACTCGCAGAAAAAATACGAGCAGTAAACTCAACACAAGTTGCCACACTCGTCATTGAAAAACACTTTCTTAAAGACAGCGCAGGAAACCTGAGAAAATTTACACAACAAACATTTCGCTGCGTCACGTGCAATGCAAAATATCGACGAGTACCGCTCATAGGAAAATGTACGACTTGTGGAGGAAAAATTATATTTACGGTAAGCAAAGGAAATATCATGAAATATATGGAACCAACACAAAGTCTGGCCAAAAAATACAACGTCAGCCCCTATCTACAACAATCAATAGAACTATTACAGCGACGAATGGAAGGAATTTTTGGTCGAGAAAAAGAACAACAAACAGGACTAGGAGCGTGGTTTGGTTAATGATCAACAGCGCCTAACGCATAAGGAATACCCTGAATATGCAAGACCTTGGTCTCATCAATAACACCCTCAACAATGCCAAGAGCAACAGACTTTTCACCAACTAGATTAACAGCATGAGCATTACGAACAAAATCACCTGCCTCTTGCTCAGTCATACGCTCTCCAGCATAAAAAGAAGAAGACAAATCAAGAATTTTGTCACCCTCCTCATAACACTGCCCCATAAGATTCTCGTCGCAAACAGCTACAATCGTAGACTGATCCCTTTTATGAACGTTTACAATCATATTTTTGCTTTCACCTGCACCTTTTCACCACAAGCCTGACAATGAAGAAACATAAACATACCATCCTTTTTCATCACCGTTTCGGGCTTACCACATTTAGGACACAACACAAACTCATGAGCATATTGACGAATCTTAGCATTTATCCTTGAAGCAGGAATCTTTGCCTTAAGCACAACAAGACCAGATTTCTTCAATTCGCCAGACGTAGCAAGCTCACGAAGCAAGTACTTCAACATATGCTCGACAGGACGATGAAGATACTGAGAAATCTGAACAATATTAGACAAGACCGTTTTTACACCCTCAATATGACCACGAACCTTGGGAATTTCAAAACGTTCCTTTTCGTGAACAACCTCAGGCATACGATCCTTTGCACGCTTAAGCATCGAAGCATAATCCATAGTTCCCCAACCGAGGGAGGGTTTATAAATCTTCTGTACTTCCCATAACACATGGTCCTTGAATCACTGACGACACCACTCAAGTCCGTACAACACCCCTACCAATTATTCCTCGTCGGCTTCATCTATGCAACAGTAGGAATATTCTTATCATACTGGGTGTTTCGTGCACAAGCAGGAATAGTCATGGTTCTCTTCATCGTACTCATGTCAGTGCCACTCTTCTACCAAACAATGAAACGAGAAGAATCCCAAGTCATGAAGTATGCTAAAGAAAAAGACATACTGCATGCCCATGCACAAGTGGTACGGTTCTTTGTATTCTTTTTTATTGGACTCACCGTTGCCTTTGCATTGTGGTTCATTGTATTACCAAACGAAGTCGTCATCAATGTGTACAGCATACAAGCACAGACCATCAGCTCCCTCAATCAACAAGTCACAGGAGGCGCAGCAGAAATAGGATTATTTTCAAGAATATTTTTCAACAATATGAAAGTACTCATCTTCTCACTGCTCTTCTCCTTCCTGTTTGGCAGCGGTGCGATCTTTATCCTTGCATGGAACGCTTCAGTAATCGGTACTGCAATGGGAAGCTTTTTTACCAGCACCTTACCCATATTACTCCATAAATCAATAAATGAAGCAGGAGCATATCTCATTGCAGGAGCACTCAGTCTCCTACGCTATTTTTTGCACGGCATACCAGAAATACTCGCATACTTTGTTGGAGGCATAGCAGGAGGAATACTCTCTGTAGCAATCATCAACAAAGATGTACTAAAAAGAACAGACAGAATACTAACCGATTTTTCAGATCTCTTACTCATTGCACTGCTCTTCTTACTCGTCGCAGGACTGTTAGAAGTCTTTGTCACACCACTCTTTTTTTAGAGCAAACGAATCCTGCCGGGCTTAGTCTCAAAAATCTCACCAGCCATCAACAAGCGCTTAATAATCTCCTCGCCCTGCTCTCCAAGCTTTTCAATAAGCTCCTCCATATCAGCACCATCGCCTTTATCAGATTCATGAATTAAACGAAGAGCAGACTCATCAGGATCGCTATGATGCTCTTCAACAACAGAAGAGACGGGCAATTCCTCCAACTCCTTAGCGCGCACCTTCACCCACAAAGGATCCTCAATTTTCTTAATAATCTCAGGAAACACATATCGAGAACCATATTGTCGCACACGACCAATAACTACAACAATAGATCCTACCTCCACATCATGATGAGCATCAAACCATTGCAACATTAATTGTCCAGTACCATCATCAATAGTGGCCATATTACTCTCTTTAAGAACACTAATCACCGTTGCAATAATGTTTACACGAGAGACCTCTTCAGTACCAATACGAAGAAAAACCACATTTTCTTCCTGTTCAAGAGGAGCAGAAAGAACAGTGGAAATCGTTGTTTTCAAAGCAGCCCGGCGGACCATAGCACTACCCTGAGAAAAGTCGCCTTAAATACTTTTATATACTATAACCTGTTTATTCCACGCATGGTTGACGACAGCCTGGTCGAGTATGTGCGCGACCTTCTAAAAAAGGGGTACAAAGAAGACTACATACGAGCCTTCCTACTAAAAAACGGATACAAGGCATCACACATTACGGCCACTTTTGCACAAGTAAAACAAAGAAAAATAAGCAAACCACTTCTCTACGGTTCAATAGGAGGAATAATCATTGTAATTCTTGTCACCACCATCTTGTTATGGCCAAGCGGATCATCAAGAGCAACCATACAAGTAAGCATAGAAGGAACAACAACAATTGCACAAGGAGATACACTCTCATTTCATTCAACACTTACCAGTACTGAAGACAGTCCAACACTAGTCACACTCAAATATGACATTATCGACGAAACAAACAAACCATTACAAAGCGCTCAAGACACTATAACAGTGCGCGCATCAACAAAGCGAAGTGCAGAAATCACACTAAGCAGACAATTGGAACCGGGAACGTATTCTTTGCAAGTCACTGCAGGATACGACGAGCAACACACACAAGATTCATACCAATTCACCATAACACCAGGAACACTCACAGGAGACGAACTGCACCTCGACACCTGCCCCTATGATTGTGACGACGGAGACCCATGCACTACAGACCGCTGCGAAGATGGACGATGCGTTTATGTACGACAACAACCCTGTTGCGGAGACAACATATGTGAAGGCGAAGAATCCGTACTTACCTGCAGCGAAGATTGCACAGCACGTGTACAGGAAGATCCCGATAATTATCAAGACAAGGCAATAGAACTTGCACGAACAAACAAGGCACAAGCAGCAAACGAGTGCAACAAAATAGGACTACTCGATGAAAGAGATAGTTGCTTTTTAGCAGTTGCCGATGAAGCAAATGATCCTGTCTTTTGTGAACCACTCAGTTCAATAAACCTCAAAGACAGTTGTTATCTCGGATTTTCCAAACACCCAGGAATCTGTTTGAAAATACAAGATGAACTCCTGAAATTACACTGTCAACAAGCAGTACAATTCAGTCGTGAAAACCCCATAACAATTTGCCAACAAATACAAGACGAAGAAGAACGACGAAACTGTGAAGGCGTGGCACGCGCAGCAGAAGAACGAGCAGCCGTCTAAATGCGACTGATAAAACCCCTCTTAGGCTCAAACAAATCACCACTACGCTTTAATTTCTGAATAACCTCCTCCACTTCAGATTCTTGAATACCCTTTTCACCAGCAGCAGTAACAATGTCCTCAAGAGGAATAACCTTACCAATCTTATTTTCAATATCTACAATAATCTCTTTTACAGTAATAATCTTAGAACGCTGAGATGCAGGCATATCAGTAGCGATACGATCAATATCAATAGTACCCGTTTCCTCATCAAGAGCCACCTGCTTAAGACAATAATCAAGAAGTTCAATAGCCTGCTTTGCATGCTCTGCAGTAACACAAGAACTCAAACGCAACTTTGCAGCCGCTTCAGACAATCGGACCAAACCTTCAAGTTGACGCGCAGAAATAGGAATGGATTTCACAACACCACCCTTAGTACCGCTACCACGCATCGTGACAAAATAACTCTGCAATTCCTCAATAGCCTCATCAGTAAGTACAGGAACACATTGCTGGCGCGCATACGCGATATATTTACGCAACAATTCAGTCTCAAGAGGAGGCTCGTCCTCGTCAGACTGATGCTGCCCCAGAATAAAACCAGCAAGACGAGCATCCTTTTCCTTATCCGGTAAATCCTTGATGGGAAAAATAAGATCAAAACGATTCACAAGCGTAGAAGGAAGATTAATCTGACTAGCTACCGTATCAAAAGGATCAAAACGTCCAAACTTAGGATTAGCAGCAGCGAGAATAGTTGTCTCACAACGCAAAGAAGCCTGAATATTTGCCTTACTAATAGAAACACTCTGCTGCTCCATCGCCTCATGCATAGACCAAGTATCCTCCTTAGTCATCTTATCAAGCTCATCAATACAACACAATCCTTTGTTAGCAAGCACCAACGCTCCAGCCTCCAAACTCCACCCTTGCAAAAATTCATCTTTAACCACTGTTGCTGTTAAACCAGTACCACTCGCTCCACGACCAGAGACAAAACGAGCCTTAGGCGCAACAACAGACTGACGCTTTAGCATTTGAGATTTACCACCACCAGGATCACCGATGAGCAACATATGAATATCACCGCGAATAGTAATACCGGACTTCTTCTGTTTTTGCACACCGCCAAGCATCTGCAAAATAAGAGCCTTCTTAATCATGTCATGACCATAAATAGACGGAGCAATAGAATCAACCATCTTCTTCCACAACTGAGAATGTTTACTAAGCTCAATGATTTGCTTTTCTTCACTCTCAGAAATCTTAATATCACTAAGATCCTGTTCAACAGGTTCAACATGATTAACCTCAAACAACAGATCAAACCTCGTCGCCTGACCACCAGTTCGAAGCGTGATAGGAACCTCCTTAATCACGCCCGTCACCTTAATACGCGCACCGGGATTAGTACGCGATTCAGTCAACGGACTCACCAAATCCTTAGTAAGAAACGTATCAATACGCTTAGGTTGTGCACCACCCTCCAATTGTTCAGGAATCTCTTCGAGCTTGATCATCTGCGCATCAACAAGCTCCTTGTTAAGAATGCGAAATTTACCCTTTCGACCACAACTGCATTTCGTTGGTTCCTTAAACTTCTTATCAACTTGAATAACTGCAAGGACATTACCACAACTAGGACACTCAAATTTAGCACTTGTCACCTGCGGACGCACATCACTCTTTTGCCGCACAATACCCTCTATTAGAAAGAACTTATTGAGATGCTTGCTGCGGATATTACGAATATACATCTCGCAGGTCTTTGCAGGTAAATTATGTACGCGAACAACAGTGGACTTGGCCTTTTCATTAATACTGCCACAAGCAATCTCTGCAGCCTTTAACACCTCTTCAGGCTGATCAAGAAGCAAATCAGCAAGTTCCGGTTCAAAAGTAATGAGATCGCGGAAATTAATATTAAGAAAACCAAATCCCTTACGCGCGTTTTCGAGCAATTCTGCTAGGTAATTTACAGTAATAAAATCAGTAAACTTCTGCACCATTACTGCAGCGTCCATCGTAGACTGCTCGCTCATATACCCCCCACATTCTCAAGGATTTATCTGACTTTCTTTAAATTTACGATCAATTTTTCGACCGCAGCGTGCACGTCATCCTCGCTTTTTGTGCCCGTACAGACAATTTTTCCATTAGAGAACAGTAAAAACGTAGCATTCGTGTTCGGCAATTTATATACTAAGCCCGGAAACTGTTCAGGCTCGTATTCAGTGTTATCAAGTTTCATTGCCAGCGTATTGAGATTAAGATCCATTCCAATACTGCCTGAAGCCACAATGTTTTGAATGTTAATTTCAGGAAACTCCTTGATTTTGACATTAATCTTTTCAAGACTCTTGATAATCTTCTTTACCGACTCGTGCACCTTTTCCATGCTACGAGCGCCAGTACACACAATTTTTCCACTACTAAAAATAAGCGCAGACGTCTTAGGATCCTTAATACGAATCACAAGACCCGGAAATTGCTCAGGATTATACTCCGTATTGCTCAAGGTAGCAGCCATTTTTTCCAAAGGAATATCATGACCAAGCGATGCAGAAACAACAATATTGACAATAGTAACTTCCTTTTTACCAGTAGATTTTTTGACTTTCTTAACGGCTTTCAGTGCCACAGCAAACACCCCCAATGCTGAATAGTATTTATAAAGTTTATAAACCGTTCTCCTTTAAATAGTTTTGCTTTTAAGCGCTAGTAGACCTTTAAAAGGCGCCTGAATAGAATACTGAAGACAATTGAGAAAATGATGTAGGAGCCAAACCAGCCAAGCTCCCACCCAAAGAGATTCATCACAATCGTCTTATCAAGATTAGTGTGAATCATATTAACAGTACCGTCTTCTATACTCTTTTCAGCAGGCAAATGCTTGCGTTCTTCAGTGACAAGCACCTCATGACCATAGGTTTTATCATCAACATCAAACTGGACCAAATACCTGCCAGGCCTTCCCTTATACGTAAAGATAGCTTCATCATCCACATCCCGCTTGTCATCATCACCAGTTACCTCAAGACCTACAGGAACAGAGGTTTCCACATCAGCAACGACACCCTCTTCAAGAACGACAGACATACTAAATTCCTGACCGGGCATAATAGGATCATACGCGATCACACCACTCAAATACGCATAAATAATAATAATTGGCAACAAGGTAAACAAAGACGCTTTGAGGCTTTGCATCATATACTTCGAATTGGTGGCCATCATACGCTTATTGACTTCCATCATCTTATCAGGATGACCCTTTAACGCCTTCATCTCAGCCTGCAATTCCTTAATCTCTTGCTTTAAGGCCTTCATCAAACTCTGATTCGTCGTATACTTGTAAATAATGACAATGAACAAAGAAAGAACAGCAGAAACAATAAGCACAAAATAGAAAGGATCAAGAACTAGAAGCGGTCCAAAAATAGTATCAAAGATCGGATCAAGGAAACTAAAAAATCCCATTTGGTAAAAGAAAAGAGAATCGTTTATAAGGATTGTGGAGAATCAGAAAGCAACAAGTGCACAAAACCAATGACCATACTCACCTACACCTTTCGCACATACCCTCATCTCGTAACACTACAGCAACATTTTTCTCCCGTTTTTGTTATAGGTCCACTAAAAAAAGACCTGCAACAATTGTCAGACATGATTGCACAACAACGACCAAGAATCATCTTAGGCATTGCAAAAGGAACAACAATCACAGAATCAAAAGCAGTAAACATATTTCACAAGAAAAAAATACAACAAGAAGGAAGACCAGAATACCTTCTTGGAAGTATAAAAGGAATCTCGATCAACAAACATCACACAAGCTCCTTTTGCAATTATACCGCATATTATCTTTGTTCATATATTGAACAACATCAATTAGCAACCACGCTACTCTTTGTACATATTCAAGAAAAGGACATACCGCGATTAGCAGAACTACTACGTAACCGTTGAATTACGTACTACAGAATTCAACAATATCGAACTTTTAAGAACAGTTCGATCAAAACAAGGCGGGTTCGCTTTGCTCACCCACTGGTCATTTATTCTCCCATGAATTTTCTTAGTCCAGGATTCGTGTCTGCATCAAATTTTTAAGAAAAATTTGGTAAAAACACGGTCGGTTGCGCTTCGCTTAACCACCCATGAATTTTCTTAAACCTGGATTCATGTCCATCATGTGCTGTTTGGAAATTTCCTCATACAAACGATAGATGATCATGACAGCAAGCAACAAACCAGTACCATTAGTAAGAGCTCCAGACACATCAGCAATACCTGCAAGAATACCAATGGCAATAGCACCAAGAACAGTAAGAGGAGAAATATATCTTTTTAATAAACGCTCCAAAACACGAATGTCACGGCGAAAGCCAGGAATCTGCAAACCAGAACTCATCATTTGCTTGGCCTGACTCTTTGCATCCATACCAGAAGTCTGCACCCAAAACCATGAAAAAACAATACAGCCAATAATCATTGCAATAATATAGAACCCTGCCTGTGGTAGCACACGCAAGAAACCATCAACAAAGCCCTGAGTAATCCATGCCTCAATAACATTAGGAGGAAACAACCACGACACCACACCACTAACAGGATTATTATTCGCATCAAAAGTGCCAAGAAAAGGATAACCCCAATTCTGCAACAGACTAGCCCATAATTGGATGTTAGCAAATAATGCAGAGACAAGAATAACAGGAATATTTGATGTGTAAATAAAATGCAAAGGCCAGCGAATACCATGACCGCGCACACGACCAAAAGACAATGGAATCTCCACTTTCATCGCCTGCATATACACCGCCAAAATAAACACGATCGCTGTTGAAGCCACACCTGCAAACATAAGCAAAGCACCCTGAGGATTACCCACTGCTAATGATCGAAAAAACTCAGGAATCGCACCCACATACGTATCAGGATTAGTTGAAGGATGCAAGAAACTCAAAGCACGAATAAAAACCTGCTGAGACACACCTGCAGCGATAAACAAACTAATACCAGAACCAAAACCCCACTTGGACACCACCTCATCCATTAACATAATAATGATACCGCCCAAGGTCAACTGGAACACCAACACCAACTGCATTTGAAGAAACAAACTACCAGGAAGAGCAGCCGAAGGAGCCAAACCACCCATAAACACATAAATCACTGCCTCAAACACAATAAAAAACAAGGACAGGATCTTTTGAAAACCCTGAAACGTCTTTCTACCATCAACAGTTGTACGATCAAAATTAATAATACCAGATCCATTCAATAATTGCAAAACAATAGATGCGGTTACAATAGGACCAATTCCAAGAGAAATAATCGATCCAAAACTAGCACCCAAAATAATTGAGAGAATCTCAAAACGTGCAAGAGCATTCGATTCCAAACCCCACAAAGGAACCATTCCCAACACATAAAAAAGAACAAGAATAATTGAAGTCCATTTCAACTTTTCCTTAAACGATAAACGTTTTTGAGTAGGACCCGCAACCTCAGGAAGATTATAGAGAATATTTTTGATAACAGACATTTAACTGGCCTCTCCGCCAGCTTCCTTGATCTTCTCCACAGCGCGCTTAGACGCAGTAGGAACACTAATGCGAAGCTTACGGGTAAGTTTTCCAGAGGCGAGTAACTTCGTGTATCCAAGCTTTCCAAGATCGACAATAATCACACCATCCTTTTCTTCAACGAGTTTTTTGTCAAGCCAGGTTTGTAACTTATCCTCAAGAACTGCAAAGGAAATCGTAGTATCACGTGTACGTCGAGAATGACTTGTAAAACCATATTTTCCTAAACGTTTCTCACGATATGAAGGCTTTTTGTGATCAGAGCGTTTACCGCGACCAGCATTACCGCTACCGCCCTTGTTTCCTTTACCCCGGTGGTGTTTTCCCCATCCGTGCCGACGGCTTGCGCGCATACGGCGAATTTTTCTTCGTACCATCAGATCATTTGTTTCAATAATTCATTAATTTTTGCACCACGATTGCCCAAAGCGCCACCAGCACTAAAAGAAACCTTAATGCCTTTTTTACCATATCCTTTTTTTGGAGGATGCAAACGATACACGGAATCCTTGCTTTTTCTCCTTTCAAGAGCCTTAACAGTTTCTTCGTCAACAGGACCCCAAGTCACGTAATCTTTCACTTTTGTTAAGACACCACGCAATGAAGGTGTATCATCAACAATAACACAGGAATTCTTCGTATTCAACTTCATATGAGCAAAAGCACTCTTCATCGCAGCACTCAAATGAAAACTTCCCCGAATACGCACAATAGCGAGCTTCATCGAGCGCCCTCCACCACACCAAGTGCGGCAGCTTGTTCAGATTTCATCTTTGTATCACTTAATTTTTTAAGAGCGATAAGACAGGCCTTGAGCATATTACTCTTCTGCTTGGTTTGACCAAACGCTTTAGACCATACATCCTTAATACCAGCAAGACGAAGAAGCTTTTGACATTCTTCTTCAACAACCAATCCCTTACCCTTTGGAGCCGGCATCAGACGAATAATGCAAGAACCCATCTTGCCCTCGACGGCAAAAGGAATACTGTGAGGAGTTTTGCAAGAGCACTCCCAACTACCGCAACCTCTACGGACTTTGAACACGTTAAGCTTAGCATTGCGCATAGCTTTTTCACGAGCAGGAACCGTATCCTTACTCTTACCGTAACCACCGCCAACATACCCATTCTCGTTACCAAAAATAGCAAAAGAATTGAAGCTCGGCTTGTTACCTTCAGGCGTTTTCTTTTGAGTTTGTTTAAACGCACGCTTTTGACCGCCACCAAACTTACCCTTTGCCTGACCAATAAACAATAACTCCGTTTTTCCCTCGGGAAGAAGACGATCAACAATCTCGGCTTCAAAAATACGTTCTCCCCTATCAAGAATCTGATCAATACTCGTAATCTCCTTTTGCAAAACCTTCTTACCGAGCGAGGTCTTAGGCTCCCAAGGAGTCTCAGGCTCTTCCTTTCTTGGTGTTTTCTTTTCAGTCATTGTATCTTCTTTACAACCTCGGCAACTTTTTCTTTAATAGAGGTAAGCGAAATATTATTCTTCTTATACGTTGAAAATTGCTGAGCAACACTCTTATCAACAAAACCTGCAATATGTTTGCCTTCAAGACGATCCTTTGAAGGACACGCTTTCTCAGGAACGGGCACCTGAAGACCTCCGTCGGCCATGCCTTTTACAACTGCGAAGAGCTTATTACCTCTAGTAGTAGAATACCTACCAAGATCAACGACACCCTCTGCAAGCTTCTTCTCCTTAGCTTTCTTAGCAAGTAACAAACCTGTAAGATAACAAGCAGGCGTATTCTTCAAACCAAAATTCCAACCAAGCTTACGCAATTCCTTAGAATCCGCACTGACAAGAACGCGATCGCCTTCGGGTTTATACTGAATAATCTGTACTTGCACATGGCGCAAACTACGTCTAATAACTATGCGAAACTTACGCGAGGACAACAAATACCGACGAGCTTTATAATCGGTTTGTCCCGAGCGTTTTCTTCGATAACGGATAGCTTTTGTTGTCATTTTTTAATCAACTCATTCTCACTAATAAACAATTTAATGTGATTAACACTTCTAAAAAAACCGCCCTTTGCCTTACGATATAATTGCATATACGTTTGCGGAGTAATATAATTCTTCTTCTTGAGTTCACTAAGTAAACGACGCTGTGCTCGAATACGAAGAATCCATGATTGCTTGGCATCCTTTCTCGCACCGGCTTTTCCCTTACGCACACCAAAACCGCGATGACGTCCTTTACGCTTTTGCAACTGGCGTTTTCTTGCACGAACCCTTGAAATACCCTGAACAGGTGCGACAGTAATGGCATGATCACGAATAAGCTTGCGGATGTCAAACTTGGTAATAGCCTCCTTAATCTGTTCGTGAAAGGCAGGAGCTAACCTAATCCTTTCTGTACCAACATTCATAATCTGTGCGGCGAGTCGTTTTTGTAATTTCATTGTTTCTTCGTCAGGATCTTATCCAGTTCTTTCTTTTCTTTATTTGAGTCTTCCTTTTCTTCTTTTTTCTCAGACTTCTTTTCCTTTTTTGCTTGTTTTTTCTTGACAGTTTTCTTTTTCTTTGCTTCCTCTGCTTTTTTCAGCGCCTCTTTTCTCTCACGGCGCACCTTAGCAATACGGTCAAGAAAACCTTGAGGATCCTTAGTATTTGTTATAATAATATTTCGTTTAATACATTCCTCATATATTGTGAATCTCTTACGCGTACCTACGCTTGACGCAATAACAGCTGCTTGAAGGTTTTTGTCGATCGTATCAAGATCTGCAAGTGTATAGATCATTACAGGATCAAGACCTGAAGGAAGAAGACCGCGGACATTTCTTGGTGCTCGATATCCCTTCTTCACTAGAGCAGGATGTCCAAAAATATTTTTCCTACACTTATTACAATTTCCTCGAGGACGACGCCACGAAGAACCAATTTCCTTACGCTTGAACGATTCATCTCGCTCAAAAGAAGGTTGTCGTGCCTTCATGGCTTTTCGTAATCGTAGTAATTCTGTCATTTTTGTTTTGCCTTCTTTGTAATATAGATACCGTCTTGGAATATGCGCAAATCACGATCGCGAATACGCGTTAAGAGTTCCAAGCGAGAAGCAACATTTCCCGCCGCTTCAATATCACAAGATTCCACCGTGATATCAGAACCATTAACAGAAACCTTCGCATCAGTAGGCAAAGTACACTTTCTAGGAGTATCCTCACCAAGGAATTTTTTAACAGAAAACTCCTGACCTGAAAGTTTTACATTCATCGGGAAATGGGAGGAACAAATCTTAAGTGTATACGTCCAAGGCTGCTCAACGCCCTTAATCATGTTTTTAGCATGACTGAGGTAGGTTAACAGCAAACGATTCTCACGTTTTGTTGCCTTTTCCACACTGAACTGCACGGCGCCATCAGCAATAGCTACCTGTATACTAGGACTCAAAATCTCACGACTAACTTCGCCCTTAGGACCCTTGACAGTGAGCTTGCGCTCAGCAAACGTAACCGTCACACCGTCAGGAATGCTCAGTTCTTCATGAATATCTTCTTTCATCAGTAACAGTACGCGATCAAACGTCCTCCAATATTTTTTTCCTTAGCCTCCTCGTGCGTAAGCAAACCTTGAGAGGTGCTCAAGATAATGATGCCCATACCCTTTGCAGGCAAGTAACGCTTTTCATATTTTTCAAAATCATCAACTTTGACCGCCCAGCGAGGCTTGATTACACCACACTTATTAACGCTGCCAAGCAAATTAATCTTAACAACACCACCACGACTCTGCGTGACAGGTTCAGTACTGCCCACATATCGATGAGCCTGCATAATCGCAAGCGTACGTTCGATCATAGAGGACATGGGATGGAGTAAACACTCCTTTTTTCCCTGTTGATCATACTTGTTGATCATACTCAACACATTGGCTAATGGATCGTTTAACATTTTAACTATACTTCTTAAACCCGATATCGGGTGCTATTTCTTTAAAGCAACAACGGCAAAGACCCAGGCGGTATTTGTTAATATACCCACCTGCCCGTCCGCAACGCTCGCAACGATAAATGGAATATCCATCCTTTCGCGGGCGAGGACTATTGTGCTTGATATATTTTTTGAGCTTAGCTGGCTTGACTTTGAGCTGCTTAAAAACCTTTTTCCAGTTCTTTGTCGTCATTGAATGCTCACCTTATATTGTTCTTTCATAAATTGCATAGCCTCATCTTTTGAGACGCGCTGTTGGACAGGTAATTTTTTCTTATAGAGTTTGCGTTTCTTAATACGTGCACCGGGTTTTTCAAGCGTCACACATACCTGCAAGCCCATAGCTCCAATCTTAGGATCATATTCTTGTCCAGGAATATCAATGTACTCGTGAATACCAAAGGAAATATTACCATTATCATCAAATTGTCCTTGTGTGAGCACCTTATCTTTTGCCTGCAATAACGTGTCAAGCAACGCTACTGCATCATCCTTTCGCAAAGTACATTTACAACCAATAGCAAGACCGGGACGCACACCCCATCCAGGAATACGTTTATTACTGACCGTCTTTATCGCATCACGATTGGTTAAACGTTTCATAATAAGCAAACCACGTTCCAAGCGGCTTTGATCCTTGCCACTACCAATATTCAACGTGAGCTTCTCAATCCGAACTTTTTGCATAGGGTTCATAATTCAGTAATAACGTAAGCGAAAGGTCGCAGTGTTTCAATAATTTGTTTGTCCTTATTTTCATAAGTGATTTTTGTAGCAGAAACATTTTTGATAATCCCTGAATCTCCACGGTGCTTACCGCCAACAAGGATGACTTGCGAACCCTCCTTTAAAGGAAGGTGTTTGACAATTTTTTGTGAAGGTAATTCTAGTACCAAAGAGTCGCCGCGTTTGATCGTTTTATCATCAGTAAGAATATTGCGACCGTCAAGCAAATTGATTTGAAGCTTTCCCTTAGCAATAATACGACGATTAATGACACGAGAAATCTTTTGGGTGGTATTCTTTGACACTTCAACAATCGTCAAATTACCACGTTTATCGAGCAAGACACGAACATGTTTTTTGATGTCTGGAAAGGATACAATATCAAAGACGCCAACAGGAAAATGATCATCTCTAATGCGACGTCCATCGACGAGCACTTTTTTTGTGTTCAAAATATGTCGAACCTCTTTAGAGGTTTTGGCAAGTCCCAACTTCTTAATAATCAGATTGAGAGGAAAACTCTGCTCTCTAGCATGAGGTCCGGCGCACGGCCGAACAATAAATTTGTCTTCCTTTCTCAAGACTCCCTTCCAGGTAGTGGGTATCGTGAGTCGTTTTAAGTGGTTTTTGACCATTTCTTAAGTCTCCTTTTATCTCCTGACTCCAATTCTTGGAGAAGCAGATTTGATGGTTTAATCGGACGAAGCGCTTTGGTTCCGTCCTTTTTAGCAACTTCAATACCGGTGATGTAGACCTTTTCGTCCTTAACATGCACCCGTTCAACTTTGCCGGTTTTTCCTTTAAAGTCACCACGCAGTACTTTTACTGTGTCACCCGTTCTCACACGCAATGAGCGCGTACCGTGTTTTTTTTGTAATTCCTTTGAAAGATGAACATGCATATACGCGCCTTTACTATGCAGCTTCGCCTGAGCTTTTTCTCGTCGTTGTTTACGTGGTTGTATTGATTTCATACGATAATTTTAGCGATTTTTGGAAGAGCAGGCCAACGATCGCAAGCTTCCTTAGCAACAGGCCCTTTGATCAGTGTGCCCTTAGGGTTTCCCTGATCATCCTTTAGTACGACAGCAGCGTTATCCTCAAATTTAATCCATTGTCCGTTGTGACGACGATATTCCTTTTTTGTGCGCACAATAATAGCAGGCACCACCTTCTTACGCATATCAGGTTTTCCGTCGACAACAGAGCACAGTATAAAGTCACCAACACCCGCACTCGAGTACCGGCCCTTAACAGTCTTAAGATTTTTTACACTAATCAAGCGGAGTTTACGAGCCCCAGAGTTATCACAGGCTTGAAGTATAGCGCCATGCGGCAGGCTTCTACTTGTTCGTGCATTAATTGCTTTCATATTTCCTAATAACAACAAATTTCTTTGTTTTGCTTAAAGGACGACATTCCTGAACCATAACAGAATCACCCTCGCGAGCACTGATACAGTCAGGATTATGCGCATGCACACGACTGCGACGCTTCTCATACCTTTCAAACTTAGGTAACAATCGCTTACGCTCCCATTGCACGGTAACTGTCTTAGCCATTTTGCTAGCGATCACCGTACCTACAAAGGTACGACCCCGTGTCGCAATACTACCGTGTTCCTTACA
Source organism: Candidatus Woesearchaeota archaeon (assembly GCA_014729505.1). Lineage (GTDB taxonomy): Archaea > Nanobdellota > Nanobdellia > Woesearchaeales > ARS49 > WJJS01. Next base: position 45,567 of record WJJS01000009.1, read on the forward strand.
GTTTTTGTCTGTACATGTCATTTTAACTTGATTCTCTCCGCAGGAGCAACATCAATCTTGTCGCCTGCAATGAGGACAGTTTTACCATCAATAACAAAAGCAAACGTACATCCCTTCTTCATCACTCGTTTCTTCCCTTTCGAGGTGAGGATGACAAAGGAGTGTTTGGTCTCGTCAATGACAGTGCCTTCCAGTCCAACAAGACTCTTGTTGTTGGACGCTTCGATCTTGACCGTTTTACCGATCAGTTCCATGCGGTACGCTTTCATTATTTAACCACAATTGTCTCAGGAGCGAAACCCTCGGCAATGAGGAATTCCTTGACCCTTTGTTTGTGATCGCCCTGCAATTCAATCGAATCCTTCTTCACCGCTCCGCCGCAGGCAAATTTTGCCTTAAGACGCTTGCACAGCGAGTTCAAATCGATCTCTTCAAACCCTTCGATCAATGTATACTTCTTGCCGTATTTTTTACGGATAATCGAGATCGTGATCTTTTGGGTTTCCTTGGCAATACTCTCACAAACGCATAACTCTTGGGGTAAACCACAGGTTTGACAGATCGTCATGCTTTTGTCTTGCCCTCCAATAGCATGGTAATACGTGCTATTGTCTTCTTTAACGTACGGAGTTTCCCAGGACTTTTTGGGACCGTACCGGTGCTGATTTGTGTATGTTCTTTCATAAGCTCCTTTTGAAGCTCGTCACGTTTCTTGACAAGTTCATCTTTTGGTAAGCTTTTGAGCTCTTTAAATTTCATTTGGTATCCTCGTCAGGTTTTTTTCCAACCTTTTCGACGGTTTCCTTCTTTGCCTTCTTAACAGTTTTCTTCTTAGGCTTTTCTTCCTTCACTTCAGGCTCAGGCACCTCTTGAGGAACCTCAATATCATCAGGAAGTTTGATATCTGGAGGCATGATAGAGACCTTCACACCAATACGTCCTTGTTTAAGAACTGCGTAATTTGTAGCAACATGCATTCCTTCAAGAGCGACATCACCACATTTCTTAATGTAGCCACTAAAGAAACGCCACTTCTTTGCACGCACACTAGGAATACGACCAGACATAATTATCTCAACCCCAAGAGCACCGGCGCGCAGGACATCATTCATCACACGATGAGCAATGCCCTTAAATCGTTTAACGCCGAAACGTTCAAGAGTGCTTGCAATACGTTCAGCAACGATATCTGCGTCAAGCATTTGATCCTTTTGCTCGACTTCTCGAGGTTCGATTTCAGGATTTTCAAGTTTGAACCTTTTCTTCAAGGTTTGTGTGAGTTTTTTAATCGTCTCACCTTTCTTACCGACAACAAGACCTGGGCGTGCAGCATGCACAATAATGCGATCACCAAGAGGAGTCTTACGCAACTCGGTTTTTGAATGTCCAACATTCTTAAGATTAGCAGTAATGTACTCTTCGATGGCGAATTCCTTTTTCTTATCATTGATAAACTTGCGTTCGATCATTTCTTCTCCTCAACTACCACTTCGATATGGGTGCGCTTTGCTCTTCGACCGCGATGACGTCCATAACGGTACTGTTTACCGCCTTGCTTGGCACAAATCTGTTTGAGTACAAGATCCTTAGCAAGGAGTCCCTTAAACTGCGCATTTGCCTCAGCACTCTTGACCACAGTCAAAATCTCAGTACATGCTTTAATAGGATATCGTCCAGCAGCAATGTTTCCTTTTCTATGACCTACATCACCATTGAAACGCGTATACGGAATGGGTTGTTTTTCAGCAATAACATTTTCCAAAATCGTCTTAGCACGCGCAAGTTTTTTACCGCGAAGATAACCACAAATCTCGACGGCAGCCTTCATAGAGATAGGCAAAAACATGCCATGGGCTGCTGCAGACTTTTCCGATGTTGGAACTGAAAGTTTTACTGTCATCTTACACTAAGCGCCGCACTACTTCTTGTGGCACCGACACCAGGACTGCTGTGAGCCACCTTCTTACGAGTGAGAGCAAACTCCCCCAAACGATGACCAAGCATATCAGGACTTATTTCAATCCTTTCCCAAGCCTTGCCAGTGTACACTTCAATAGTGTGACCAATCATTTTTGGAATGATAATCATTTCACGCTGATGCGTGCGAATTTTTTTACTGCCCTTTTCAATTGCCTTTAAGACCTTTTTAGCTTCAGCGGAAAAACCAAACTCTCCTCTGCGCTTCAAACTGCGCCTTGAACGCGAAGGGATCAATGCAAGGAATTCTTCGTCAGAGAGCGCTTTGACTTGGTCGAGCGACAATCCATAAAACTTGAATTCTTTTTTTGCCATGATTATTTCCTCTTACCCGTTCTTTTTGGCCACAATTTACCAACTTTTGCGCCTGGAGGAGCAAAGCGGTTTACAGGCTTTTGCTTAGCCTTACGACTCGAACGCTTGTTACCATAAGGATGGTCAACAGCGTTCATTGCACAAGCGCTTGAACGAGGATACAGCTTATTTTTAGCCTTCATTTGAAAATGCTTCTTACCGGCCTTAATAAAAGGTTTTTCAGGACGACCAGCACCTGCAACCACACCAATATTTGCACGACAATGAGGATGGAACGACCGATTCTTCTTTGAAGGCAATTGTACAATAATCCTGTCTTCGTGTTTTGCCACAATCTTAGCAGCAGTGCCTGACGTTCGACAAAATTTACCGCCATCACCGGGCTTACTTTCAATGTTATACACAGGAACCCCTGTAGGAATGTCAGCAAGACTCAACACGTGTCCGCGCTCGATCATCTCAGGATTTGAATAAATCATTGCACCAACCATAATACCTTCAGGAGCAACCATAAGAGATGCGCGACCATCAGGATACTCCACATGCATAAGAGGAGCATGATGACCGGGACAATCAAGAATATCGCGAACACGACCTTCTGTTACACCACGAGGAGGCAATGCTACTTTACCCTTGAACCGGAAGCTAGGAGAGCGATAACGAAGACTTCCCTTTCCACGTGCTTGTTGTATGATATTTTTTCCCATCAGAGCACTCCAAGATCAGTAGCCACATCTATAGCCGGTGTATCCGCAGCAAACGTGACATACGCGCGCTTAACACCTTTATGAGTATTATGCACATTAACAGCACTGACCTTTGATTTAAACAACTCTGCAACAGCCTTTTTAATCTGCTCCTTTGTCGCTTTACGACTCACTACGAAAACCAATTTGTTCTCTGCTTCCATCAAGCGAATCGCCTTTTCTGTTGCGAGAGGATGCTTGATAATGTCGTACGCATTCATTGGAACAAGTTCTCCTTGGCAATTTTGTCAATTGCTTTTTTTGTAAAGATCGTGGCACGACCGGCCTGACCGCCAGGAGCAAGAAGTGCCGCATTAAGTGATTTGACTGTAGCAATGTCAATACCTGCAATATTACGCGCAGCGAATTGCAAAGAACACGTATCATCGACAACAAGTAACGGTCCCTTTCGAACCTTTCGTCGGCGACCGCGTGTCTTAGCACGACCTGCCCGCTCATTTCTCTTCTTGCATTTAGCGAGTTCAACAGCAAAACCCCACTGTGAAAGTGCTTTATGAACATCCTTTGTTTTCTTCAAGTCTTCAAGACCTTCAGCAACAAAAGGATACTGCTCAGGAATCTTATGACCTCGATTCTCGACAATATCGCGAAACAAGGTCGCAGCCATAGCAGAACGAATCGCTTTTCGGCGCTGTTTAACATTCATCTTCTGCGCCCAGCACTTGTCGGCTTTTGGAGGATGTGCTCTCATACCACCAATAGCTTGAGGAACCATCGCACCAACCCAATTAAAGTGACGACCTCGACGAGACATAATTTTACGAGGAATACGTGAAATTCCATGACCGTAGGAACCGCGATAGTTACGACGTCTCTTAGAGAGCTTTGCAGAAACTCTCTTACCAGCTCGAGGATCAGTACCATACCGTTGACGTTGCACAGACTGCAGAACATGAACGGCTCTGCGAATCACATCAGGACGGACAATCTCATCAAACTGTGCAGGTAGCTTGAGCGTACTCTTTTGTCCGGAAACATTGAACAGCATAACTTCTTTCATTGTCGAGACTCCTTGTGAACGTAATTAATCTGAGGCGCGTGAGAGGAAATCTTAACATTTGGTCTTGTCGCATGTATCATGGTAACTAAACGTTTTGAAGGGCCAGGAAGAGAACCCTTGATGATAAGATATTCATTTTTTACAAGTCCATAACGCAACCAACCCCCTTTAGGATTAATCTTTGACGCGTCATTATCAATCTTGACAATTTTCTTATTATAATCAGTACGCTGATGAAAACCCATCTGTCCAGCATGAGCAACACGATGAGTAGTAGGCGTCATCCAAGAACCAAGAGAACCCGGACCGCGCTTAGTTTTTTCAGATTTATGAAAACGAATCTTAACACCAAAGCGACGCACAGGACCCTGCAAACCCTTACCTTTTGTGACAGCATGCACATCGATTTGGCTGCCTTCCTTAAACACATCAGAGACCTTAATATCCCTAGTGAGGTATTCTTTTGCAAGAGAAAGTTGCTCGTCTTTAGTTCCACCAAGATAGAGTTCAAACAACTCTGGTTTCTTCTTTCCAATACTGGTAAGCTTGGGCTGCGTATACGCGAGTAAGCGCAAAGAATCAAATTCCTTGATACTATCAAGAGATTTATCATATTTTTTTGGCAAGCGCACTTTTCGCGCAAGTTCCTTGTCAATGGAAGGTGAGAGAATGGTTGAAGAAAGAGCAAGACCGTAAGGAGTGTTTTTGTACACATTAACTGCGAACACTTTAACAGGCGGGCACTCGACGATGGTAGCGGGACACAGGCGGCTTGAACCCTTCGGTTTGCCCTCCTTGTCCCGGTCTTGAATCATGAGATGAGTCATCCCCGTCTTATACCCCGCAAAACCGGCAAGACCCCTAATTTTATCATTAAAAGAACGCACTCTAGCAACAATGCGCCTGGCCCTTTTACGAGGCCAAACTTGCATACTTCCTCGTCGTGGATTTCGTGTAGTCGGCATACTATTACCTACTAGCAATTAACGCCTTTTGCGGGTAGCATCCCAAGAACGTAAGCACTCACTAGCGCGTACTGATGGGGTTTCCCTTATCAGGCTTGCTACTCACGGAAAAACTAGAGCCCCTTTATAAAGCTATCTATTTAAGTGAACGGGATTCGTCCGAGGGGGGTGATTCAAAAGAAACAGTTGCTTTAGAAGAAGAAGTTTTTTCCTTCTCTTTTGCAGTATTCTTTTTCTTACTTCTTTTCTTCGGTTGTTGACTGGCCACTATCTTTTGTTTAAGAATAGAATAATTGGCAGGATTCTTTATGCGCTTGCAAAAAGCATCAGGATGACAGATTTGAAGATCGCGATAATACCCGTGATTTGCGCAGTTTGGAGGAGGAATCTTCTTTTTTATCTGTTGATGATGACGCAGATGACCTTGGAGCGTTACCTCACGAACAGGTTCAGTATTTCGCTCATTCCACTTGACCATGTACTGCTCAATATCATGACTCGACCAGCCAACAGCAGAAAGAAAATTAGACAAAACAAACATCGCACGCTTCTTACCATCCTGCAAACCACCAGCAATACAATTAATGCACGGTGGAAAATACTCTTCAGGAATAGCAGTCTCACTACCCTTGTATTCATTGATTTTCTTTACCGGTCTTTCAGGTTCTACAGTCGCATCAAAGGCCTGAACAAAAAGACGCGTAGCTTCGTTTTTTCTTGTCTGAACCGTAATGAACGGTTTAACAATTTCAATATTCGTGTGCTTAGCATCAGACCTTGAAAACTGCATAATCTTCTTAGGATGCACAGGCACTGAAACAAGACCTGACTTTTCATTAAAACTATACGGCATACGATACAAATGACGAGAGGCAATAAGAACAGTATCAATGTCGACAAGAGTAAAAGGATCAAACGTGCCAAGAGTCATCAGTTGAGTCACCTGTTTTTTTGTCTTTTTAGCAATAGTAGTCAACGAATCAGTCTGCAACAATCGCTGCGCTAAAGGTTCTCGAATCATCTGACGAAGATATGAGGCAATCTTTCTTGGCCCATGAGGAAACAAAGAAGCAGTCTGCTGCGCGTTTAACTGTTCTGGAAACGTTTCAAAAGGAACACCAATGTGAAAACCATGATTGCCAGAAAATTTTACAGAAAAACTCTCAATATCATGATGCGCAATAGCATTAACAACAAGATCTGCAGCAATCTTAGAATATTCAAGCTCCTCACAATCAATATCCAAAATCAAATCCCAACCAGTCCTCAAATCGTGCAATTCAGATTGTCTGAGTCGAGGACCAAGCAAAAGAGGATTTGACCACCGCTCTTCAGAAGCATGAAAACTCGACACTCCCTTTTTTACAAATTCAAGAACATCATGAGGATACTGTAATACATCGGGTCGCTTGCCAAAACCCCCTGACAAAAAACGCACACCGATCTCTCTACCTTGCGCCTCCTGCACGAGGATGTCTTGAATCTCGCTACGCTTATAATGCTGCAGCAAGATACCCTTTGATAAGCTCTTTTTCATACCCCCTGATCTGCCAAGTCCGCAGATTATATATAGATTGTGGGCTTGAAGTACTTCGTGGAGATTGAACAACTCATCAACAACTACAAGGATTTTCTTGTTATCGTCGAAGGACAAAAGGATTGCCAATGTCTACAACACTTAGGATTTACTCACATACTCATTTTGAACAAGCCATTGTTTGCCGTTGTTGAAGAAGTAGTCGCACAGCAACCACAAAAAGTAGTGCTTCTCACCGATTTAGATACTGCAGGAAAAAAACTCTACAGATACCTGTACAAGCACCTCACAAGACACGGCATACCTGTTGATGACACGCTGCGACATTTTCTCTTCAAAGAAACACCAGTACGACAGATCGAAGGTCTCTGTTCGTACTTAGGATTGCATAAACTATAAATATCCCACATTGCAAGAACAACACCATGGTGTGGAATCAGATCAAAACAGTACTGCTTTTAGGACTACTCACAGGAGTGCTCCTCTATGTAGGAACACTACTTGGAGGACTAGGAGGACTGACCGTTGCACTTATTTTTAGCATTGTCATGAATGTCGGAGCATATTTTTTCTCACACAAAATCGTTCTTGCAATGTACAAAGCAACACTGCTAGACAAAAAAGAATATCCAAAAGTCCACGCGATGGTTGAAGACATCGCGCGCGCAGCAAGAATACCAACACCAAAAATTTATCTCATACGAACACCGCAACCAAACGCATTTGCCACAGGACCACACCCAAAAAAAGCAGTAGTAGCAGTAACTGCAGGCATCCTACAACTGCTCAGCGATCATGAACTCAAAGGAGTCCTTGCCCATGAAATCGCACACATTAAAAATCGCGATATTCTCATTAGCACAATTGCAGCAACACTAGCAGGAGTCATAAGCTATGTAGCAATGATAGCACGTTGGGGAGCGATCTTTGGATTTGGAGGGCGAGACTCACAAGGCGGAAGAGGCATCATAGAATTACTCCTTCTTGCCATTGTCACACCAATTATCGCATTACTCATACAACTGGCGATATCTCGAAGCAGAGAATACCTCGCAGACGCGTCAGGAGCGTCATACATAGGTACAGGAGAATACCTTGCAAATGCCTTAATTAAAATCGAAAAAGGAGTAAAACAATTACCCTTTCGCGCAAGCAGCACAACAGAGAGCACAGCACACCTCTTTATCTCAAACCCCCTTAAAGGCGGAGGACTTACTGCGCTGTTTAGCACGCACCCGTCAACAACAGACCGCGTTACCAGACTTCGAGCAATGCAGTTTTAATGACTAGAACCGTATTTTTCTTGTAACACTGTGCGAATCCTAGACGCGATGGTCTTACCAACACCAGACACGTTCTGCAATTGTTCTGCTGTTGCTTGCATCACGGCATCAACAGAACCGAAGTGAGACAAGAGTTCTTTAGCAAGAGACGGGCCAACACTAGGTAGAGCACTGACGATATATTCCTGCAATTGTGTAATCGTGAGATTGCGCTTTTCAAAATGAAGAGAAAATTCACGACCATTTTCTAACTGTTCGCGCTTAGCAATCGCCTGCAGTATTTGAGCACTCTCTTTACCATCCTTTGTTTGCAAAAGAGGAATACCATAGCTTACCGCAATAGTTGCAAGCATTCCTTGAATCGCATGAGGATGCACATTGCGCACAGTATATAAGTCCTGTTCACCCTCAATAATCACCAACGGACGCTCAAACTGTTGCTTGAGATCCTTCAGTTGAGAGAGCAAGCGGCCGTCAAGGAGTGAATCAACAAAATCAGCCACCTTTTTCATTTCAACACCAACACGGGAAGACAGCACAAAATCAGCACAAGACAATTGCTCGAGATTCACCTTGACACCGTCATCCAGCAATTGCTTGACCACGGCGCTTCCCTTTTCACGATAATCAGCAAACACGAGAAGAGACTCTTCTGGCTGCACATACCTCTGCAATGATTCCTCGGGTTTCTTCAACACCAACTGACTATTAATGTTTTTCAACACACGATACATGCGCTGCTCCTTATGATGAGCGCTCCAACGGTATGCTTCATCTCTCGTACCCTTTGCAAGCAACACATACACTGCACCCTCGCGATGACGAGCAGTACGACCGCTACGCTGAATAGATCGAATAGCACTAGGGATAGGCTCATAAAAAACAACAAGATCTACTTGAGGAATATCAAGACCCTCCTCAGCAACACTCGTTGCTATCAAGGTATTAAACAAACCATCACGAAACTGGTCAAGCACTTCCTTTTGCTGTTTTTGACTCAAACCAGTAGATCCTCTTTTGGCCTGACCAACAAACAAGTGAGGAAGGACAATCTTACCAGCAATCTCCTGTTCAATTGTTAGAGCAGTAGTACGAAACTGAGTAAAAACAATCACCTTAGCCAAAGGTTTACTCTCAAAAGTCCGGGCCAATAATGATGATAATGCTGCAAGCTTTGGATGGGCAACGCCCTTATCAATGAGTACCTGAATTCTCGCACGAGCATTACGAAAATGAGAATCCGCAACAAGATTTTTTACAGCCTTGGTTTTTGCACTTGGTGCTTGTGAAACAAGACCCTCAACATACTCGTGCAAGGGACGAATACCCTGTGATTCAAGCAACTCCAGCGCGTGATATGTTTTGAGCACTTCAGCAAGCAAAGAAACGGATTTTAATGTCTCAAAATTACGAGAACCATTTTTCATCTCCACGATCAACTGGCGCTGCAAAGCCAACAATTCCTTCTTTGATTGCACTTTTTTCCCTGATGAATAACCCAAAGATTTCATGTGAGACAATTTTGCATTCATGCATGCTTCCAGATCCTTTTTTATCTCAAGAAATGAATTGGGAAGAGGAACAGCAATCGTACATACCTCTTTTTTTTGAACATAAGGCTTAACGTCAGGGTCTTCTTCTGTTTTAACCTGTACGGATTCAATAGACAGATTATCGCAGACCTCCTGAATCTTTTGCACGTCAGTACCTGGAGACGCAGTCAAAGCAAGAATACGAGGATGCCGCGCCTGCTGCATATACTTTTTTGCAAGAAATACATACGCATATTCGCCAACAGCGTGATGTGCCTCGTCGAGAATAAGCAAACTCACCTTATCAAGAAGAATTTTACCACTCATCACATCATTTTCAAAACCCTGAGGAGTAGAAAAAAAGATGGTGGATTTGTTCCAGGAGTCATGTCGCTTTGCAGGAGCAATATTGCCCGTAAAGACCGCAAACTGTTCTTCATCAAGTGACACATGCTTTACAAAACTATCGTGATGCTGCTCAACAAGAGGTTTGGTAGGAGCAAGAAACACAATCTTAGAATCAGGATACGCCTTGAGACGATGAGCAGCAAGCATCATGGACAATGCAGTCTTACCCAACCCTGTTGGCAGAACAACAAGACTATTGTTCAAGACTGCCTTTGAGAACAGTTTTTCCTGATACAGTCGGGGCGTAAAATCCGTCAACATGAGGGGAGCCAAGAGCATAATTGTTAATAATCATAGCGGTTTTAAGAACGATTCGCAACCATGTCCAGTGTCTACTGCTATGACCAGTCCTTCTCATAAAAAAACCAAAAAATTATTGTCGCAATAAGTCCAAGACCACCTGCAAGAATAAAAGAACTCGCTCCAGCAAGAGCCATGAGCACAAAAGCAAGCACGGAAACCACAATGAACGTATAGAGCAAACGCGATGCAAAGAAAATCTTGCTACCATCGATTTGAGGCAAGGGCAAAATATTGTACAGCAAATATAAAGCATTAAAGGTAAGCAATTTCTGGACAACATATCCGGGCCAGACCATGGCAATCCACTGTGCTACTGCTGCAAGCAAAGAAGTTGCAAACATGCCTGCAATAGCAATACGGGCAACAGCGCCCATATGAACTCCATGCTTTCTACCCAAACGACGCATAGCTGTCGTCTGCACATCAAAACTCGAGGAAAAAAACAACGGCAAACGACCATTAGTAAGAAGAGTAATAATCGCGGAACCAAGAATACCCGCAGTCCACGTTCTGTGTGTAATAGTATACCCCCTCCAAATCGCATACAATTTTTTTAAAAACGTATGAAAAAACAACGAGACCGCAACAACTAGAAAGGCCGTCAAAAGATTAGATACGCCAATAAGATAATCAAACGACTCAACACCCCAATCAGTAAAAGAGAGACCGAAGGCAAAGACAAAAGCAATACCTATAAGTTCCTCGACCTCGCGCAAGGAAAAACGACAATACCTCTTTACATTATGCACAAACTGCAACAAACACACCTCTTTACAACTTATGAAGTATGAACGTTTAAATACTTTTTGACGAGAGCAAGCAAGTCCTCTTCATGACCCGCGCCCACCACCGCAACAATAACATCTTCAGGATTATTGTGCAAGAGATGTGCCAGACGACGAGCCATCACGCGATTGCGCTTATCAACAAGCACTTCGTACGTATGAGGATAACGCTCCTTTACGCGGGCAAGCAATTTCTTGATAACCTTCTTTTCAGGAACCTTCGACAAATCAAATTGCAGTAATTCATCACGACGAAAAAAACCAATAAACACGTCAAAAAACATCAGCGCCTTCTCACTTAAAGGCACCTTCTTTGAAAAATCACGAAGCGTCACCTGAATATCCTGATCAATAAGAGCAATACGCGCACCACTTTTTTTTGCAAGCTTTACTGCAGTAAGCATCTCAGTACCAGGGCTGATACCAAATTTTGCGCCAAGCTTTTGTTGCACCCATTGTCCAATAATAGAGAAAAGAAACCCCTGCACGCCCACTTGACGAATTATCTCTCTAGCAGGTGCTCGTTGCCTGTTATCAGAGAGCAACGACGCAAGACGTCCGCGATCAAGCTCAACTGCCACAATAGACGGATGATGAACAGCGATTGCGCGGGTAACCTGATTCACACTTTGAGTAGCGATGTGCGACGTTCCAACAATAAAAAGATGAGGCATACTATTATGAGAAAACCCACGTCTTAAAAGAGTATCCATTGGGACAACTTTTATATATTTCTCTCTTACCGCTCTGCAGCATGGAAAGAGGTGACGATAGCAGTGATTCCCACAGACTCTACCCGCTTCCCTTTGGCCCGTACACCATTAGGGGTGCTCTTGGAAAAGGAGGAGTAGCACGTGTCTTTCTTGCACAACGAGGAAAAGATACCGTAGCTCTCAAATTTCTCCAAGACACTGAAGACAAAGGTTGGCTGCGACGATTCCAAATAGAAGATTTTGCTCTACGACGCATGTCACAACACCCACACGAGAACGTAATACAATTCTATGACAGCGGACGCGTCAATGGCATGCCCTATATCGCGATGGAATACGTAGAAGGAGTAACACTGGAAGGATTACTGCGCCGAGGAGTAAGTTATGACGAACTCTACACTGCAGGCGTACAAGTTGCCCGAGGACTAGGAGCCATCCATGAAGCCAACCTAGTCCATCGTGATATCAAACCATCAAATATCCAAATTGAAAACATGACTAAACGAGCGGTCATCATGGACTTTGGTTGTGCCATGGCTTTAGATGGCGAACTTTCAGGAGCAACACTGCGAGAAAATCTGGATTCCGTAGGCACTGCACTTTTTATGCCGTATGAACACTTCGCTCAACCAGTAGCATTTGAAAAAGCGCCGCCCATCGATCACCGAGCAGACTTTTATTCCCTTGGTATGACACTGTTATTGGGTATTTGCGGAGACAAATCATTACTGGGATTCTCAAACGATGTCATGGTCAATTATCGAGAAAAACAAAAACTACCGCCAATAATACGGCAAGGAGTGCTTGAAAAAGACTACGAAGAAGATACACCAGAATGGATGCACATCCTCAGAGAACAACAAGAACTCTTTACAAAACTTTGTCACCCAGACGCAGCAATGCGTTTTCCACACGCGCGAGCAGTCGAACGCGCATTACGGCACGCTGCACAACGAGTAAATAATCTTCAAGAAATACTCCATCAAACAAGAGGATTCTTGCTCGCACATCCTGAACGAACATTCGATCCGAACTGGGCGCGCGACCTCGTGCAGAAATTAGATTATGATGCGTGGGCAGCAGCATGTACCATACGATTCGGACCATACGTGTGGTCCTCAGAAGCAGATTACCAGTCTCTGACATCAGGATCCTGCCTGCAATCCTATGGACGAACAAGTCTTTTGCCAAGAGGATACCGACTAGACAGCGGAGGAACCATATCAATAGGAAGATCAGATACCAACATACACCAATATGATACAGTAGGCGTGAGTCGACGACACGCAGAATTAACAGTATCAGCAACAGGATTTATCCTGCGAGATCTGGGCAGCCGCAATGGCACGTATGTTAACGATGAACGACTGACACTTGAAGAAAAAAAACGTTTGATAGCAGGCGATCGTGTCAGATTTGGTTCGGAAAAATGCCGATTTATCGGATGGTCACAAGAACTCTATGATTCCATACGACTGCCGCATGGAGACGAGACAAGATATATTCCCACAAGCGAATTTACTCCGGCACTAGGAGGCGACACACCAAAACTAACGAGTTCAGACAGCAGACACTAACACCAGACCCCCATAAAGTTTAAATAGTTCTTCGAACTGATGAAAGTCATGATTCGATTCAAACGCATTTCTGAAACCACGGACATGAAAGTCTTTACTGAATACGGTGACTATTTTGGTGAAGTCGAAGAAGCGCGCGTTACTATGCGCAAAGTTGCCGACTGGAAAATACGAGCCACAAAAAACAGCATCCTCGAACGCATCTTTCAATCCGGAGCCGGCGGTGGAGGACGAGGAGTGATCGTACGACATGATTTTATCAAAGCAATAGGTGATATCATGATCATCAAAAAAGAAGCAATACCGGCCTATCCTGAAGATCAGGCAAAACAATAACTCTTGTTCCTATGTACAACTATAGAAATAACACTATAGAAATTCTTATATAGTTCGGTCCAGTTCTTCGTTCTTGCCGGGTAATAACGCCATGGAAGACGAAAAAATAATAAAAAAGATGGTCGACGATATCGTCGAAAACACAAAGGATGTTTCTGCTGATCACGATATAGAAGGATTCAAACGCTTGCTGCCCTCACTGCTTGAAAAAGGCATCGACAATATCAACTTGTCCATGTTCGATGAAAAAACAAAGATCGCACTACTTAACACGCTAGGAGACGAATATTTACGAAAAGGACGACTCAACGATGCGCTCAAAGCATTTGTTCTTGCAAGCAACCGCAAACGCATCAGTGACATCGGTTACGATTACGAAAAGGTAGGACTGTTCAGTAACGCGATAGACTGTTACCGATTAGCAGGTGATAATGCAGCACTGCTCAAGTCAGGTGACAAATGCCTACAAGACGGACGATTAGGAGACGCCATTAAAGCGTATCGAGTGCTCAATAATATTCAACGACTCTCAGAAGTAGGAGAAGACTGCATAGCCAAATGCAAATGGGATTATGCACTAGAAGTGTTTAGCGCGATTAACGACAAAGCAAAACTCGCACGACTAGGCGACGTATGTCTTAAAGAACGACAGCTCGGATATGCCGCGAAAGCATTCGAACTCTCCGCAGACAAAGACAGATTGAACACTCTAGGAGATACCTGTCTACGGGAAGGACTCGTCACAACCGCGCTCAAAGCGTATACGCTGGCTCAAAACGAGATGATGATCACGTTTATCAGAGAAAACTTCTCCAACCAATTATGAGATGTCATTACCACAAAAAAGAGATGATCGCCAATTGCATGTGGTGCGGTAAACAACTCTGTCCCCAATGCATAGCACACAAGGCAGGAAAAAAAGTCTACTGTGAAAACTGTGTTGATCGACTCGGAGGAAGCTAATGGATCAAGAGCAATTAGACGTACTGACACAACAAAAAATAGATCTCATCGTTTCAATGAAAACAAAGAAATTTGATGAAGAGATCAAAAATCTCAAAGACGTCATAGGCAATCTTCAAGCAGACATCATGCAATTACGAAGAGAAATGGCCCAAAAACCCACACAAACCACGAGCCAAGTCGAAATCAAACCAGTCGTTGAACGACAAGAGAGGAAAGAAGAACCTCGACACACTGAAGAGAAAAAAGAAACGAAAAAGGAAGAATCACAAGGATCCCACCCACGCCAAGGCAATTACACTTCGGATGACGTATCAATAGAAAAATACTTCAACTTCAGTCGCAAATAATCACGAACGCAACAATCGTCTAGTCTCTTTCTTGTATTTTTCGACACTCGGTTGATCAAAAGGATTGACATTCAAAAGAGATCCCAAGATCATCATCTGCATCTCAAACAATTGCAAAAGAGCACCCAGCGATTCCTCACTCTTGTCAGGCAAACGAATATCAATAAAAGGCCTCTTAGCTTTTTGATACGCGACTTGAGTACCCTCAACAATAGCCTGCAACACCTGCGCATACGTTTTTCCTTCAATGTCAGCAACAAGGCCCTTTATCACACTATTTTTTGGAACACGAACTGAATTGTTCGCACGTTGCACAGTCACAAACGCAGTACATTTATCAAAAGGACCGCCAAGATACAGTTGAGCCATAGAATGCAAATCAGTGGAGCCAATACTTACCGTCGGCGTCATACCACAATATACCTTGTTGCCCAAAAGATCATGTTCTTTACCAATACTCTCGCCCATGAGTTGACGATACCATTTACCAACGGATTCAAGATCAGCAGAAAACATAAACAAATCATGAATACGCGCTGAACGAGTATAGTGTGCAGCCAGAATCATCGCAGACATCGCCGCAGGATTTCGCAAAACAGGCAACAAACACCTCGTTCTCATATCCCTTGCGCCCTTAAGAAGCTTTGACACATTACTACCAAGTAAGCCAAGAGGAAACTGTCCAACAGCACTAAAGACCGAATACCGGCCGCCAACAAGAGCAGGAATTTCCAAGACATCAAAACCCTCACGAACTGCAAGATTCCACAAAGGAGAACCCTTATCAGTGGTGAACACCACATATTTTTTGTAATCAGACCGATACTTCTTAAGCAAGGAAAAGAAGACATGAAGATGAGCAATAGTCTCAGTTGTAGAACCAGACTTAGTAATGCAATTGATAAGAACCCGTTGTTTTTTTTCAAGAGCAGTGCGCACAAGACAAAGAATATCTGCGGTTTTGTCAGGATCGACAGTGTCCGCGTAATATACCTTTGGCGAATACAGTTCATTATGAAACTTCCCGGTCAAGGCTTCTTGCAAAGCCATACTACCCAGATTACTGCCACCAATACCTATAACGACAAGCACATCAACACCGAGACGTTTCTTTTCTGCAACAAGAGACGCAATACGCTGTTGATACTTCTTATCCGAAGGTAGATGAAGGGATGCAAACTCATCGGTATATGGCTTCTTTTTCAACGAAGCACGCAGAGGAGCAAGAGCACTAGCGGCGTCACGCTGCATCTGCTTTATCTGTTTTGACGAGATGCGAGCAATTTTTTTGTACTGGAATGCAATCATGACATCACCCGAGCAGCAAGTGCTGCACCATACAAACTCACACTATAATTCTTAATAAGATATACCGGAATTTTTTCAAGTTCACCACGCAATTCTTTTCTCACCGCACAAAATTCGTTGAGCCATTTCTTTTTGATAAACAAATAAGTATTCTTTGCAGCAATGCCTCCCGCAATATACGCGCCTCCAAAAGGAAGAGTATCAAGACAAAAATTCTTAAGAACGCGTGCATAAAAACACGCAAATACATCCATTGCTTGACGAGCTGCCCTATTCTTGCTATACGCATGAGCAACCAAAGGCGCAGGATCCTTCGCACGCGCAATATCCTCATAGCATGAACCACGAAAAAAATCAAAAAGACGTGCAATACCTTTTCCAGAAAGAACCATTTCCTGTTCGACGCGTACACCAAGAAATGAACTTAACTCCTGCTCAGCAGAAGTAAACGGCAAATCGCCATGCCCACCCTCAGAAGGCAGTGGCACATACATCTGTACTTCTTTATCGTATACTACAATAGATTTACCAAGACCTGTTCCCGCTCCCACAATAGCTTTAGGAGCATGTCTTTGCCTCACACCCTTTTGAAGAGTTACTATGTCTTTTTTTGGCAAAAGATCAACACCAAAACCAATGGCTTGAAAGTCATTAATGAGAGTGCATGACTGCAAACCAGTCTTTTTTGCAAGACTAGAGCCATTAACAACCCAGGGAAGATTAGTTACCTTTACGCGATTATTATGAATCGGTCCTGCAATAGCAAGACAGGCACGATGAACCTTTTTGCTAGTACTAGAAAGCATCTCCTTGATCGGGTGTTCAAGTGACGACAGATTTTGAGATGAAAAACGCTGCACACGAAGCAAAGAAACCTTTTTGTTTTGAACAGCAGCGATAGCTAAAGTCGTATTCGTCCCACCAATATCTCCTGCAAGAACTATGTGTGCCGCATCTTTTGACAATAACCTCTTTTTCATAAACTGTCACAAACTGTACGAACTTTTAAATTTTTAGGAGGTTTTATATCATACTACGCCTTTCTGCTCTCATGGTCATAGAAACAATTATTGGACTCGTTGCAGCTACACTCACCACAATATCCTTTCTCCCTCAAGTCATCAAGACGTGGAAAGAGAAAAGTGCGAAAGGCATTTCACAATTCATGTACATCCTCTTTTGTTCAGGAGTCCTGCTTTGGTTAGTCTACGGCCTTGTAATCTTTGATTTGCCCGTCATCGTTGCAAACGCAGTAACACTCATTCTTGCATCAACAGTACTGTATTTTCGCATCGTCTATCACTAATGTAACTTGCGAGTAGCGTCTATTGCGACCAGCACTTTTAAAAATATCGACTCATTTCGCACTCTTGTGAAAACAATCACGAGCGTCCTCATAGGACTAGTAGCAGGATTTGTCATTCTCGGAATACTTACAATAGGAGGAATCACCCTCTATTATCTGTTATCTGAACCCACACCAACGGAGTACGGAGGATCGCCAAACATCGACCCGGCATTACAACAACAAATAGAAGGAAACGTTGTCTGGATAAAATATGAATACGGCGGACGAAGCAATTATGGCGACTACACTGAAAGCAGTGCTACAGGTTCTGGAGTGATCACAGAAAAAAACGGAGCAACCGTGTACATTTACACCAACAGACATGTAATCGATTGCGCGTACACAGACAGTTGTCTAACAAAAAGTTATGAACGAGTACAAGTACGAACACCTGATGGCAAACTACACCGGGTTCGAAAAATACATCTCTCACCACATCAACTGGATGCAGCCATTCTAGAAATCACCGCCTTGGACGCTGCAAAGTATCCTGCCATCGCGCGAGAGAGCGACCTCAACATTGGAGAAAACGTCATAGCAGTAGGGTATCCGGGCTATGCTGATCGCTTTGTCGAATTCAGCTTTGCCACAGGAAGTGTGAGCGCAGTACGACGATTACTCGCACCAGACGGTTATGGCTTTAAATCAATAGAGTCAGATGCGTACACTTACTTTGGCAGTAGCGGCGGAGGATTATTCGATACGAAAGGACAACTCGTCGGACTTAACACGTGGATAGACCAACGAGCATTCGATCAAAAAAGCATAGCACTACAATTCAACAGTCTGCCAGCACGACAGGAATTTCTCACCTGCACTGAAGGACAATACAGTGATGGAGAAACGTGCTTGCCTTATTGTGAAGCAAACGAAATACCATTAGACGACGGGACCTGTGGAAAACCGTGTGAGGACTTTTATTGTTCAATGACGCCGATGCGCGCGGACAACAGTCTACGCTGTATCGAAGAGAATGGAGAGCGCCTCTGCTGCGATCAAGGACAAATACTGGGAGAAGACGGATATTGTCACCTGCCATGCACCACAGCAGGCACGTACTGTATGGATTTTGACGCCATATGCTATAATAATGAATGTATCGTTTGTCCTCACGGTTATGAACTCTATGAAGACGGTTTTTGCTACTAAAGTTCATCAATCAATTCTTTAATCACATCAAAACCGCTCTGCCAAAACTCAAGAGAAGAAATATCAATACCTACTTCTTCAAGAATTTCGCCAGGCTTTTTAGAACCACCATACGAGAGAATCTTCTCAATCTTAGATACTGCCCGTTCACCTTCCTGCTGATAAAGACGATATAATGCGAGAACCAGCAGATTACCAAACGCGTACGCATAACAATAAAACGGTGTATGAAAAATATGAGGAATGTACAACCACTCATTCTTAAACAAAGGAGAAATAGACACGGCATGCGCAAACTGTTCACGCAAACCTTCCATCCACGCCGCATCAAGATCATCACTCGTAGCACCATTACTAATAAGATCATGAGCTTTGCGTTCAAAGAGCACAAAAAACGCTTGACGACCAACAGACGCATAGATATGATCAAGCTCGCGCAGTAACAAACTCCTTTTAGTCCTAGCATCAGCACCTTTTAATAATTTATGAGTAAGAAGCATCTCAGAAAAAATAGAAGCAGTCTCTGCTAAGGGAAGAGGAGCATGAAAGGTAAACACTGAGTGATGTTGAGCAAGCAAGGAATGCACAGCATGACCGGTCTCATGAGCCAACGTGGACACGTCATAAGCAGTTCCAGTAAAATTAAGAAGAACATAGGGCACAAGATCGGGAGTGGCACTATAACAAAACGCCCCAGAACGCTTGCCCCTGACAATATCGGAATGTACGTGCTGTTGTTCAAAGAGCATTTGTGCATGCGCATGCATACGAGGAGAAAAATCAGCAAACGTGTCAAGAACAAGCTCCTTTGCCTGATTAAAAGAATACTTCGTTGAAGAAGCAGTAAACGGAGCGTACACATCAAAACGAGAAGGTCGGGTAATACCGCAAATCTTCATCTTCTTTTTAAAATACTGCTTAAACAGACCTGCATTTTTCTGACACGCACTAAGCAATGCATCAACAGCATCATCAGGAATATCATTTCGCAAATTACGAATACTCAAAGGAGAAGAATACTGACGAAGACGACCCTCATTATTCCAATCAAGCACAAGAGAACGATACAGTTCAGACAATTCTGCACGATGCTCTTGATACCTTGTTAACAATGCAGTATAGGCCATTTTTCTCACCTGAGATACAGGACTGCGCACAAGCGTGAGCAGTTCTTCTTGAGTAACTGTTTTGGACTTACCATCAATACGAATAGGAAATGAAAACTTATTGGTAATCACATCATACAAATTCGCAAGACTATTTGCCCCGGTCACATCCTTAATGGTGATAATCTTCTCTTCAGGCTCAGACAAGGTATGAGGAGCAAAACGACGCAAGGATTCCCAATAATAACGATCTTTCTTCAAAGAAGATAACAAACGCAAAGCCTGTTTTTTAGGCAAACGCTTCCACCACACATCAACAAAAAGCAAACGATTAGCAATTTCGGCAGAGAGCTGTTCAATCTGTTTAGCAAACGCATTATAAATAGGATCTGCAGTATTGATAGAGAGTTGCAACTGTGAAAAGGCAGCAAGACGCGACATACTACCATACGTTTTTTCAAGACGAAGGACCAAGGATTGAAACGCACTCGGCGACAATGAGGCCTTCAAAGGCTTAAACGATTCAATCTTTTCGACGTTGAAAAAAAGATCCCTTTTCACCTTATCAAGAGGCTGCACAAGAATATGAGAGAGATTCCACGTTACCATATCATACAGAACAAAGACAAGAGATATAAACATTGTGGAAGGCAGAAACAAAAACAAAAACTATTTAAGCAACATATTTTGCGAGCACAGCAATGACCAACGTTGAAGTACGACAAAGCAGCATACACAACAAAGGATTATTTGCACTGCTACCACTACGAAAAGGCGAGCGTATAATAGAGTATACTGGCGAGAAAATAAGCAAAAAAGAAGGTGACAGGCGAAGCGATGAACAGGAAGCCTCAGGAAAACCCATGGTCATCTTTGAACTCGACGACAAATGGGACCTTGATGCAAGTGTTGGAGGAAGCGGAGCAGAATATGCAAATCACAGCTGCAATCCAAATGTTGAATCAGTCGATGCAGAAGGAAAAATATTTCTAATCGCATTACGAGACATCAAAGCAGGAGAAGAACTCACGTACGATTACAATTTCGATGCTGAAGCCGAACACACACCCTGCCATTGCGGTTCTCCACAGTGTCGCGGAAAAATAAACAGACCAGAATAATACTTCTTAATACTATAATAGCTCAGAAATTGAAAAATCTCCGTTAGACGTCGTAATTCTTATAAGTGCCGCGCGTCAGACACACACCATGAAACTCATCTCGTGGAACGTTAACGGCATTCGAGCCGTACTCAAAAAAGGATTCCTAGACTTTATTAAAGAAGAAGCACCAGATATACTCTGTATTCAAGAAACAAAAGCGCGACCAGAACAAGTCACACTGGAACTTCCCGGCTACCACCAGTTCTGGCACTGGGCAGACAAGAAAGGATACTCGGGTACTGCCATCTTTACCACACAAAAACCGCTAACCGTAAAGAAAGGAATTGGAATACATGAAGGGGAAGGACGAGTACTCACTGCAGAATTCGAACACCACTATCTTGTCAACGTCTATACTCCAAACGCACAGCACGGACTCACACGTCTTGATCTGCGCCAATCATGGGATGTCGCATTTCTACACTATATTACACAATTGGAAAAAAAGAAACCAGTCATTTTCTGCGGTGATCTCAATGTAGCACATCAAGAAATAGATCTTGCACGACCAAAAGATAACAGAGGAAATCCAGGATTTACCGACGAAGAACGAAATGGTTTCTCAAACATTATCAACGCAGGATTCATCGACACCTTTCGCCACTTCACAAAAGAACCCGGACAGTACACGTGGTGGAGTTTTCGCTCAAACGCCCGAGCACGAAACATAGGATGGCGCATCGATTATTTCTGTGTGAGTCCACAAGTCAAGAACAAACTACAACGAGCAACAATACACTCAGACGTGCATGGCTCAGATCATTGCCCAATTAGCATAGAACTTGACCTTACACGACTCTAAAGCGTTTGCTGGCCCAACATCTCCTTGAGAGACAAGAAATCCTTTTGTAATACCGTACGCAACTGAGGACGATACAACATCGCCGCAGGATGAAACAATGGCATAACAATACCAGACCAGCCGTCAACAGACAAGGGCATATGCTTGCCATGCAACGCGGTAATGCCAGAAACAGATTTCATCTTCTCAACACTACAACCTCCAAGAACAAACTTCGTCGCGAAATTACCAAGCGTAACAAGCACACGCGGACAAATCACTTTAATCTGTTCAACAAGATAGGGAGTGTGACACCGAATCTCTTCAGAGGAAGGATCCCTATTTTTTGGAGGCCGATACTTAAGAATATTAGCCACATACGCATCATCAAGAGAAAGACCAATCAAGTGCATCAAGGCATCAAGTTCTTTTCCCGCAGCACCAACAAAAGGAACACCCAACTCATCCTCTTTAGCACCGGGAGCTTCACCAATAAACAAAATTGCCGCTTCAGGATTTCCCTTGCCAAAAACGAGATTGGTCGCTGCATCCTTTAGAGGACACTCCAATTCTTGGAGAATGCGCTGTCTAATCTGTTCAAGAGCTGCTGACTTATCCATATCGCAATAAGAAAAAAGATCCTATAAAAATATTTAGATCACTCATCACGAAATGAGTATCGCACGAGCAGGAGCTGCATCACCACCAGCAATCTTTATCGGCAGCCCAACAAAAATATAACGACCCGCAGGTACATGAGTAAGCACAAGACCTTCAAAAATCATCACAGAATTATTCAAAAGAATGCAATGAGCAACACACTCGCCGGAGCAAAACTTTTGAATACCTGCAGCGTCAATACCAACTGTTCGCACCTTTCGTTGTACTAGAAACTCCGCTCCTTTACGTGTCAAGTAAACAAAATCCTTACGAAAGGTATGGTGCAGAGAGTTCTTGGTTTTGAATAGAACAATATCACCCTTTCGAATGCGTTTACCCCGAAGATCCCCCTCAGTAATTCCCTGTCCAAAAGCAATACTTGTAAGATCAATAACAAGAGCAGAACCATAACAATGGGTCAGAGCAATGCGATCAATACCCGGGCCAGACCTCTTGACATGACGCGGCGCATCCATATGTGTACCAGTATGAGAACCCATGGACATGCGAGAAAGTGCAGACGAAGATCGCGACGCTTCTTTTACCCGCACAACGCTTACTGGCGGATTGCCAGGATACACCGGCATTCCTGCGCGAATCGTTTGGGAAATGTCATACATCATTTTTTGGTGTCATGACCTCCAAATTCACGACGCAAACTAGCAATAACCTTACCACAAAAAGAAGGAATTGTCCTTGAAGCCACACGCATTTTTCTAGCCTGACGAAGAATAGGCATGGTTGAGAGTTTTTCTAACTTTTTGATCTCCGCTTCAGTACCGCCGACAGGAACAATGCCCTTTACGCCCTTCAGACCAGGATCCCTCTTCCACGCCTTTTGCAACCACTGCATTAAACGACCCTCGATAATACTGCCATTCGCATAGACCTTCAGTACATCGCTCATCGAAAAACCAAGACATTTCTGCTTATCCTTTAGCGCACACATCCCCTCTGCAATAGCTCCCATCATACCATATTCTATAGCGTTATGCACCATCTTCACATAATGACCGCTACCAGCAGAGCCAAGAAACGCAACACCATCCTTAACACAGAGATCTTCAAACACTCTTTTAGTCTTTTGAAATGCAGAAGCGTCACCACCGACCATCATAGACGCACCATGACGTGCACCACTTACGCCGCCGCTTACCCCTACGCCAAGAAAACGAATACCTTTGCTCTTTAACAATCGCGCACGACGAAGAGAATCCTCAAAATACGAATTCCCACCGTCTATAACAATATCCTCCTTTGAAAGATGGGGAACCACTTGTGAGAGCACCATATCGACGGGCCTTCCAGCAGTGATCATAATCCAGATGATGCGGGGTTTTTTCAAGGAATGCGTTAGTTCAGACAATGACGCTACAGTAGGTACGCCACGGCGAGCAATCCTTTTACGAGGACCTAAAGATCGATTATACGCAACAACCTCATAATCGTGATCAAACAAGTTAAGAACCATATTATAACCCATCTTGCCAAGACCAATAAAACCAATATTCATCATACTGCCCTCCTATTAACAATAATCCACTCATGACCCTTCTTCAACAGTTTTTCAGCCCGTCGTGGACCCATGGATCCGGCAGGATACCTGAACAAAGGACCTGCGACATCTCGCAACACATCAATCCATCGCCAGCTCGCCTCAATCTCGTCTGCCCTTGTAAACAACGTTTTATCTCCTGCCATTATCTCGCGCAACAAGATCTGATAGGCTGCGGGAGTAGCAGCACCAAACTCGCAAGGATAACAAAACTCCATCGTGACAGGACGCAGATCATTATGTGATTGAGGAACCTTGGCATTAAGACGAAAAGCCATACCTGCGTCAGGTTGAATGCGAATGCTCAACACATTAGGCCCTTGCATGACACGTTCGCGACAAAAAAAATTGCAGACCACATCTTTGAGGACAAGATTGATCTCTGCAAAACGCGAAGACAAACGTTTACCAGTACGCACATAAAACGGTACATTCTTCCAACGAGCACAATCAAGCAGGACTTTGCACGCCACAAACGTCTCAGTAGTCGATGGGCGACCTATCTCTTTAACATAACTCTTTGCTGAACCTTTTGCATACTGTGCAATAATCACATCATCTTTTTTTGGCATGACAAGATGCCTGAGAACCTGTACCTTGCGATCATGAATATCCTCTGCATTCATAGAATGCGGAGGTTCCATCGCTGTAAGACTGAGAAGTTGCAAAAGATGACTTTGCAACATATCCCGTATAGCGCCTGCAGAATCATAGTACTCTCTTCGATTATTGACACCGTCTTTTTCTGCAACAGTAATTTGAACCTCTTCAACATACTCTTTATTCCAGATATGCTCAAAGAGTGCATTAGCAAAACGAAACACCAAAACATTTTGCACCAATTCCTTACCCAAATAATGATCAATACGAAAAACAGACTCCTCAGAGAACACCTGATGTGCAAGACGATTAAGCGATCTTGCAGAAGCAAGGTCATGGCCAAAAGGTTTTTCAAAAACAATACGCTTCCACCCCTTTGTGTTCATAAACGATAGTCCGCCAAGACCCTGTACGACAGGAGCAAACAATGATGGAGGCACTGCCAAATAAAAAATGGCGCGATGCCGACACTGATGTATTTTGTTTTCCTCTTTGAGAATGGTATCAAGAACACTAAAAGAATCTCTAATATTGAATGAATGATAACTCATTTTTTTAGCAAAAGACTTGTCCTTTACTTTGTGATGAGAAAGAAACTGTTCAACAGTCAGTTTTCTACGACCAAGACAAACTATTCGAGCCGGTAATTGCTTATTCCTGTGCAATTGACGCAGAGCAGGAAACAATTTCTTTTGAGACAATTCTCCAGTCGCACCAAACAATACCAACAGATGCTTTTGAAGACGTGCGTGCTCTTTCACCATTTTTTTGAGAGAAAAGCACTTCAGACTTAATATACTTTATGGCGTGGATCGATGCATAGGACAATCCTTGCAACTCGTAGGATTTTGACACTGCTCATGCTGTTCGTTTTCAAGATTTAGAGCACACACGTACGGCTTTGCCGAGGAGACCACCACGCTTGTTTGAATATCCTTTACACCAGGCACCTGGCGCAAATGAGTGTCAATAATAGATTCCATCTTCTGCAAAGAATACCCCATAATTAGAATGGACACATTACGAGTTCCAGAGAGAGTAAAACCATTTACAAAAAAAGAACAATGCTTAAGACGATCAAGCAATTGATCAGGATTAGGCGTAGCAAGATCTGCGCGCATCATAAACACATCGGTCTTACTCACATCCATGCCCGTCGTACTCGCAAGAATGCCCCGAGAACGCAATTTTTTCAAACGAGCATTTACGGAGGGTTGACTAATGCCAAGGGCCTGAGCAAGCTCTGTTTGAGAGATTTCAGGTTGCGTAGTGTACAAGGTAAGAATCTTGACATCTTTACTGTCCAAGCCAAGGCGCTTTTGAATCATACTATTGCCAAAACACAGCCACCATATAAACCTTTCTATAATAAATAGGCAAAGTATTAAAAATATTAGACAAAAATATGTGTAATAACAATATAATTAGTATTGTGGAGGGCGTTCATGAAAGGACTCATCAACAAATCAATGACCATAGGAGAAGCAGTATCGCGGTATCCGCAAATAATACCCATCCTACAACGATACGGATTATCCTGCGTTGGGTGCCACGTGGCGCACATGGAAAGCATAGAAGATGGAGCGCGAGGACATGGTCTGGATGACGACACGATAGCACACCTGATTAAGGATGCAAATACCGTGCTTCAAGAACAACAAGACAACAACGACGCGATACTACAACTCACCTGCAAAGCCATCGAAAAAGTAAAAGCGTTCATACAAGAAGAACAACCAGAGGCGTGTCTACGATTTGGCGTCATATCAGGAGGTTGTGCAGGTATGCGTTATGATCTCTCACTTGACACGCCAAAACCCGATGACGAAATCATTCCTATAGAAGGACTGCGTGTACTGATATCAAAAAGCATTCTCGACCTTGTCAAAGGAAGTACAATTGATTATGTCGACAGCCCACAAGGATCGGGATTTCACATCACTAATCCACACGCGCCAACCAGCTGCGGATGTGGACAACACTCCTCATGAACAACAAGACCCACTACACAACAAAAAATGAAGAAAGACTCACATACAAAGCAGCGCCAGGTCTTAGCGAACAACTCGTACGACACATTTCTACAACAAAAAAAGAACCATCATGGATGCTTGACAAACGCCTACATGCACTCAAAACGTACCAAGAACTGCCACTGCCTGCCTGGGGACCGGACCTAGCCACACTCAACATTGACACGATACACCTGTTTGTACAAGCAAACGCGAAAAAAAACGCACACTCGTGGGACGACGTTCCAGAAGATATACGAAAAACATACGAACAACTAGGCATCCCACAAGCAGAACGAAAAGCACTGGGAGGCGTAGGAGCACAATACGAAAGCGAAATAGTCTATCACCGTCTCAAAGAAGAATGGGAAGCACAAGGAGTCATCTTTTGCGACTTTGACCGCGCAGTACACGACTACCCAGACCTGATCAAAAAATACTTCATGACCTCTTGTGTGCCAGTAACACTGCACAAATTTGCCGCACTGCACGCAGCACTCTGCAGCGGAGGAACATTCATCTACGTACCTCCAGGAGTTCGAGTGACCACACCACTTCAAGCGTATTTTCGCATGAACGCACAACAAGCAGGACAATTCGAGCACACACTCATCATCGTCGACAAAGGAG
This sequence comes from Candidatus Woesearchaeota archaeon, assembly GCA_014729505.1. GTDB lineage: Archaea > Nanobdellota > Nanobdellia > Woesearchaeales > ARS49 > WJJS01. The sequence goes on from WJJS01000009.1 coordinate 72,690, forward strand.
CAGAAATGCACTACATCGAAGGATGCAGCGCACCACAATACAGCACACAATCACTACACGCAGGATGCGTAGAAATTCACGTCAGCAAAGGAGCACGAGCGCGATACAGCAGCATAGAAAACTGGTCAAAAAACACCTACAATCTCAACACAAAACGAGCCATCGTTTACGAAGACGGCATCATAGAATGGGTCAATGGGAATCTAGGAAGCGGCGTTACCATGCTCTATCCTGCAAGCATACTCCTTGGAGATCGCTCACGATCAGACTACTTGGGCGTAGCGTTTGCAGGTCCACAACAACATCAAGATACCGGAGCACAAGTCGTTCACATCGGCAAAGACACAAGCTCGTCAATCATTGCAAAATCACTCAGTGCAGGAGGAGGCATAGCAAGCTATCGCGGCATTGTAAGTATCAAAAACAAAGCAACAAACAGCACGTCCAGTGTGAAATGCGACGCACTCATGATGGACAACGCCTCACAATCGCACACGTATCCATACATGGATGTGCACACAAAAAACTGCACTGTCTCACACGAAGCAAGCGTTGGCAACATCAACGACGACACACTCTTTTACCTCATGAGCAGAGGACTCGACGAAACCGCGGCGCGCAATCTTGTCGTCTCAGGATTCATAGAACCAATAGCAAAAGCGCTGCCAGTAGAATACGCTGTAGAAATGAACAGACTCATAGAACTAGAAATGGAAGGATCACTAGGATGAACGACAAGAATTGGCAAGAACACATGACAACAACACGCAATTACCGTTCAGGATTGCACATCACCGTTACGCCACCACAAAAAATAGACAACACTTTTGGACCTGCACATTGCAAGAAAACAATACGAGCAAGTCCAACAATACAAATATCATCACACGCAGACATGACAATAATACCAACAGCTCTACTCCAACAATTGCCAAAAGAATCCCTCAAAGAACTCGAACAAGCAAACATTATCACTTCACTACATCTTGACAAAGAAAAAACAGGATGTGCAACACTAGATTATACAGGAACATCAACGCCCATCAGTGAACTACTCGTAATTACTGCTGCAACAAAAAGCGCACTGCGACTCACCATCACAAGAACAATAGACACACCAACATACATCGAACACTGTTTTGTCATCGCAGAACAAGACGCACAAGTGCACCTCACCATTATCGACGAGCATTCCGCGCACACGAGCATCATAGCCCATCGGCACAGTTACCACAAAGACCGCGCGCACGTCTCATGGACACAAGCAACAACAGGAAGTGTATATGCCAAAATCAACATGCACAGCGAACTTGCAGGAACACACAGTTCCACAGTACAAACCATAGGATATCTCGCACAACGCAACAAATACGATCTCGCCACAAGCGTACGACACCAAGGATCTGACAGTCGGTCACTTCTACGAACACGAGGAATATGCCAAGAACACGCACAAGCATTAAGCAAAGGACATATCGCAATTGATGACACCGCAAAAGGAGCCTGTGGACAAGAACATCATGACGCACTCATCACCAGCAACACTGCAGAAGCAGACGCAATTCCCACACTAGACGTACGACATCATGAAGTGCGATGCACCCATTCATCAAGCATAAGTACGTTACACCGCGAGGACATCTACTATCTCATGAGTCGAGGACTCTCAGAAAAAAAAGCACGACAAGCACTCGAAAAAGGCTTCCTGCAACCACTCTTTACTACAGCCGCACCTGCATTTATCAAAGCATTAGGGGGAACACTATGACTGCTCTACAACAAGATTTTCCTCTCCTCAAATCAGGAATAGTCTATCTCGACAGTGCAGCGACAACACAAAAACCACAACAAGTCATCGATGCCATGACACAATATTATACGCAACACCATGCAAACATACACCGAGGACTGTACCAGCTCAGCCAGGAAGCAACAGTGTTATACGAAAAAGCACGACAAGAAATAGCATCATTTATCAACGCGCAAACCCAAGAAATCATTTTCACATCAGGCACAACAGCAAGTATCAACATGCTCGCACACAGCCTGCCCTTACTGTGCAAAGATCGAAAAGAAATCATAATTAGTGCAATGGAACATCACGCGAATCTCATACCCTGGCAGCAAGCAGCACAACGACACGGTATGACTTTGCACGTACTGCCACTTACCAACAAATTAGAACTCGATTATAAACGTGCAGCAGAACTCATCACCTCAAAAACTGCAATAGTTGCATGCGTTCATGTATCAAACACAATAGGAACAACAAATGACGTTCAACGACTCTGCGCACTTGCGCGAAAACAAGGAGCCTACAGCGTTATCGACGGCGCACAAGCAATAGCACATCTTACCATTAATGTCCAGACACTGGATTGTGATTTCTATGCGTTTAGCGGACACAAAATGTACGGGCCGACAGGAATAGGAGTGCTCTACGGTCGACAAGAACTCTTAGCGACACTTCCTCCAGCATATTTTGGAGGAGATATGGTAGAAACAGTAACATACAAACAAGCCACCTGGGCTTCAAGTCCGCAACGCTTTGAAGCAGGAACGCCGCCACTAGCACAAGCACAAGGACTGGCAGAGGCAGCAAGATATATACGCAAGCATCGAGAGAACATACTCGTTAACGAACAACAAGTCGCACAGTACGCGCGAAAACAATTGCAACAACTACCGAGAATCACACTACTTGGAAAACAAAAGCATTCCTGCATACTCTCCTTTGTTATGAAAGGCATACACCCTCATGACGTGGCAAGTCTCCTTGATGAACAAGGGATCGCCATAAGGGCAGGACATCACTGCACAATGCCACTCATCACAACACTGGGCATACCAGGAACGTGCCGCATAAGTATAGGTTGCTATACAACAATAAAAGATATCGATGCGCTCGTTGCAGGCTTGCGACGAGTACAGGAGGCTTTTTCATGAGCGCGTACCGAGACCTTATCTTCGACCTGTACAAACAACCACTAAACAAAGGACGATTAGAGCACCCCACACATCGCGCAAGATGTCACAATCCTGTGTGCGGAGATGATATCACGATGGAACTCGACGTAGACAACAACATGATCACTCGAGCTACGTTTCACGGTACGGGCTGTGCCATCTGCATAGCAAGTGCTTCGCTACTCACAGAACAAGCAACAAAAAGCACGACAGACAACATGAGAAAATTCGGTAAGGACGAGGTTGAACAATTACTTGGTGTGACTCTAGGGCCGGTACGACTCAAGTGCGCACTACTCCCATTAGAGACATTACACAAAGCACTAGGAGGATCACATGACGCTGCTACACATTAAGAATCTGCACGTAAGCGTCGAAGGAAAAGAAGTGCTCAAAGGAGTAGATCTCACACTCGAGAAAGGAAAAATATACGCATTACTAGGACCAAACGGGTCGGGAAAGAGCACACTCTCACACACGATTATGGGACATCCGCAATGCAAAATCACAAAAGGAAACATACTCTACAATGGACAAGATCTCACCTCACTAGCAGTACACCAGCGAGCACAAGCAGGCATCTTCTTAGGATTTCAATATCCCAGAAGCATCACCGGAGTCAGCGCAGGAAGTTTTTTGCGAACAGCAATTAACGCTGTTCGGCACAAAAAACTCAGCATACTGGAAGCACAAGCCTTCATCGAAGAACAATGCACACGACTCAACATAGACAAGAGCTTTCTAAGTCGATCACTCAATGAAGGATTCTCAGGAGGAGAGAAAAAAAAACTAGAAGTCCTGCAACTACTAGTACTCAATCCTACGCTGGCAATTCTAGACGAGACCGATAGCGGACTCGACATTGACGCTCTTAAAACAGTAGCACAAGGAATCAACTCCTACCACACAAAAGACAATACACTACTACTTGTTACACACTACAAAAGAATGCTTGATTATATCGAGCCGGACAGTGTCATTGTCATGCAACAAGGACGCATTACCGCACAAGGCGGAGTAGCACTCGTTGAAGAAATAGAGCACAAAGGCTATGATGCCATACGCAAAACATCTAAATAGAATGGGAGCTACCAAAAACGCATGAAAGGAATACTACTTGTTGACTTTGCAGGAACGCTCATTAAAGCTTCGGTCATTGAAGAAGCAAACATGTTGCGATCAGCTATCTTACAACGAGCAGAACCAACATGTGAAGAACACGCACACCCAGAACACTTATACAAGGAAAACCGCGAAAAAATCGAACAACTCACCGGCATCACAGAACACATGCGCATCGCGTACCGACAAAACGATACATCACACAAGACACTGTGCGGAAAAGAAGTACAAAATCAACTGGCAACAAACCTCTTCCAACTAGGGATGTACATGGCAGCACATCGCCACAAAGGAAGCATCATACAAGAAGGACTAGAAGAACAACTCAAACGAGCAAAAGAACTCGGATACGCACTAGCAATTGTATCCGGCGTACGCACAGACATCATCAGCGGCATGCTACAACTCGCACAACTCAGCATCACCTTTGATTACATACTAGGACAACCACCAATACTTGGTGTGACAAACAAAGAAAATACAACAGCACTACAAAAACACGGAAAAATACTGTATGCACTAGGTGATAAAAAAAGCGATTTAGAAGCAGGACGCGAAAGCGGAGCAAAAACAATCTTTGTGACCTGGGGACATGCGTCAGGCGGAGAAGAAAAAATAGCAGATTATATCATTAGTTCGCCAAAAGAACTAGAACACATACTTCGCTAACACCGCTACAGACACTGCCAGTCAGACACGATCCGACAAGAAACTTTGACGCGCCAGTAGATGAAGGAAAAAACAGAGCACACCTCAATTACTACAACGTTTGATCATCTTCTTGACTTCCCTTCCAAAAGTCGACTTCCTGCTCGTTCTCATTAACCGACACTTGAGGCAACACCTTAAGAGGTTTACTTTTCGAAACATCCAAAGTATCCTTACCACTGATACCTGTTTGAGGAGTCTTTCGCACATAGTCAAGAGCGGAAAAATCACGTCCTGATGTCGAAAGTTCATGGAACGCATCAAAATCAATCCAGGTATGCCAGCCATCAGCCTTTTTGAACTCCTTACGAGCACACATGACAACACGAGAAGGAATATGCTCAGCAACAATATCATAATCAGTCAAGAATTTCATAAGCTCTTTTGAAAAAGCAACAATATCGCGATGCCAAGGCATATTCTCAATTGTTAAGCGCTGACGAGAAGCACCAATAAACATGTACCCCTTAATCTCGAGAAAATCAGGTTTAGCCTTGGCAATCAAGCGTGCATATTCTTTGGGGTGCACATCATTTACACCCTTTAACACCGTCAAGCGAATACAAGTACGAGAGGCTTTTTGAGACATATACTCAAGACTCTTATTCAAACGCTCCCAATAATCAGGAAACAGAGGTCTATCAATTTCTTTAAGTAAGTCCCTTGTTGGCGCATCAAGACTAATATAGAGCTGCGTGACAGGTTTAAGATTCTTAATCTGTTCAGGATACGTCGCATTAGTGACGAGAAAAGTCGAAATACCTCTCTTGTGAAACTCATCAATCATCTCATTAAGACGAGGATACGTGATCGGTTCCCCTGTAAGCGAAAGAGCAACATGTTTCACGTGGCAGGACTGTTCATACGCTTGTTTATCAGATTTTGGAGATCCCTTCAGACCTACCAATAAATCATGATGATGAGCAATACTGCCATCAATAATTTCTTTTGGATCGTCAACAGACCATTTCCAGTTCTTGGCGACGGGAGCTTTGTACCCTCGCCAGCAAAACGTGCAACGATTCGCACAACTCATGCTCGGAGTCATTTGCAAACACTGATGACTCATAATACCATAAAATTTTAGCTTATAACAACCGCCCTCGCCTTTAATGAGCTTTTTAGTCCAACCGCAAACCTTAACGGCAGAATGAGAACCAACAATACGGTACTGTTGCTTTTCAAGACGTGCAATAGCTTCAGGATCGAGCATGAACGAGAAAGCAAGAAGAGCCCTTAAAAAACTTTCGAGAACTACTTAGTGCATTTCTCAAAAAGATCGCCACCTCTTCTCTTAGGATCATACTTTTTTTTCAAAGCAGCATATTTTTTTCCATTATACAATTGCCAAAACTCCTTTTTAGAATAATGAACGGAAGAGTATAACGATTTCATACCGTCTAGCTTGGCCACTTTTCTTTCAACAAGACGATTATAGAACCCCCTGGGTTTTGTTGAAGGGACTGTATCCCAGAAACCAAAATTCACATACCACTTTTTTTGCATGGGGTACAATGAAAACGACAATTTTTGCGGGCGTAGAGGACAAATCCAGACAGGACGAATATTGATACGATCAAACAAAAACTCTGCAAACTCGGCACAATTATTCAAAGGGATCTCCACGTCTTGAATCACCGATTCAGAGCGTTTACCAAGCAGTGTAGACAACCAATCCAGAATACGAATCTTGTGGACCCATTTACGAACAGTCCAGTACGTCGTGGAACGCAAGAATCGACGAGGAATAAGAGCTCGAATAATCCTGTTTTGTACAAAAAAATGAGAAGAACACCAAAACCAATCAGTATCCCAACGCCAGATGTAGTCGCGAATCGTCAAATAGTCCGTCTTTTTTGACTGGAGACTTTTGTAGTAAATATTCATGCCGTTATAATCACTAGTATAAGGAGCGCTATCCTTCATCTCTGCAATAGTAATCACTGCATGACCAGGAGAAAACAACGTACCGTCAATAAAATCAGCGCCTTTTTGACGGTTGGTACGACACACAGACTCCAGATTCTCAAAATAGCTATCAACATCAGTACATTTAGTATGCCAGAGTTTAACAAACGGTTTGACAGGAACAATCTTGACCTTACAACGCAACACATACCCGAGAGTACCATACGAGTTAGGAAAACCAAAAAAGAGATCCTTGTGCTTGTTAGTGGGAGTAGCAATAACGATCTTTCCTGAAGGCAAAAGAATCTCCAACTCAAGAACAGTCTCATGAACCAAACCATAGCGAAACGAAGAAGACTCAATACCTAGCCCTGCAATCGCACCACCAATAGTGATCGATTTCAATTCAGGAACCACTGTTGGCATCATACCATGAGCAAGCGTCGCATCAACAAGACGTTCATACGTCGTCATGCCCTCAACATCACACACACCATTCTCTTTGTCAATCTTTAACACACGAGTAAACTGTCGCACATCAATTTTTTTGCCAGCATCACCACGATGACGAAAAAGATTGGACGTGGCTTTACCAAGCATAACAGGAGAAGTAGATTGCCTAACGCGTTTACTCAATAACTGCTTTTTTTGAGCAAACTCCGTATATGGATCCATTACCGCACCGGCACATACCCGCCAGGAAGACCTCCTTTAGACAATACTGCCTGCCACAGTTGAATGCGACGAGCACGAAACTGTCCTGCAGAACTCATCAAGTAAAAACGCCACATTCGATAAAATCGCTCACCATACTCATCACGAAAACGCAGCCAGTGCTTACGAAAATTAGCATCCCAGGCCATCAAAGTTTTGTCATAATCAGGTCCAAAATTATGCCAATCCTCAACAACGAACAACCCTTCTGCAGCTTTTGTTAACTGCGCCATTGAAGGCAGCATAGAATGAGGAAAAATATACTTCTCAATCCATGGATCTGTAGTCTTAACAGACACATTACCTCCGATAGTGTGCAACAAGAACAAACCCTGCTCTTTAAGACGATCATGAGCCAACTGCATAAACGAACGATAATTCTTGTAACCCACATGCTCGCACATACCAATAGCTGCAACAGCATCAAAAGTACCGGTAGCGTCACGATAATCAGCAAGACGAATATCAACGGGCAATCCTTTCGTCCATTCTTTTGCAAACGCGACCTGCTCTTTTGAAATATTATATCCCGTCACATGAGCACCACATTTTTGAGCCGCATAACGAGCAAAGCCACCCCACCCGCAACCAAGCTCAAGAACACGATCACCTTTTTGAAGTTGTAATTTTTTGCAGGACAAGGAAAGCTTGTCAGACTGAGCGCGGTCGAGGTTTCGTGCATGCTTCCAATAACCACACGTATACTGCATATTCCTATCCAACATAGCCTGATAAAACTCATTACCAAGATCATAATGCTCTTTAGCAACTTTCTTAGCACGAGAACGCGACTGCATATTCAACACCTTTGCAGACACAAAATTTTTCAACATACTAAAAGACTTAATCTTATTTTGCAAATCAGCCTTAAACAGACGGGTAAAAAACACATCGAGGTGCTCAACATCCCACCATCCATCCATATATGATTCGCCCACACCAAGAGAGCCCTGAGCAAGCGCCCGGGCGTAGAACTTTTCATTATGTACCTGAACGTCATAAGGCTTATTGCCGTTAATAGTAATACCTGCAAGAGCAAGAATTTCTTGAACCTTTTCTTTATGTCCCATATGCGACGAGCAATGACGAATCTATATAAGGATTTCGCGAACATATTTAAGGAAGAATGTATTTCTACGCTGCATGAATGCCAGCATGCTCGCCGCTTTTAGCGCAGACACTGCAGAACAAACACTCGTTCCACTATTAGGATTTATTGCGGGAATGGTCGTCTATGCATTTTTCATCTTCAAATTCTACCGATTCCTTGCACGACGAGACATCTTTCGGTTGGACCTTGCCCAATACGCAAAAGAACGATACGGCGCGTTTCGCTCACTCATGGGCTCCGTCTTTTACCTCTTTGAACACCTCTTTTTGTTCCCGCTCTTTATCTTCTTCTGGTTTGGCGTTGTCACGGTTCTCCTCACACTACTCAGCAAAGACAGTATCTCACAAATATTACTCGTATCCATGGCGCTCGTTGCATCAGTACGAGTGACAGCGTATTACAGCGAGGCACTAAGTCAAGACCTTGCAAAACTCTTACCACTCGCACTTCTTGGTGTTTTTCTCGTTGACATCTCGTATTTCAGTTATGAGCGAAGCTGGTCACTGATCATGAGCATCCCAGATCAATGGGTGCCACTCACGTTCTACTTCTTTTTTACCGTCATGCTCGAGTTTGTTCTGCGCATAGGCTATCTCATCATAGGGCCGGAAATCGAAGAAGACAAGACATAACTTTTTATACGCTGAACGGGCACAGCGCAACATGATAAGCGTTATAGGGGCAGGACCCGCAGGATCATTCTATTCATCAAAAGTCAAAGACGCAGATGTATGCCTTTTTGAAGAACACACACAAATAGGACGACCAGTAGCGTGTACAGGCATCCTCACGGATTCCATCAACAGAGTCACACGTTTTCCACGCGATCTCATCATCAATTATGTAAAACAATTCAAAATAATCGCTCCAAACAACAAAGCAACCTATATTGATTTGAAGAAAAAAAACTACGTTATCGACAGAGCAGGTTTTGATCAACACCTTTTTGAACGCGCAGTAGACAATGGCGCACAAGTCCATCTGGGAGAACGATTTACAGGCTACAAAAAAACAAGATCAGGATATCAGCTACAGACAAACAAGAAAAAATACGAGACAGACATGATCGTCGGTGCTGACGGGCCCAAAAGCGCAGTAGCACAAGCAGCAGGACTGTACGGCAAGCGACAATTTATCAAAGGCTGGCAAGCACGCTGTCGCTTTCCAGCATTAGAACCAGGAGTCACACAAATACATCTCAACTTAGGAGAGTTCAGCTGGATCGTGCCAGAAAACGAACACATAGCACGCGTGGGTGTCATAGGCGCAGACACGGCACGACTGCAACAAGACTACAAAAAATTACTTGGAAATGCAACAATACTTGAAGATCAAAGCGGCATCATACCACTTTATAATCCAAAACAAACACTACAAAAAGACAAAATCTCCCTTATCGGCGATGCTGCTACACAAGTCAAAGCGACCACGTACGGCGGTATCATCTACGGACTGCTTGCAGGAACATATCTCAGTGAAAATCCAGCAACTTATCAAGAACGATTCAACAACAAACTGGGAAGAGACCTCTGGATCAGTCTAAAAATGCGCGAATGGATGAACACCATGAATGAAGAACAAAGCAATACACTCATAGATATCTTTCAAAAAAAACACAATATCGACATCCTTGCCAATCATGACAGAGATTTTCCAAGCAAATTCATTGTACAACTCTTACTGAAGGAGACATCGCTATGGAAACTTGGTTTTGACATGTTCAAAAACAAGCTCTTCTCACGAAAACAATAAGTATTCTCATCAACATCTGCAATGCACACGTTTACCGTTAACATTTTATACCCTCAAGATTCATAAGACGTATGGATGTCTGGATTTGCGCGGAATGCGGAGCTGAAGCAAAAAAGAACAAGCCAGAAGCCTGTCCATTTTGCGGATGTAAAGACTTTGACAAATCCAAACGAGAAGATCCATCACCAGATGACAACAAGTACACCAAACTGTACGAAGACGTTATTGACAAACTAGAAGAGTACAATGAAGACTGCGAACCGTTTGACCGGCGCTATTACTCAAACGGTGAATAATTATTTCTTAAACAACGACGCGTATTCCGGCACGACGTCATCAGAGAACTTCTTCATACCCTGCTCAGTCTTTGGATGAACAAGAGCTGCTTCAAGCGTCTCAAGACTCATCGTAGCACAATGCGCTCCGACAACAGCTGCCTCACGCAATTGACGAACATTACGAATACTTGCTGCAAGCACCTTTGTCTTTATACCGTGCACATCAAAGATCTCCACACATTGAGCGACAAGATCAATACCGCTTACCACACCCTGATCATTCCACTGCTTGGCCCACCTCTTTTTACCCTCTGCAGGATAATACTCGCCCTTAGAAAACTTCATACCATGAGAAGAACGAATATAATCATCAAGACGACCACAAAAAGGACTAACAAACTGCGCACCAGCCTTTGCTGCAAGCAGCGCCTGCTCAGGAGTAAACACCAACGTACAATTTACTCTCACACCCTTTTTTGATAACGAACGGATAGCCTTAATACCGTCATGAACGCGATGCTTTTCAGTATCAAACTGCGGATTTACAGGAATCTTGACAACCACATTTTTTGCGACAGGATTAAACATACGATGAAGGAGCAATCCCTCGCGCACCAAATCCTCATACGACGCACCAATAACCTCAAGACTAACAGGCAAACCCTTACACATCCTGCATAACTGTTTAATATATGCAGTCAAACTCACCTTTTTGCCCTGTTTTTTTACTAGCTCCACGGCCTCCTTCATTTTTGAAGGATTCGTCGTCACACCATCAAGAACGCCAGTATCAAGAGCGTGACTGATCTCGTCAAGAGAAGCAGAATCAACAAAGAGTTCCATGAACATCACCTCACAATCCTCTACCGCAGTAAAGTATATAATGCTTATGACTAATTCAGCGAAGGAGGGAGTATGTCCGGATCAATAAGTTTGCTAAGAACCAAGGACTCATGCAACAGAGAAGTATACGCCCGTTCAAGCACACGTCTCTTATTTCCTTGCTCATAACATTTCATATTGAAAAGCACATTCAAATCTTCAATTCTTTTCCCACCCAGGCATACTATCGCATCACGAATAAGCGACATGACTCTGACAGCTCTTGTTGCAGACGCATAATACCAAAAATCGCCGCACTTTTGCATCACAGGAATATCAAGACCATCCTGGCGTTCAACAGGAAGAACAGCCTTCATGATATCATCAAGCAGACCGTCAGAAATATTCTTCTTGGACAAACCATCCTGACTGCACAAATAAGAGATGCACGATACGGTCTCACGACACTGAAACCAGTACGTCGCCTTAAACGCCAGACTAAAAGGATCTCCCTCATC
>WJJS01000010.1 GCA_014729505.1 Candidatus Woesearchaeota archaeon
GCCCTGTTAAATACTTTCCCAGTTACGAGCAAACATTTAAAGAATTACAGCGACCATAAGAAGCAGGTTCTTTCAAGTTACACAACCAATATTTACAGCAATATGTTTGCGGAGTTCTGGGAAATTTCGTTCCGAAAAGTAAAATTCTTACTTTCAATCAATCCTGCGAAGCAGACTATATATTAGGGGGTTTCCGTTCATCAAAGCCGAAGGCTCTTTTAGTTAACACATCTAGGGCGTTTTTTATTTTATCTAGCTCGTAGAGCCTTCTTGAAATACATTAAGGTTGGGGCAAATATAAATAAAAAGAAAAAATTTATGAAAATAGATTTTTAAACCAATTAATTACTTTTTGCAGAAGATTAGAGCTTATACATTTGTTATTTACACAAACATTCGTTGAGCATTCATAGTCATTACTACAAGACATTTCTTTAGACTTCTGTTCTTTTATTGATTTGTCGATATCACAATATTTTCCACTCTCAAAACGTGTTCCGAATGGAAAACATCCGTTTGAGGCTTTACAGCCCTCACAATACTTTCCGCATTGGTTTTTCTCACAGATGTTTGATTGACATTCATATGCATTTTGACATTCTAAACTATCTGCTTTTTGAAGAGACCATTCATTATTATTGTTGCAAAAATTTTCTTTAGAATCAATTTTTAAACGTGTTCCTTTAAAGTAACATTTATCGTTTAATTTACAACCGTCACAAATCAATTCTTCCTTGCAGAGACACACTTCTCCATTCCATTCACAGTCATCTGGACAATCTGGCTCGGTTTCGATAGGATCAGATTCTTGGTTGTCTTCATCGCTCTTTTTTTGAAAGATAGAGAGCCTATGATTTTTGTGATTGACTAGGAATACCTTCCCATCATCAATATCTATGCCGTTTGGAAAATATAATTGGTCGTTGTCATTTCCGGCTCCATTCCCTGCAATAGTGGCATAATACTCAAGATCTTCATCATATACTTCTACTCTCTGATTGAACTTATCAACAACGTAAAAATATCCATCTGAATCAAATTCTATATCTGATGGTCTATGAAAGCCCTGGTTTTCAATCGCTTCAACATAATCTAGATCATCGTCATAAACTACTATACGATCATCCATATGATCATTCAGATATAGATAATCATTATCATCGAAAGCCATTGTACTTGGCCTATAGAATTCGGAATCTGTAAATTCCTGATCAAAATCTCCATCTGAATCAAATATTAAGATTCGATTTCTTTCTGGTTCGTCCCTGCCTGCTTTTCCATCAGCTACATATATGTCTCCCTTAGAGTTAACTGCAATTCCATCAGCATGAATGTTTAAGATACCTACAAGATCATTTTCTTCTGCAAACTCTTGAGGCATACCTGGTTCTTGAAGTGCCAATAATACGTTTCCGTCTTTGTCAAATTTTCTTAACCTACCCCAAGAATCCCTTTTATCTGCAACGTAAATATTATCATTCTTGTCTATTGCAATAATTCTTGGTTCATTAAAGTTGGCATCAAGTTCTTCTACGAATTCCAAATCTGAATTATAGATCATTATCCTATCATTATACATATCAATAACATATATATTTCCTGAAGAATCTACAGCAATATCATTCGGTTGATTAAATTGGTAATTTGAAGATCCCTCATCATCTCCTCCTATTTTATCATAGAATTCGTATTTATCTTTTGCTCCTCCAGATATTGGAGATATGCCTCCTTTTCCACCACCTGAGCCACCGCTACTTGCAGGAGTTGTAGTTGAACATTGAGAGCTAGGGGATGATTTACAGGCACAGCCAGCTCCAACTAGATTTCCAGAATCATCTCGATTTTCAACAATCTTGCAGTATTCTACTTGAGAGCCATCAGGACAAGTATAATACTCTTGACAGCTTGTTCCTCCTGATGATGAACTGCCAGAACCTCCTCCTCCAGAAGATGAAAGTGGGGCGCTACTTCCACCGCCACCTCCTGAGCCACCCGAAGATGGCATAGCACTAGAACCTCCGCCACCTGTGCTGCTAGAAGTCTCCGCATAAGCTAGACTCAATAACAACAACAGAATAATCATAAATGAAATAAATTTTTTCATAGTATCATCCTCCATAAATGTAATATATTTGTATTTATAAAGGCACATATTTAAATCATTCGATTTGCCCCAACCTTTTCTTTGGTTAAAAACGTCCCTTCCACCAATTTAGGAAACCCCCGTTCTCTTCTAAAAAGTAAGAATTTTATTGTATTTAACATCTGCAATTTCAAGAACTTTCTCGATAGAGAAAGTTAGGTGGAGCCTGCAAGGCGCAACCTTGAAATTGCTGTTAGTTGAGCGAGTGCAACGAGCGGTAGTCCGACGCATAAATTCTTTAACAAAATTAACACGAATAGTTAAAACATAAAAATGGCGTCGGATTGCAACTAACATCAGGGATAAAAGAAGTTTTTCTGAAACGAAGTGGAAGAAAAATTTGGGAAAATTGCGAGCCGAGCAATTTTCCTTTTATCCCTTGTTATCTGTCCCGAACGAAACGAAGTGTAGTGAGAGCGCAGCGTGGTCGTAGTGGAGCGAAGCGGAACGGAGAAGTTCTCAAAAGGGGCGTTCATTAGATTTTCTTAATAAAGTGAACAAGAATATCGTCTTCTTTAAATCCTAACTTCTTATGAAATGCTTGGCTTGTTTTATTATGTAATTCAGTATCTGATCCCATTTCTTTGCAACCTTTACTTTTTACCCATTCTTCTCCAGCATCAATCAATTTTTTAGCAATTCCTTTTTTTCGGTATTGCTCTTTGATAAAAATACCTTCAACATAACCAACTGGAGAAGATGTGGCTCCTGGAATATATTCAAATCTTAATGACACATTAATGAAACCAATATAACTTCCATCTTCATCTTTGCAAAGAAATGTCTCTTCTTTTTTAGATTTTAGAATTTCCTCAAATTCTTTTTTCAACTCAGCTTTTGAATGTTTAGGCCAAAGCATCAAGCCCATTTCAAGCCAATCACTAAAATCTTCATTTTGTATCTTTTGAATTATCATTAACATATAGTTAGAAGTTAGGATTTATAATATTTACTAACAAATATCGAGTTAAGCCCCTTTTGAGAATTACAGATAACATCTATTAGACGTACTTTCTGAAATATTTTCATTTCTTTCGTAATTTTTGCGAGAATAAATAGCAATCCACTTAAAGAGTGTTGTCTGGTTTCATTCTAAAATGGATTATACTAAAGAGATTAAAGAATTATGTACTTTGAAAGGATACTCTAAGCAAACAATCAAAGCTTACACTTTTTGGGCAAACAAGTATTTAGAGTTCTGTAACAAAACTGGACTTAATCCTTGTATTTCATCGGTTAAGTGCTATCTTCTCACATCCAATGCATCAATAAATACTAATCGCTTGCAGTATGCAGCACTTCGGTTTCTTTTCGCAGAGGTCTTCAACAACCCGTTCAATCTAGAACAAGTACCGATAAAAAAGCGCGAAAAACAATTGCCCAAGTGGTTAAGTAAAAAACAAGTTCTGCAAATGATTGCCAACACTAAAAACCCAAAACATAAACTAGTAATCCAATTGTTATACTCGTGTGGCTTGAGACTGCAAGAGCTGATCGATCTTAAACGAGCAGACATAGATTTTGAAAGAAATCTTGTGAATGTCAAAAAAGGAAAGGGAAGCAAAGACAGAATTACAATAATTGCCGATTCTCTTAAACTGGAATTACTCAAATATTACAGTAGTAATACATTCAAAACACAGTACGTATTTGAAGGAAGAAAAGACAAATACACTAAGAAATCAGTACAGAAGATAATTGAAAGAGCAGGAAATTCAATTAACATAAAAGTTAGCCCACATATGATGCGACACAGTTTTGCCACACACTTACTTGAAGCAGGAGTAGACATTAGACACATACAGAAGTTATTAGGACATTCGTCGGTAAACACCACACAAATCTATACTCATATTGCAACAAACGATCTAACAAAAATCAAGAATCCTCTGGACTGATGTATTACTACATCACGAATCCGCAAGAAAAGCGCGATTCTGGGTATGCTAGAAAATTTACAATTTTCTGCGCGCACAAAAGCCTTACTTTTCTCGCGTTTCAAAAAAACTGTTCGTTTCCAAAATGGATGCAATAAAAAAAGAGCAAAAAAGCAAGACTTCTACCGTCGTAAAAATAACGAAAGGAACCATGTCGGTTCCAATCGGAAGAAACGCCGACGCCCGGATTTGAACCGAGATATCTTTCGAAACGAGGGTTCGAGCCTCGCGCAGTACCAGATTGTGCCACGTCGGCATAACTTGTGTTTGTCAACTTCCTGTTAAGCTCTGCTTAACGAGGATGAACCTGTATACCCCTTCGGAAACAGGGTTCGAGCCTGGCGCACTTCAAGGTTATGCGACACCGGCATACCATCAAAGTCAATGGATGAGCTTTTAAGATTTGTTATTTTGCAGAGTTTTAAAACAGTCAATTGCGAGGCGCCCTTTTCCAAAAATAACTGCTTTCTTTGCACTATTCGTTACATTTATATGGCGACCATCATCATTCGAGACCATGACTGATTGTGTATTTTGTCGGATTGAGAAAGGAGAACTAGAGTGTGCAAAGCTTTAGGAAGATGAAGAATTCTTTGCCATACTTGGCAATCATCCAAACACCAAAGGAGTAACTCTGGTATTAACAAAACAACATTATGATTCGTACGTTTTTGATATGAACGACGACATCTACAATCGTTTTATGATCGCTGCTAAAAAAGTCGTAAAGATCCTCGAAAAAGGACTTGGCGTACAGCGCGTAGCAATGGTTATGGAAGGCATGGGACTCAATCACGCACACATCAAATTATATCCGTTGCACGGATTGACAGAAAAGTTCACCGAAATGTGGGGCGACAAGGAAGTATACTTTGACAAGTACGAAGGATATGTCACGACCCTAGAAGGTCCTCTTGCAGATATGTCTACACTACGAACCGTTGCAAAAGAAATAAAAGAAAATCAATAAAAAACTTATTTTGTTGGATCGACAACTTTTCCCATAAACAACATGTTTCCAGTCTCTTTTTGTTGAATGAAAAACAAAAAGGGATGATCCGCGCGAAATTCAGGAATTTGCACCGGGATGCTTGTCGTACCCACAATGACTCCAGTCGCAGCTGCTGCTTCAGTACCTTCTTCATTAACTTCAACAAACGCTTTGTGCACAATAGCCTGAATAAGTAACTGATCAGTACCATCCATACCGGAAAAATCAGCATTCTCAGTAAAGGCAATCTCCATACCCATATCGCGCAACGTATCCTTTAAACCGTAACTTGTTTTAAACGTAAACTTTGGGATATACACGTCAACACGTTGATCAAGCAACTGAGTCTTCCATAACTCAATATTCTCTATTGTTAAAGACTCCTCAAGAGCAGACATATTGTTCTTAGGCAGCAAGAGGATCATTGAAAGATCGTCACCCTTGTACGGCAGTTCAAGAACTTGCACATCATCAGTTTCAGCATAAGCAAACTCTGCCTCGCGACCGGTCTGGCGCATCATAGGCGCTTGAACAGTAGTGTCGTCATCAACAAAAAACTCTTCATCACCGGTGAGGTCAGGATCAAATTCTGTCTCCCAGGAACCCTTGAAATACACCGCATTTGTAAGTACCAAACGAGAAAGCGGATTTAAAGAACCGCTTTCAAACAATTCAGGAATCTTATCATTTGTTCTTTCAGAAACCCACTCATTAATCGTTTGACGAGCTTCCTCAGTCTTGGTCTTAAAATCAACAGACTTTGCAGATCCACCATAATAACGCTCAACAGTATTCAAGTACTCGTCAATAAACTGATAGTCTTGCTGAGCCCACAACGCGTTAGCGGTACTTAAAGCATACTCTGCATCAGGCGCATTAATCGAATTATAAATCGCTGCTGCATTAGGTTGACGAACAGACGATTCAGTTGGAAAGTAAAACACTGACTGCATTTCTTGAGCGGTTTGACCGCGAGCACCTTCATAGGTCATCGCAAGAGCAGTTGAGATACTGTACGGCGAAAAAAAGACATTACCATCATCGTTTTCTACAAGTTTATCGTATAAATCAAGACCGAACTTATTATTTGCAACAACCAGTTCTTGGATGCCGGAAGCCGTAGCACTAGCATCATCAAGAGGAACATGAGCGGTACAACCAAAAAGAAACAACAAAGCCACAAAGGCAAATAGTAATTGAGTGAGTCTTACCATGCGAAGTAAGAAACAAGCAGTACATAAAAAAGTGTTGAAAATGGAAGGTGACTGGCTTACTAAAGATCTTGAAGACATACCATTTTTTAAACGGGTTTAGGAATGGTGATGTTACTTGTAACTGCACGAATGGCCAACTCCTGTGCTTGTTCAACCATTTATTCAAACAAGTGCAATCAACAGTTCTCTTGTCCGACAGCATGGCGCATCAGCGCGTCATGATCTGTCGAGTTGCAAGAGCTCTACTGCGAGAACGCGAGTTCTTGGGGTAGAAAGATCGTCACTGCCTTGTCAGACTCGAGACTATTGAAAGCATATGCTTGTACAAGTGGAGAATAGTCAGAAGAATTCGGCCAGAACAATCAACGTTCCTCCACAGTCCAAGTCATGGAAAAAGCCACCCTATTTTACTGTGTTAAACTGTACACCAGTCCTAGCTAGCCCGAAACCCTTAAAAAGACAAAAAACGGGGTATCCAACGGTCCTTACAGCAATGAGTTATAGTGATGACGTTAAGCGGGCCTACCGCACAGAAGACAAGCGACATGCGCTCAAACATGTTCTGGGTAGAAGGGGGCGCAGAATACTCTACCGTGATAATGGTTATTTTAGAGTTCTTGGTGAGAGACATTATCCTGGATTTCACAAAAAGCTAGTTCTTGGAACCATACACTATCTTGAATCACAAGGCGAAGACATGTCAGAAGTTCGAAAAACGTTAGAGCAGCTTGCACAAGACTCTGGTTGGTGGACACGAAACCTCATGACAGTACCAACGTACGAAGAAAAAATAATCGCTCCATGCAAACACGGAAAACTCGAAGAAGGAGGCATCTACAAAGCAACTGTTGTACTCCCCGAAAAAGATCATTACCGAAGATTCACGCATTTTGTAAAACTCTCAGCATCACAGAGAGGATTTGAAGCAAACAGACGAATACATGAACAACTCCACAACGTGATCGATGACATCGACAAACCACTAGCCACAGATCCTGCCAACAGACTGCTAACATTACCATATCATGAAGGCAAATCATTGCTCGACATGCTACACCATCATTCAGGATGCTCACGACAACAATTATTGGGAGAATGCATTGTCAAACTCGTACGACATGCCTACCAAGGACAACAATATCAATCAGCAATTCCTGTTTTAGGAGAACTATCGCGATTTGGAGGCGGCATGAAAAGCCAGTCCTTTACCGATGAATTCGTCATGCGTTATATTCAACCATTAAACCCATCACTTTCAACACGGCAAGTGCAACATCTTGCAAACACAAAATGGAAAGAACTGGTTGATGCATTCAAAGAACGTATAGGAAATGATCTTGATGCATTACCACAAGTATTTTCCCACGGCGATTGCCATCCAGGAAATATACTCTGTCATGACAAGCCGCGATTCGTAGACTGGGAATCTGTCATGTTTGCACCTTTGCAGTTTGACCTGGTAAAATTACTCAAGCGATGCGGACTTGAGGAACATGAAGAACGGGAACTCGTGGATCTGGCATTTTATCAGTCACGACGTTATGAAACTGCAAAGCTGATCAAAAAAGAAAAAGCAGAGATTGCACGATGGAATCAATGGACACATTATGGTGACAGAAAAAAACGCATTGCTGAACACGAGCGACGCATTGAGCAACTCCTGCAAAACATAAGAACACCTGACAAGCCCTCACGAGATGCTTTTTGGAACGCATACAAAAAAATGGTTGTGTATGAACGATTATGCTGTGCTGCAAAATATCGTGGACGAGCAGCAACACATCCAGACGAAATGACCGGAGCCTACCTCGACGGCATGTCACGGTTCATATACACAGACACACTTGATATGATACGAGGAACAAGACTGGAAGATCAACTGAGATTTGTAGGACAACAATTCGAACTCCAAAACTATGACATGGCAGTCATGAAAGTATATGGTCCAGAAACGCTCGACACGATACGACGAACACTACCAGACCCATTTGCAACACTCTCCATAGAAAATCTTGATCCGACAACAATCATTAACGAAAGGGACGGTCCAACAAAAACAGAACGCGCATGGAGATGGGCAGATCGCTGGCTACCACGATTGCTTGCTGCAACGATCATTGCAGTACCGCTTTTTACCATCGGAGTACATATGCATCATCAGCGTCACGTCACCGTCGTAGCAGAAGAGAGAAACAGACGATTATCACAATTATGGTCGGACGCATATACAGGAATTGGTCTTGGAGAAGAATACAGAAAAGATATGCCCCCGCTCGTTGACATGAGGACACAAGAATCATTTGCCAAACAGTATGATAATGTAAGCGTTGAGGAACTCGGATGCCTTCAAATGGCTGCGTACTCTCTTAACGTGCGACAACTCGAAGGGGATATTGGCAATCAATACGATTTACGAGAAGATCAGACAATAGCTGCAGGAATATATTTGAACGAACCCACTGATGCAACAGCAGCTGCAGCATTACGACTGCATAGAATGAAAAAATTATTTGACGACCGCAAAGACGCATACGTTGCGTATATCACCGACGAGGAGACCGCGAGAAAATGGTTAGAGCGTTGCAGTTGTCAAAACTATTGGTGTTACAGTCGAGAAAAAGATTTTGATCCACGCGTACGAAGATTTGTTGATAACATGGAAATGAACATGGACGGATGGGGGTGCGGATTTTGAGTCTTGAAGACATCGTGCAAGGAGGAACGGGCAATACGATTATCGCAGCAACAAATGAAGTACTGGAATCATTTCAACAATTCTACACAAAATGGAAATCAGGATTCAAAGACGCATTATCACAGCGAACAGCAAAAGAAGTACAGTATCACTCTGAGTTCGCAGTGCGCACAGGAGGAATATGTGCCAATATTTGCCAAGTAGCATGTGCCGTTACGTTTTTTATCCTGCCCTGCATTGCGGGAACGGCTTACCTGCAATGGTCAAACAGTCCCTGCAGAAGTCCTGAAATACGACGAAACGCAATTGACAATGAAAAACCAAAACGGTACGACGTGCTGCGACAACATGATGATAGTATAGAACTCGTTTCACAAGAAGAACACATACCGAGATATGTACTTCAAGGAATGCTGCTCGAAGGACAAAGCGAACAGGCGTTCACACGACGGAAAGCAGGAGGTGCAGGAGTATTAGGATTATTCCCAGAACGCGTCGGAGTTCCAAGACAACGATTACAAGATCCCTATGCCAGCTTACGAGTTGCCGCACGAATATACTCCACACTTCAAGCAGACGATGAAGAAGAACGCATAGCCATCTATTTTTGCGGGCGAGAACAGATAGAACAGGCACAGGATGAAGCAGAAAAACATGAAGGAGAACATATTATGATAGGCCGTATGCTCGTAGCGCAACGAAATAGTCTTACGCGTGTACGATCAAATAATCAATCCGCACGTTTAGGAGGTCATAATGTTCCAGAATGGTCTGCAAAAGACGAACAAGAATTAGAAGAGACCGTGCGAGAGACAGAACGAAAAAACGACTATCATATACGACAGTCATATTTTGTTAACTGTCTTTCAGAAGAATCCCGACTAGCAGTCCTGCAAACACTATATTTACGTGATCACCCCTATCGTCCTGCTAATGAAAAAAGGGCACCATAGCACTCACTCTGTGAGGACCGGGGTCTGTCTGCGCTTGTCGCGGACAGATCCTTTTTTCCTCAAAGAATATGCGGCAGAATCTGAAAATATACTTCTGCTATCGTGTACAATTTTGTCGTTACTCTATCCTGTTTCCCTTTAAAAATCGATGTAAAAAAGCTCACAATCTTCTTTTTCATGACTGCATTGGCTTGATCGCTACGTTTGTAATACAGCTTCTCAAAACCCGAGATAATGTCAACACATTCTTTCCACAAGACAAGATTCTGTTTTCTTTTTTTATCTGCAAGAAATGTACAGAGATAACTTAAATGATCAGAAACCTGTTCAAGAGACCAGATAGTAAGATATAAACTCGGCAGCAGTTCCCTCTTTTTATGGCCATGTCTTGTCAATAATCGATAGAGAAACAAATAATACTTGTGACACATCAAATCCAACTGCGCAATATTGAGGAGTTGATGGTATTTCTTGTGCTGCAATGCATCAAGCGTTTCGTGTGCTTCATTAGTTACCATAAGAAACAATCGACGAAGTATAACGTCGAATTGATCTTCCATACCTTGAGCGACATTCTTGACAAGGCAAGAATTGCTCGTCTGCGAAACGACCTCAAAGCCAAGCAAAAAATCAGTGCGTCTTGTGATTTTGTCAATTACTGCAGGATCCTGAAAGTGAACAAGAACCTCGTCATACCCTTGAATGTAAGGCGTGTCAATGAAACGATTAAGATAGTCCTTTGCAGTTGGAATAGTTATTTCTGTACGTTTAATACCCTGCACATCTGCACTAATTACGAGATCGCCCGCGCTTTCACGAATGGACACTTCCTGCCCTTTTTGCAACCCACGATCCTTAATCCACTTCGACGGAAGAGAGATCATTATTGTCGCAGCGCCCTGCTTAATGAGCTTTCGTTTCATGAGAATATGCGAGAAAAATGCCGTATATAAAGTTTTTGGTAAAGTATATACATTATTACTAGTATGTAAACATATTAGCAAAAATATATATCGTCTTCTCTAACTACCTCGACGAAGTAACGGAGGGCAAACAATGACAAGATTGACGACAGCAATAGGAGCTGCGGCCATAGCCGCAATAGCAAGCACAGGGCCAGCAAAGGCAGAAGAAAGTACACTATCATTAACACCGGATTTTTTGTACAAAAGCAACGGAAACGGGGATGATTATCACCAAGAGAGATTGTTACTCTCAGAGGAGAAATTTTCTTTTCGAATAGGACACGAACGTACCGGAGCTTTAAGCCGCGCCCTAGGAGGAGCACAGGTCTGTTTTGATCTTGGACCGAGCCACACACGAGCAAACGTGTACGCTGCGCGAACAGACAAGCACGATGCAAGCATTGGAGCGAGCTTTGAAACACGACTCTGTCGAGAAGACGATGATATTCTCATAGTCGGATCGAGTCTCGAATGGCAAGGAGGACAAGATACTCACACACAGCTTACAGATCTCTACGTAGGTACTGACATACAAGATCTTTTCTTAAGAGCAGGCATATCACGACTGGGCGACACAGAAATCGCAAGAGGAGTTATCGGATACTCGCTAGATAACTGTTTTTTTGCAGGAATAGGCGGTCGCTACGAAGGAATACCTAAAGCAGACGATCGCATAGCACTTAACGCTCTTGCAACATTATTTGTCGGCGATCTCGGCATT
Organism: Candidatus Woesearchaeota archaeon; assembly: GCA_014729505.1. GTDB lineage: Archaea > Nanobdellota > Nanobdellia > Woesearchaeales > ARS49 > WJJS01. Next base: position 11,620 of record WJJS01000010.1, read on the forward strand.
AGAGCAATAGGTGACACCTCGTTTGATCGCAACGCAGGAATACATCTGCTAGTCGCATACAAACCAACATTTGGAATGGCACACGGTCCAGCAGTATTGAATACTACTGACGCAGGACTCAATGAGATACGACTCATACCAGACATTACGAACTGTATCATTCCCTATGATTTTGAGAGAGGAAAGGCAGTACTGGCAATGAATTGGCGAAGAGAACAAGACGCGCATACGCTTGATGCAGGTGCCTATTATACCTTCGACTGGCCGGCGGAACTGCAACTCACTGCAGGACTGCAGTACCACAGACGATGGGATGAAAGAAACAGAGACAGTCTAACAATATCAGGAGCAGTGCGAGGTTACGGTTTATTTCTCTATGGAAACACCACAGTGCAGGATGGCGACAAACCAGCATTTTCGTGTTACGTAGCGTATGATATAGCAACGCTACTGGGCAAAACTGAGAACAGCGAATAAACCCTTACTATTCGACAATTCCAGGAGCAAACCATTGTTTTATTTTTTGCAGATTCTTTTTAGAGAACTTATTATTTGCGAGATTCAGATAACGCAGTTTTCGCAATTTCTTCATAGATTCGGGTAAGGAAGAAAGCCGATTATGCTGCAAGGAAAGAGCAGTCAGATTTTTGAGCTTACCGATGCTGTACGGCAGGCTTTCAAGATCGCACATCGCAAGATCAAGCGTTTGCAGTCTAGACAACTCACCAATCTCGTCGGGCAGCGTTGTTAGGTTCAAACACATCGTAAGATTAAGATACTCAAGATTCTTCCATTTGGCGATGGAACGAGGAAGTGTACTGAGAAGAGCAGTACTCACATCAAGATGTCTGAGATTCGTCCACCCTTTGACAGAATCAGGAAGCTTCTTGAGCCCGCTCTCAAACAGATTGACCGTTATAAGCGACGAACAAGAACCAAAAGAGGTGGGAAGAGAAGACATATTTCGACACCGATAGATTCCCAATTCTCGCAAACGCTTCATCTGTGCAAAACAGTTAGGAATGTTCTTAAGAAACGGATTATCATTTACATGCAAAAATACGAGACGGGACAACGCAGAAATATCTGGCAAAGAAGCAAAATCATTGTGAGAAAGATTTAGAACTTTTAGTCGTGTAAGTTTGTTCAGCCCTCTAGGCAACCGTTTAATCTTGTTTTCCCATAGCGAAAGATCCTCTAATTTTTTGAGCTTACCTATTGCTGAAGGAATAGTAACAATAGAATTCATCGCTGCTTGAAGTATCTTGAGATCTTTCATGTCAAGAATGTGAGAAGGAAATTTTAATTGAGGATTAGCGCTCATTGTCAGTACAGTCAAGCCCTTCATTTTTGGTAGAGACGACAAACGATTTTGATCACAATGGAACTCACGCAATGAAGAGAGTTGAGAAAGATCTGGAAGTGACGTAAGGCGATTGCCTGCAACATTTAGAAATGACAGTTTTTCCAAGAGTGGAAAAGTCGAAGGCAAACTCTCCAGTTCATTGCCGCTCACATCAAGAAATTTGAGTTTTTTTAATGAACCCAGTTCTTCTGGAAGCGATCGCAATAAATGATCGCTAAGGATTAACACCTTAAGATTCTTCAACTTACCGATCTCAGGAGGGAGAACCGTGATGCCAGGAAGTATATCAAGGTCGCGACCTTCCCGATATGCTTGCTCTGCAGCAAGAGAGTCTTGATCACCTTCAAAATGAAGTTCTTCAAGCTTTGGAAGCTCACAAATGATGCGAGGAAACTCAGTAAACCTATTATTACCGAAGCGAAGAACCTTAAGATTCTTGTACCTTGCAAGAGTATGAGGCAACGTTATAATGTCCTTGCGAGAAAAATCTAATTCAGTCACTTGTAACGGGTCAGGATTTAGGAGGGTCTCTTTTTTTGTCATGATGTTGTGTGTGAGAGGATAGTATTATACTTTACGACACTTTAGGCGATAACCAAATCAACAATAAAGGTGCGATAATAGTAGTGATGACTGAGACAAGCAAGATAGACGTGACAAGAACAGAATCAAAAATGCCCAGAGTTGACGCAGTAAAAGTCACTGCAAGAGTGGTAGTGATTTGGATAGTAGAAGCGATACCAAAAAAAGTGGATTCTGTAGTACCGATGCGAGCAAGAAGACCGCCAAAAAAACCCGTCAAAAATTTCGACAAAATCAATCCAAAAACAATAGCAAGCATGATCATATTTTTGACATCAAACTGCAAAAAAATATTGAAATTTAATTGCATGCCAACGACAAAGAAAAAAACAGGAATAAAAAGACCGTATCCAAGCGTATGAATCTGCGTGTACACTTCGCCCGCACGGATAATGGGAGCCAAGGGGATACCGACGAGAAACGCTGCCAAAATCGGGTGCACGCCAATAGCAGAAAAAAAAGCAAGTACAGCAATAAACAGGACAACAATAGCGCGAATAGGACGCTCATCACCACTGGGAACAAGACCTTTTCGCAACAAAAACTTTGCCAAATGAGGAGTAAGAGCCAACAATCCAATAATTGAACCCAAAAGGACAATGATAAACGCGGCAGGACCAAGAGCAGACAATCCCTCGACGCGCTGAAGAATAATCGCTAAAAGAATAAGACTCAAAATATCAAGGACAAGAATAGAAGCAAGAATAAGCTGGCCAACCACTTTGCGAAACAACCCTGCACTTTCAAGAGCAGGAACAACAACGGCTACAGAACTCGAGACAAAAATTGTTCCAAGAAGCAGACTCGTCATCCAACTATATCCAAAATATTGTGCAATGCCTACACCAAGACCAAAAGGGATAAGACCGTTTAGCCCGGCCATAATAATAATTTTGAGCCTTACAGAACGCAACTGACTGATATCCGTCTCAAGACCGGCCATAAACATCAAAAACGTCATACCAAGAAAACCAAAAAATTCAATGACATCATTGGAGGCTACATACCCCAATCCATAAGGACCAAGAATAGCGCCCACAAGAATAATGGAACTCATAAAAGGAATGTGAAAACGCTTGAACATTTCCGGTATTACTAGGGCAAAGAACAGAATAATTAACAGAGGCAATAAAGAGCTTTCAGCAGCCATATCATCCAAAGAACTAAAAATAATTATAAAGATTAGTTGTCACCAAAGAGTTAGATCATTATGTGTTCCTTGTTTTTAAACAAATTGAACCGGTAATATGTAATTTTAGTCACTATGAAAATAGCAATGTAAAACCTGAAAAATATACATACCAAACGACCAAAACGAAACATTTATATACTCAAAACAAGGTTTTTCAGAGTAATAATTGGAAGGCAGAAACAGAGGGGTATACTCATTCTGTTTCACAAAATCCCCGTGATTTTGGTTCGCGCAAGACACGATCTGGCGCAATAGAGATTTCCAAGGAGTAGAAACAATGACATTTGAAGAATTAGGACTTTCACCGTCCACGATAAACGCTCTACAGGAGTGTCACATCACCACACCAACGCACATTCAAGAACAAGCCATTCCGGCAGTACTCAAAGGCTTGGATGTGATAGGAATGAGCAAGACCGGATCTGGAAAAACAGCAGCATTTGGACTGCCACTTCTGGAACGCATTAATACAAAAAAAGGACTCCAAGCAATCATTCTCGCACCGACAAGAGAACTTGCAGTGCAGATTTGCGGAGAACTAGAAAAATGGTCAACAACTATGGGCGTACGCTACGCAACAGTATACGGCGGAGTGTCGCTCGACCCACAAACACGCGCAATGAAGAAAGCTCACGTCATCGTCGCAACACCAGGACGATTGATCGATCACATGCAACGAGGAAATGTTGATCTCTCAACAATCTCCATGTTTGTGCTCGACGAAGCAGACAAAATGGTAGAGATGGGCTTTATTGAAGACGTGGAAAGGATTTTAAGCCAAACATCAGAGAAGAGACAAATACTTCTCTTTGGTGCGACGATTTCAAACGAAGTCGACATGATCAAATCAAAATACATGACAAACCCTGTCACGGCAAAATCAGATGCGCATGTTGATCGCGGAAAATTACAACAATACTATTACAATGTGAAATCAAACGAGAAATTCTCATTACTCGTTCACCTCCTGCGAAAGGAAAACTGTGGCAATGTCATCATCTTCTGTTCGAAAAGAAGCACTGTAGACCTTCTCTCAGACAATCTGCGAAAGGAAGGATTCAAAGTGCACATGATACACGGCAAACTCTCTCAGAGCAGACGATTAAAAGTTATCGACGCCTTTAACAAAGGGAAACAATCGATCCTTATTGGTAGCGCAGTTGCAGCACGAGGACTGCATATCGACAGTATAACACATGTATTCAACTACGACCTTTCTTCCGATCCACAAGAATACGTACACCGTATTGGGCGAACAGCACGAGCAGGACAAGAAGGAAAAGCAGTAACATTACTAGGACCTCATGACCACGACGCATTTGGAGATATTCTTCACCGCTACGATGTAAAGGTCAAAGAACTCCCAAAACCACAGTTCAAACGATTGGCTTTTTGCGTACAACAACGAGGAAGAGGAAAACCTGGCAGAATGCAGCGCGGACGAAGAGAAAGACGACATGAACCGCGACGAGAACAGCGACCTGTCAGAAAGGAACGTTCACGATCAGAAAACTGGGTCGAAGAAAAAACGTGGTAAAAAAAGAAAGAGCGAAATCGCTCTAATAAGTATCCTCTGAATCGTCGCTATCAGATGAATCATCCGAATCATCTACATCATCAGATGAATCGCCAGAATCATCTTCAGAAGCGTCAGACTTGTCAGTTTCAGGGATATCAGAAGGTTCATCACCTGTACGGATATTTGTTGCCTGCAAACCTTTCTCAGTCTTGCTTGGTTCGAAATGCACGACATCATTCTCGCGCAAAACCTTCCCTTCGGGCAGTTGTGTGTGGTGAACAAAATAATCGTTACCATCCTCTCCGTGAACAAAGCCGTAGCCCTTCACTTTATTATACCATTTTACTGTTCCTTTCATGTTCTTTTACTCCTTCAAATCATTTATTTGACCTGAGAATTGGCAAGACCTCGCCATTCCTTCTTAAATGTTTGCTATTTGCTCAATAATGCCCATACAAATGAGCAGTATCATTGACAGAAACAAGATGCCAGCCGCGCTCAGAAAACTTGAGTTCAGTAATAGCAGTATTGTGCAGGACTATCTTGTACGTGTGTGTACTATCAAAGCCAAAAATACCCCTCAAAAGACATTTGATAGCCATGCCGTGACCAAACATTGCAAAAGTACCTTCCTTTAAAGAAAAAATATCATCCTGCAGCCATGAAAGCATACGCTTCTCAACCATTCGCTGAGACTCACCACCTGGAGGAGTGAATTCCCAATTATTGGCATTAATCACCGCCAACAGTTTTGGAGTATAAATTTTAGATCGTACCTGACGATCCCACTGGCCATGTGTCAATTCCTGGAGTGTATCTCGGATCTCAAGATCAGCAGAACGATTAATTGCTTTTAGAGAGATCCTCGCAGTGTCTAAAGTACGCTTTGCAGGAGACACAAACACCTTGTCAAAATGCGCACCCATTTTTTTCCAACGATCACCAAGCAATTGAGCCTGACGAATACCTGTAGCAGTAAGAGGAGTATCGTTTTGACGTCCACCAATCAAATCCTCCTCAGTATTGCTTAAGCTTTGTCCGTGTCGAATAAGATACAGATGAATCATTATTTCTTTTTCTTAGGAAGCGGAGTAACGCCAGCAGCTTCAGAAATGACATTTACAATATCAGAACCCGAAGGCACAATATACTTTGTACCGCTAGCAAGACTCGATTCTGCCACTTCAAGTTTCTTAAGCAATTGCGCATCACCCTTGAAATACTTTGCAGCGGAAGTATTGATAAGCTCAATAGCCTTGCCTTGCGCAGAAGCCTTCATCTCGACGGCATCAGCTTCAGCCTTGGCTTCCAAACGAATGCTCTCTGCCTTACCCTGAGCAATCTTAATTGATGCTCGCTTATCACCATCCGCCTTAGTCTCTGCTGCCTGTGCAAAATCAACAGCTGCCTTTTTATCCTTTTCAGCCTTAATGATATTATTCATACGCTCCTGCACATCCTTTGGCGGATCAATCTCTTTGAGCTCGACTCGGACAACACGAATTCCCCACGCCTCAGTCTGTTTATCAAGATCCTTTTCAAGCTTTGTATTCAACTCGTGACGTTTGCTGTTTGTATCCTCAAAACTCAAATTACCAATAACATTGCGGGCAGTGGTACGCGCAAGACTCACAATCTGAGAACGATAATTATTGACATTATACTGTGAAGCCTTGATATCCTTTTCAGAATCCTTAACCTGAAAATACACGACGAGGTCAACACGAGCATTCAAATTATCCATAGTGATAACCTCTTGAGGATTGGAATCAACCATCTGTTCAGTAATGTTAACTTTAATCATGCGATCAACCAATGGAATAATCCAGTGAAAACCGGGATTGGCCAACCGTTTATACTTGCCAAGACGTTCTACAAGACCGCGATCAACAGGTCGCACGACACGAACACCAAACAAAAAAAGAACAACAATAATTCCAAGAACAATCCAGCCCACTGTAATAATATCAATTGCCATAAAAAAAATGTAACAGAAAGTTGCTTAAAAGCCTTTCCAAAGGATCTGCCCCAACCTTTAAATGTGCTTAACACATGGCAATGATATGGGACGATATGCAGTATACTCATGCAATGCGTGCAAAAAAACTATAGAATTGGGCGGTCCGCAAGAATACAGAAAGACAGTTTTTGGAAGAAAAGAAGAGCCACACGTCGGCGGAAAAAAAGTGGACGGACTGTGGATAGTGCTATGGTGTCCAAAGTGCAAAGTAACTGAGAAAAAAATTCTCGTCGAGTTCAGCAGAACATGCTCGCCAATCGAAGTATGGGGCCACACAGCACCAGTAAAGCCCGAATATCAAAAAGAACAACAAGGACAGTTCAACTGTTCAACGTGCAAGACCTACATGCTCGACACTATACCGCCAGAAACTCCATGTCCGTGCCACAAAGGAACGCTCGGGTCACAAGGATTCATCAACACATAAGATTTCAATACATACTGTTCGCAATAGTTAAATTATCGTTGCTTTGATAATCTTCACTTCCTGCACAGGGCGATCACTTTGATCCGTTTGCACTTTAGCTATCTTATCTACAACATCCATTCCTTCAACGACATGTCCAAAAACAGGGTGTTTATCGTCGAGATAGTTATTATTAACGAGATTGATAAAAAACTGACTGCCGCCAGTATTTGGGCCTGCATTAGCCATAGAAAGAGTGCCGCGATCATTCTTGTTGTGATCAGTGAACTCATCTTTGATGGTGTAACCCGGACCGCCCATTCCTGTGCCGGTAGGATCACCACCCTGAATCATAAACCCATCAATGACGCGATGAAAAATAACACCATCATAGAACCCTTTCTCGACTAAAGACTTAAAATTACCTGCGGTAAGAGGCATATCCGGTGCTAACACGATGACGATATCGCCCATACTTGTTTCCAATTTGACTTTTACAGGACCTGCAGATGCAGCTCCAGACGGTTCATTTGATTTATTCATAAACAACACCACCCCTGAAATAATTGCAAGAACCACAATGATAAGAAACCATTTCTTCACTGCTTAACCTCGGGATTATATTCAGGACTTTCAAAACACTCTTCTTTTTCATGTAAAGGTTTCATAAAAGGAAACAACATAACATCACGAATACTCTCGTTGTTTGTAAAAAACATCGTTAAACGATCAATACCGATACCAATACCGCCAAGTACAGGCATACCGTATTCAAGAGCTTCAATAAAATCCTCGTCGAGAGGATGCGCTTCAGTATCGCCATCGCGCATCGCCTGCTGTTCGCGCTCAAAACGATCCCTTTGCTCCAAGGGATTAATGATTTCAGACCATCCATCACCGATTTCCATACCGCCAATATAACACTCAAATCGTTCAACAAAACCCTCCTTTTCACGGTGAGGTTTTGCCAGAGGAGAAATCTCTTTAGGATAATCAATAATCCACTGAGGCGATACTAGCTTTGGAACGACCTGTTTTTCAAAAACAGCATTAATCATCAAACCTTTTGATAATGTTCCGCGACACTCAATACGTTCTTTTCGCAGGAAATCCTTCAGTTCTGCTTCAGACATGGATAACACATCAATACCAACATGTTGTGAAATGGCGTCTGTCATCGTAATGCGAGGCCATTTTCCTTTTAGATCAACATAGTCATTGCCGACAGGAACCTTGGTAGAATTGTACAATGCTTGTGCAATTTCTTTGTACAATTCTTCAGCAGTATCCATCATTTTATGATAGTCAGCATACGCTTCATAAAACTCAAGCATGGTAAACTCCGGATTGTGAGAGTGATCTGCGCCTTCGTTTCGAAAGTTCTTACCTATCTCATACACTTTCCCAAAACCGCCGACGACAAGACGCTTTAGATAGAGTTCGGGAGCTACCCGCATGTATACCTTCTCATCAAACGCGTTAATATACGTCTCGAAAGGACGGGCATTTGTCCCGCCATAGAGTGCCTGAATTGCAGGTGTCTCCACCTCTACAAATGATCGATGATTAAGAAAATTTCTCACTGTATTGATAATTACGGCTCGCTGTAAAAAGACTTTCTTCACGTCAGGATTCATGATGAGATCAAGATAACGCTTACGATAGCGTGTCTCCTTATCCTTGAGTCCGTGAAATTTTTCAGGCAAAGGTCTGAGGGATTTAGAGAGCACCGTTACTTCCTTAACTTCTATCGTTATTTCCCCTGTTTTCGTCTTGAAAACAATACCCTGAACACCAATCCAATCGCCTCGATCAAGAAGTTTGAGAAGACCATAATTATCAGTGGTTTTACTAGAGCAATAAATTTGAATACGGCCATCATCATCTAACAAATGGGCAAAAGTAACTTTTCCCATCCGACGAAGTGCAACAATTCTTCCGGCAATGCTGACCTTATCATCTGTCTTCTCCTCGTGCTTTAGGCGTTCATATTTTTCACGAAGAGCACTTGAAGTAATGCTTGTTGAAAAAACGTAAGGATAAGGATTAATACCCTGTTCTCGCAACTCCTCCAACTTCTTTTTTCGCTCAGCAATGAGCTCTCTTTCGCTAGGCATGGCAGTGCAAGATAAGAATTCCTTTTTAAACATATCGTAAGAATAACATGTTTTATTACGACGAGACTGCACAAGGCTTAGGAAAGCCTTTTAAAGTATAAAAACGTATATTTATACCATATGGCGAGTGATCCAGACGAAGTGCTACCGAGAGGTGTGGAGATAGATGAAAATCCAGATACAAAGTATCGCGTAGATCTTCAAGTGCATACAAAATGGTCCGACGGTTATCTCACCCCAGACGTACTATTGGATAGGGCAAACAACCCCCAAAGACTTATTTCAGTCATTTCATTTACCGATCACGACACGACAAGAGGATACGACACACCAGGATTACGACAATTAAAGGAAGGTTACGCCGAAGGAATACTTCGCAGAGTAACCGAAATAGAATTCTCTGATGGACACCCTCACACAAAAGCCTGTTGCATTGATCCGGCAGATCCGGGAGCTCCACATCAGGGCATGCCGTTACTGGAATATCAGGGACCGCCCATGCCAGTTTCTTTTATGCAAAACAGTCCAGCAACAGACGCATTAGTAGCGTCCTACAGGACTTTTCTTATACAGGGAGCCGAGATCTCGACAAGACTCGACGGAAGACGTTTTGATTTACTCGCCTACTTCATGCCCGCAAGCGATCCATGGTTTAATGAAGTGTTTGAGCGCCAAGTAGAACCGCGCGAGAAAAGAGCAAAACTCATGGTAGACGATCTTCGCGAGCAATACAAATGGCCAATTACCATGCAGGAAGTACTCAGTGAAACAGGTATTGCCCGACGAGTGTTCCAACCACACATTGCTTCGGCAATACTGTATCTTAGAGACGATAACAAAATCGATATTCCCCGACATTGGCGAATATCAGATGTCATAACAGAATATCTCTCGCCGGGATGTGACGCGTATCATCCGATAAACCTGGAAGTACTGCCAACGACACAAGAAGTAATAGAACGATTGTTAATCCTTGGCGCAGTGCCTGTCATGCCATATTCGAAGTCCTGCGATTCTGTAGCAACAATGAGACTCTTACAGGAATGGGCTTGCGGTCTCATGGGAGCAGAAGTGGTTAATTTACGTTCAACTAAAGAACAGATAGATGACATGAGAAAGGCAGTAACAGAAAACGGAGTGCAGCTCGAGACGAGCGGATCAGATTTTCATGGATTATACCATGACCGAAAAGACAGAAGAAAGCTAGGGGTGCCGGCAACTGAACCATATAAAGTATTGGAAAACCTTATAAAGCATCGTCAGCGGATTCAAAATCGGTGAAGACGAATCAAGATATGGGTAAAGGTAGAACCAGGCGTCATCGACGCCGACAAAAGCGAAGGGGGGACAGTAAAAATGATGCTCCTCAAGTGCTCATTGTTACTGATAAGCAGGAAGTAAAAGAAGCGGTAAGAGAACGTTTTGAAGCAGCCAATTATCGTGTTGAAACACAAAGCGACGGAACAATGCCAAAAGAAAAAGATCTTAGCAGCTATGCAGGAGTTGTCGTCGATCTTGAAGCAACACAGAAATGGGATGTTGTTACTGGAGCAATGAGTTCAGGTGTTGCTATTTATGCACGCATTGATGACAAAAGGACATTGCACGGTCCATCAAGTGCTTCACCGGATTTTACCCGGTTTGTCTCACTCAGTGATGCTGCGTATCAAGACCTTGGAATGGGAAATAATGGAGAATTTCAGCGAACATCAGGACGATTACTTGATAGTCGCATTTCTGCACTGGAAGAAGAAGTACGTTTATCACACCGACAGGATCCTTCACTTCTTCACGAATTAGGAAGGGCATACCTCTCTTTAGGTGATTGTGACAAAGCACAGGAAGTTTTGAGAGAAGCATTATCATTTGATTCGGAAAACAACACGATAAAACTAGATCTTGCAGAAGTCAGTCTGGCACGCAACGAACTGGATCATGCAGAAGAAATAGCCAAGCAGACAGGAAACGGCGGAGGCCGACGAGAAAGCATTCTGGGAGCGTCAGCTCTTCGACGAAAACATCTTAGTGACGCCATAAGTTGGCTGCGAAAAGCATTAGAGACAAATCCAGAACTCTTTGACGCCAAAATCTATCTTCTTGGAGCGCTTGCAGAGAGAGGAACAAAAAATGCTATACAAGAAGCGTACAACATATGGCAAGGTCTTTTCGAGGAAGGACAAAGTGCGCGCACAACGCTACGAAGCATTCCGGTGACAGAAGGTGGCATCGTGACAGGACTCATGTCACACGAAGGATCAGACATAGGAATCTATGCTGCAGGAACACGGCAACCCCGACGATATACTGCTAATTATCTCACATTTAAACCAGTAAGTGATCTAGAATCTGCTGTAAAAGAGGTCGCCAATTTTGAACGATTACAGGCTCATAAGGACGAGCTTCAAACAATCACAGGAAAACACATACACATTCCGGATTTTGTACGATTATTGCAGGGAAGAAGAGCAAACCAAGGAGTATTAGTATACCCATTTATGGAAGGTTTCAAAAGAACATACGAAGACTTTCTTGGCCTGCAGGACTCGGGAGGATCTCATCACGTCGGTGTACGCTTTGCCTACGCAGAATCACTGGTTGACATGACAAGTGCACTGCACGAGGTGGGTACGCGAGTGCTTGAACTAGACAATGTGTATGAACACGATTATTTTCTTGAAAGAGATCCTCAAAGAGGTCTTGAATTTCACACTTTTCTCTTCTTAAGGGGTCTGGGTTTCTTGGAAAATCTAAGAGGACGTCACGTATCACAACGGGAATATTCACGTCTGCGGACGCAGTTTGACAGACAGGTAAGTTATCACCTTCATAATGGACCTGAATGGCAAATGGTCTGGTGGAGTGACGCAAATATCGACAACAGTTTACGACGACGAATGTATTCCAATGCTCTCTTTACCAATCCCCACGACATAGAAAAGGCCAGAGTAGATTTCACAAAAACAGACAAACGAAACGGGCTGACAGATGTCGCAATGATAGTTACTCATGAACTTACAGGACTGCCGGATTCCATGCAGCGAGATTTGTACCTTCGATGGGCTGCCACACGACTGGGCCAGCATCTTCAAGCGCATGGCAAGCCTGCAGAACACTTATTTGATGCAGTAAGAAAAGCAAGAATAGGATCGTATAATCAACTACGATCGGTTGCTATGAGGGCGTTTGAACAAGAAGGATACAGTTATCAGGAATTCCTCAATGCTGCACGAGCTGCAAGTATTGAAAGACACTGGTATGTTCATGCACTACAAGCAGAGCGATTAACAGGAGTGCGAAGAGTTCTCAAAGGCGAACAAGATATTCCGCCGAGAATACAAACAATATACGAAAGTGCAGAAAGAACATTAAAAAATTACATTGGTATCCATTCACGCAGAGTGGCCCGCGCATTTCGAGAATTGGAAGACAAGACACTTTACGAAACACTCGCGGGAAGAGACCTCATCAATATATCTTTTGATTCATGATTTTTTCTTCGCCATGAGATCCGGCAAATCACCACGCAATGCCTGAGTAATAATCAAAGGCATATCAATACTATCAATGGATTCAGCAATGTTACGAAGAGCAAACATGATCTGTGCCTCCTGGCGCGTGCATGTCGCCATATATGCGTCCAGCGATTCATCAATATCGTTCTTTAACGTGTAAAGTGCAGTAATGCGTTCTTTAGAGAATTTAAACAGTAAATCATGAAGATGCTCGACAAAAAGACTGACCTTTTTTGTAATAGTAAGCAATTGTTTAGACACCTCGAGATCGGTGGCAGCTAGATGCTGACAGATGTGTTTGAATGAATCCCCGATCTTTTCTACTTCCATGACTACATGGTACAGCGTGTGCTGACCGGGTTTTGATGTCATCGTAATAATTCGGCCGCAAAAATCAGTGAATTTGTTTACGCCGCGATCCATATCAATAACAAAACGCAACTGATCTTTATCGTGTGACTGCATTGCAGCATACGTTTCACGCCCCATTGTGATAATGTACATTACAAGACGTCGAAAGACATGATCGAATTCCTCATCAATAGCGTCAGACACCTTCTTAATGCGCACGAAATTCTTGCCCTGATCGATCAATTCGTAGCCTATACAGCCTTCGCGCACAACATTTTGAATAAACTGAAGCTCCTGATAATTATTAAAATAGACCTTTAGTTCGTCATAACCTGCGCGATAGAACGCTCCAATAATGCGCATACTGCGATTGTGAAATCCGGAAACGTCAATTGAAGCAGTCTTTGGTGTTGATTCTCGAGAAGCGGTGGAGATAATGAGGGAACTATCCTGAATATCCACATTGAGTTCTTGACCTTTTTTTACGCCATGCTGCAAGGCCCAGGAGCGCGGCAACGACACTAGCTGTGTTGAATTGGCGATTTGAATAACCTTACGTTTCATAAACCCCCCGAATGTATAATGCATATTCAAAGTGCTATATAAACATTCCTATTCTTTATAATTTTGGCAAACCCTTATAATCTATATAAAATATAATGAGAAAATATATATCACATCGCTCTTTACCATATACATCTCGTAATACAACATTATGAGGAGGGGGGATGTATGGCACGAAACATTTATCGTGAGCTAAATCGAAAGATTAGTCCTGTACCCGCACGCGAAATAAAAATAGATTGGAACCGTATAGAGCAAGAGGACTTCGACCCCTGGGAAGAAGAACTCGTTGATGAGACATCTCCGTGGGAGCAGGCCTTTGAAATGGGCGCAGAACAAGCGCGAGATGAGTACTTTGACGTGGAGGATGATTTATGAAGATACCTGCATTCATCACGGACCTGAAAGAGATGGATGTAGTAATCGAAGATCTTGACTTTGAAGAATACGAATAGTCTTCACTCACTAGTGTCCGCCAAAAACTGAAACTCTTTCTTTCTTTGGCGGACCTTTTTTTCTTAGGAAACTACATCATTTAGCAAAACCTTTTAACTACATTTTTGCAGAGTTGAACTATGCCACAACTACTCATTACCGAGGATCTTCCTCAAGGTTCTGAAACATCGAATGCGCTAATTTGGAGACTTCAAGACAGTATGGTGCAAATACTAGAGGGTTCAAGATCTTATGCTGAAATACATGAGCGATGTGTGGATGCGCCTTTTTGGGGCAATATGGCTGCATTACATATGGCATATGAAGTACTACAGGAAAGCGTGACTGCTTCTGTACAAGCTCTTCAAAGATGTTCAGATTTCTTTGAAGAATCAGGTTTTGAACTCTCACAACGATTTGGACTGGCGGACAAATTAAGGCGTTATGAAACACTGGCCCAAGACTTGATGGCAACGTTACACCATGACGAGCCTGATTTACCCGTGCGCCACATACCCTCAATACCTCAAGACCTCATTAAAAGAATTCAAAAAGCACCTGGCGAAATCGCTGTGAAACTGTATTTTGACTATCACCGCGCATACTAAACTTCAACACTACAATCTCTCAGAAATGACCTTTTAGAATACCACTTCAAAGATACTCCTACAAAAAAAATCAAAAGCAGTCCCACCCACTCATTTTGACAGATAAACACTACACAACATAACTATTGCGGTAAGAAATTCCGTACTTTACCAAACGGCAGCACATCACCGGTTTCTTCGTCAACAATAAACACTTCAAAATTCTTTGTTGATGCAATAAGAGGACTTAACATCTGATCTTCAAGAACATTAGTTCCTTGAACAAGCGGTTGGAATGACGGTTGTACAATAAGCGTGCTCTTCTTGAATGTTCCTTTCAGGTAACACTTGAACTTTTCACGTTTTGCACCGTCTTGCAATACTATTGCCGGATGATCGTGGCCGATGATAACAATTGGTGCGAGTTTGTTGGGAACAGTATCTCCGTGAACGATAAGCACTTTGCCGACTCTATGTTCCTTGAGCAACTTAATGTCTCGTTTTGCTGCAATTGGTTCAAGAAGAGGATCGTGATTTCCTTCAACGATAAGAAGTTCCTCACCTTTCGCGTTTAAAAGATCGAGAATCTCTATAGTATCTTGCCACTCTTGTTTGTTAATACTGCCGAATTCATGCTTGAGATCGCCATTAATAACGATCGTTTTTGGCCTGAATTTCTCAAGGATTTGTTGGAGTCGAGAAATGATGAGCTGCTTTTGTGTGCGAGGAACAAGAATACCTTCCTTTTTCATCGCCTGCTCATAACCAATATGAAGATCACAAATAACCAAGACCTTTTCTTTTTTCAAAAACAATGCGAGATCTATCGCTTCAATGGAAGGGTGGATGAGCATGAAAATAGTAAAAAAAACCTGCTTTTAACTCTTGCCTATTTCCACTCCCTCAAACGCGCGCGACCATTAGAAATATGCACGTAATTCAACCGTTTGCCGATCGTAGCAATATGATCTGCACGCACTATTTGCGTCCAGGTTCCCGTGTTAAAAAAAGGACCTCGACGACCAGCTTTGTGAGAATGACCAAGAACAACATACTTTACTTTCATGATTCGATGGATTTCTTCATACACAGGAATAAGTGTTGCAAAACCTCTCACAAAAATGTGCGATCGCAGCACATGATACAAAAAGAACGGTTTATGCAACAAACTTCGCGACCATAATGACACGAGCTGGGAAATCGTTGACAGTGGAATCTGGTGCTGTTTTGCAAGCGCAACAAGTCTGCGATTATTTTCTTGCTCGATACGATGCTGTTCAGAAGGATTTTGAGATGAAAC
>WJJS01000011.1 GCA_014729505.1 Candidatus Woesearchaeota archaeon
TGGGCCGTATGATGACCATCATTGACGGGAAAAGTGAAGTGGAAGGTTCGCAAGTGATGCCAAAGGACTGGAAACGGATGGTGTTTGATCGGGTGAGTTTTCGCTACCGGGATAAATGGGTGCTCAAGAATTTTTCTCTCGTGATTATGAGAAATGATCGTATTGGTATTGTCGGCAAATCAGGCAGTGGCAAGTCAACTGTCGCAAAATTATTGCTGGGATTGTATACGCCGACAAGAGGTCGTATTCTTGTTGATGGCATTGATCTTAATGCTTTTACCCGTCATTCCAGAGTACGACAGATCGGTGCGGTTTTGCAGGATGCAGAAGTCTTTAACGATACGCTGGCTCGCAATATCGCAGTTGGTATGGCGGTAAACACTGACAGAGTGAATGCGGCGATTAGAGACAGTGGTTTGCAGTCGGTAGTCAATCGTTTGCCGAGAGGTCACAAGACGGTTATCGGCGAGAAGGGCTATTGTTTTAGTGGTGGTGAGCGCCAACGTTTGGGTATTGCGCGGGCCTTGTATCGTGATGTGCCTTGTATTATTTTTGATGAGGCAACAAGCAGTCTTGATACTGCGACTGAGCGCGATGTCCAACGTGCTGTTGACGCTTTGCAAAAAACGGTGCTCATCATTGCGCATCGCTTGTCGACACTGAAAAACATGGATCGTATTGTTGTTATGCAAAAAGGCCGTATCGTAGAGGACGGTACGTTTGAACAACTAACGCAACGGCGCGGTATTTTTGCACAACTGCACGCGCAGGCTCGTGCATAAGCTTTTTATTTTCTTTCTTTTCTTTTTCTTGCATGACAAAATTATTGTATCTTGAAGATTCGTATACTAAAGAGTTTGCGGCTACTGTTATTGAAGTGATTGATGGGACGGGGATCGTTCTTGATCAGACGTATTTTTATCCGAGAGGTGGTGGGCAGTTGGACGATCGCGGCGTCCTTGTTGATACGGTGACGGACGAATCATTTGTGGTGTGTGAGGTATTCAAGAAGGAAGGTAAGGCGATCCATAAGGTTGAGCGATCTGGACTGAAACCTGGATCGGTTGTAAGGGGAGTTCTTGAGTGGTCTCGTCGTTATCGTATGATGCGTATGCATACTGCGTCTCATGTTGTGACAGGTATCATTGCAGCAAAACTTGGCGCGCTTATTACAGGTCACCAACTGGGCCTTGAAAAGTCGCGTACTGATTTCAATCTTGAAGAATTTGATAAGCAAAAAATTCAAGAGTGTTTTGACCTGGCGAACAAGTACATCGAAGAAGATATTCCCGTAACAACGTATATGCTGCCTCGCGAAGAGGCCTTGAACAATCCCAAACTGGTAAAGCTTGCTAATGTCCTGCCGCCCTCTGTTAAGGATTTGCGTATTGTCAAGATCGGCGATGTGGATGAACAGGCCGACGGTGGCACGCACGTCAAGAGCCTCAAAGAGTGTGGTGCGCTCGTCTTTTTAAAAGGGGAGAATAAGGGCAAGAATAATCGCCGCGTGTACTTTGGGTTAGAGGAGTGATGAACTTCAAGCCAGTATAGGTTGTACGCGCTTCGCTGAAAGCTAGTTGCACTGCCGGCAGAACTATGAGCGAAACCTTTAAAAGGGGATCCAATTCTAAAATGGAAAATAGGGGTTTCTATGGCAAAGAAAAGCAAGCTCGGCTCGGCAAAGCGCTTTGGTGTGCGCTATGGACGTACCGTTAAGCATAATCTTGCGAAAATCGAGGCTATGCAGCGTGCGTCTACGAAGTGTCCCTTTTGTTTGTATGACAAAGTAAAGCGCGTCGCTATGGGTATTTTTGTGTGTCATAAGTGTGATGCGAAATTCACTGGTCGCGCGTATCAAGTTGCGCCGATTAAGCCGGTGATTCAAGAAAAGCAGGAGCACGTTATAGAGTTTGTCGAAGAAGAGCCCGAAGATGAGGATCTTGAATAATGGTAAAGTACACTTGTTTTCTTTGTGATAAAAAAATCAGTCCCGACCTTATGGGTCGTCGTGTTCGCTGTCCTTATTGTGGCAGCAAAGTGTTGTTCAAGTCTCGTTCTGTAAAGACCGTTGTCAAGGCGGTGTAGTATGTCTGATAGCACGAAAGATCGGGTAGCGGAATTAACTCGTATAGATCAAAATTTGCAGCAGTTTCTTGCTCAAAAGCAGCAATTTCAGTCACAGCTTGTAGAGATTGATAATGCGTTGTCTGAACTGGAAGGATCTGAAAAATCGTATAAGATTGTTGGCAATATCATGGTATCGACGACAAAGGAGCGTTTGCAAAAAGAGCTTGGTGATAAAAAAGAAGTGCTCGAACTCCGTATTAAGGCGGTTGAAAAACAAGAAGAGCAGCTCAAGGCCAAGGCTGACGAGCTTCGTAAGGTCGTGTTTGAAGATGGCAAAACTGGAGCAAGCGATTGACGTTCTTTGTGATCTTGCCGATGATCCTTGTGTTCCTCGGACTGTTCGCGAACATATTTCTCGCGTGATCGGTATTCTTAAGAGTTCTGTGGAGATGTCGCTTCGTATTAGTCGGGCTCTTGGCGAATTGGAGGAGCTTGCCGAGCACGAGCATGTGCAGTCTGATACGCGTATGCAATTGTTTAGTGTGGCGACATTGCTTGAAAACGAGTAGATCGCAGCCAGTAATAAGGTACTTGAAAGAGTTCCCCTTTTGATTTGATCGTGACGTGTGTCAGTCTTTTGACTATGATGGTTCCGCTCATTCCTTTTCTTCGCAGTCGTGTTCCGACGACGAGCTCTTTTCGAAGAGCGATTCGTGCCCAGAGATTTGGTATGCTAAAGAGCAGTTGCAGGATGGTGTTGATGAGTAAAAGAACTGCGAGCAGGATGCCAAGGGTGCCAAAAACGTAGTGCGTAATGCCGAGATTATTCGTGATGAGGATGAGTGCTATGGCATACGCGCTGTATTCTGCTATGATGGTCAGTAGTAATCCCCATCCTAGTTTGATGATTTGTCTTGATTCTGCTTCTGTATACATGCGCGAGATTATTTTTCTCATGACGCGGCCGATAATTAAACCCAAAAAGAGGATGGTGATGAGTAGTGTTATTCTGATCATCCACTCTTGTACGCTTGCTGCCAGTGTCATGCGGCCAGAAAGGGAGTGGGTGCTTTTAAAGGTTAGCGAGTACATCGACGCAGTAAGTAATCTCTTATAAGTGGTAAAAAAGGAAAGATTTATAAGGGGAAATCGTGATTTTCAGTGCATAAAATGGGTGTTGCTGACCGTATTAAGGAACTTGAAGATGAACTGCGTAAGACGCAGTACAATAAGGCTACAGAGCATCATTTTGGTGTGGTAAAGGCCCGTATAGCGAAGCTTCGTGAAAAGCTCGAACAGGAATCTTCCAAAAAGGGTGGTGGTGGCGGTTTTTCTGTCAGAAAGAGTGGTGATGCTACTGTTATTCTTGTTGGTTTTCCGTCTGTTGGTAAGTCGACTCTGTTAAACAAACTTACCGGTGCTAATAGCAAGGTAGGACAGTTTGCGTTTACTACTCTTGATGTGGTTCCCGGCGTGCTTCATTTCAATCATGCAACGATACAGGTACTTGATGTGCCGGGTATTTTGCAGGGTGCGAGTCGTGGCAAAGGTCGTGGCAAAGAAGTACTAGGTACTGTGCAAAGTGCAGATCTTGTTGTTGTGCTTGTTGATGCATTGCACCCTGAATGTCATGATGTGATTCGCAATGAACTGCATGATTTTGGTGTGCGTCTCAACCAGCGACCGCCCGATGTGAAGATCACCAAGAAAGGCAGAGGCGGCATTAGCATTTCGAGCACTGTGCCTCTTACAAAAATGCGCGAAGAGACGATAGTGTCGGTTCTTCGAGAGTTTCGCATCAACAATGCTGATGTGTTGTTTCGCGATGATGTGACTGTTGATCAATTTATTGATGCGATCAAGCGCAATCGCAAGTATTGTGCTGCGGTTTCTGTCGTGAGCAAGATCGATCTTTTAAATGAGGAGCAGCAGGAGTATGTCCGCGAGATTGTTAATCCCGATCTTGAGATAAGTGCTGAAACAGGGTTGAATATTAATGCGTTAAAGCGTCTTATTTATGATCGTTTGCAGTTCATTCGTGTGTATCTCAAGGAGCGCAACAAACCAGCAGATCTTGAAGAGCCCATGATTGTTCAGCGTGGCGCTACTATTGGAACGATTTGTGATAAGATTCATCGCAGTTTTCGAGATAAGTTCAAGCTGGCGCGTATGTGGGGTAGCAGTAAGTTTGCAGGACAGATCATTCGCAAACTCGATAAGCCTCTCGAGGATGGCGATATTCTCGAGATCCATTTGCGCTAAGTTTCAGGAATTCTTATATAGGATTTTCTTTCCCAACTGGGTATGAGCTCTGCTGCTGTACAGATTAGTTTTGAACACGATGGTGGCAATAAGAAAGCGCACCAGCGTCGTGATGTGTGGTACCGTGTTGATTTTCAATCATCAGATCGTCACGAGGTAGTGAGGTTTGCTTTAGATGCTGGTTGGCACTATAGAACTTTGGCAACTTCTGTGAAAGGTCAACCACATAGTAAGGTTGGTAAGACCGATGTTCTTGGTTTTGCTCGCATTATGCAGGATGTGGAGTCTCCCGAGTTATATTCGTTCTATGTGCCTATCGAAGATCAGCGAGAGCAGACGAGAAGGTGTGCGCGACCCTCAAGAGGAGATAGAGAATTCTATGACGCTATTGGGGGGTGGAATCCTGCATGACTTTTTTTGGTATCGACGAGGCGGGTAAAGGTCCCATTATTGGTCCATTAGTGATGGCCGCGGTCTGTGTCAAAGATCTTGGTGTTCTTGAACAGATGAATGTAAAGGATTCAAAGCTTCTGACGCCGCAGCAACGCGAGGATTTGTTTGACGAGTTAGTAAATGCCTTGACTGAGGATGAGTTTCGTATCGTCGAGATTTCTCCTGCAATAATTGATAAAGCAGTGCGGTTTAATAATTTCAACTGGCTTGAGGCTGATTATACTGTTGATCTGATAAATCATTTTCGTCCGACTACAGTAATTGTTGACTGTCCTTCAAGAAATATTCGCGCGTATAAGGAATATATTTTTGAACGTTTGATTCAAAAACCTCAAGAAATTTTTTGCGAGTATAAGGCTGATGCCAATTATCCGATTGTCGCTGCGGCGTCCATTCTTGCTAAAGTGACAAGAGATCGTATTGTTGCGGCATTGCATAAAGAGGTTGGTGTTGATTTTGGTTCTGGCTATCTTACTGATCCTAAAACAAAGCCTTTTCTCAAAGAGTGTTGGCAGACGCATGCGAAGTTGTTTCGTAAATCCTGGGCGCCGTACAGGATTTTACAGAATGCTGCTGGCCAACAAAAGCTGGGCGATTTCTAGCGGCTTTCTCTCGGCCTGCTTGCTGTGGTGATCACGTAATCCTTAAAATAAACCCCAAACTGCGAAGCCGCTGAGCGTTTGAGTGTCTCACACTCGTAGAGTATCATAGCCATTGCGCATTTTTTATAGTCACCTGCGCGATAATTCCTTATTAAAGGACGCTTCGTGCCGCCCAGAACGTTTTCTGCAGTCCAATAACATTTATATACTAATGAGCGCGACTCATTCACAGTAATGACGAGGATTAAAAAGCTGGTGATGGACGGTTTTAAGTCCTTTGCCAAGCGTACAGAATTGCTGTTTGACCAGCCCTTTAGCGTGATTTTAGGAGCCAATGGCTCTGGAAAATCGAACGTTATGGATGCGCTGTGTTTTGTTCTTGGTAAGAGTAGCAGTAAGGCTATGCGTGCTGAGAAGAGCGCTAACCTGATTTATAATGGGGGCAAGACAAAGAAGCCCGCTAAGCAAGCAGAAGTCACCATTGTTTTTGATAATAAGGAATCAATTTTCCCTATCGAGGATAAGGAACTTAAAGTCTCGCGTATGGTGCGCCAGGACGGTTCCAGTCGTTATCGTATTAATGGCAAAACGAGGACGAGAACTGAAGTGCTTGAAATGCTCAATTATGGTCGTATAGATCCAAATGGGTATAATATCATTTTACAGGGCGATATTGTTCGTATTGTTGAAATGTCGCCAAACGATAGGCGCGGCATTGTCGAAGAAATTGCTGGTATTTCGCTCTATGACGAGAAGAAGAACAAAGCAGTGCGTGAACTTGACAAGGTTTCTGAAAAGCTCGGTGAAGCTGAGATTATTCTCAAAGAGCGTCACACGTATCTCAAAGAACTTAAGCGTGATCGTGATCAGGCCTTGAAGTATAAAGAGCTTGGTGATCGTATCAAGCAGAATAAGGCGACGTGGCTTAAGATTCAAATTGATCGCAAGGAAGAGGAAAAGTCAAAGATTGATGGAAGAAGCAGCAAGCATCGTGTGAAACTTGATGTGTTGCAATCGAAGGTGAAGAAACATCGCGACGATATCATGACGAGGAAAAAGGAGATTGCTGAGATTTCTAAAGAGATTGAATCCAAAGGAGAAGTCGAACAGGTCGCTTTGCAAAAGGAGATTGAGAAGCTGAAAGTTGATGTTGCGACAAAAAAGACGCGCATTGAATCATGCAAGACTGAGCAGCATAAGAATGAGCAGAAAAAACAACATATCACGAGTACGGTAAGTGAACTTAAGGATAAGATTTTCCGTGCAAAAAAGGATGAAGAGGCTCTCGTTCAGGTGGTGGAAAAGAAACAATCACTTATTGAGGAGCTTTCTAACAAGATTGAGGGTTTCAAAAAGAAGCATAATCTCGAAGGTGACAAGGCTATTGAGGGTGAAATTGACGCTATTGATGAGGAAACAGAGTTGTTGCAAAAACAGTCTGGTGCGGTTCGTGAAAAGCAGCAGCATTTGCTTCGAGAACAGGATCGTCTTGATTTCCAGTTGCAAACTGTTGATGAAAAGATCTCTAAAGTTATCGCGGTAGAAAAGGAGCATAAGCAGGAGATAGAACAGCTTAAGAGAAAAAAAGAGGAGTTTAAAAAAACCGTTGTGGAGCTCAATGCGCTTCTTAATCGCGACAGTGAGGATGCTCAAAAGCTTTCTCAGATGCGAAAAGAGGTGCGTTCTTTGCAGGAGGAACATCATGCTCTTGAGGTGAAGATTGTGGGTCTTCGAGAGGCTCATGGTGCTACTATCGCAATTCAAAAGGTGCTTGAAAACAAGCGTAAGCTTGGACAGATTTATGATGTTGTTTCTGAGTTGGCCCAAGTTGATGATACATATGCGACGGCTCTTGAAATTGCCGCCGGTCCTAAGATCAACAGTATTGTTGTCGAGGATGCCAAGACTGCTTCAGCATGTATTTCGTTTCTTAAGGATGCCCGTCTTGGTGTGGCCACTTTTCTGCCTCTGGATAAGATTCGCGGTGAATCTGTTCTTCCTGCTGCGAGGGCATTGACGAAGGAACGCGGTGTTCATGGTCTCGCTGTTAATCTTGTAAGGCATGATCCGAAGTTCAAGAAGATTTTCAGTTATGTGTTTGGCAGTACTGTTGTTGTTGACAGTATTGATGTGGCGCGTAAACTTGGTATTGGCAAGGCGAAGATGGTTTCTCTTGATGGTGATGTTGCGGAATTGTCAGGGGCGATGAAGGGTGGTTTTCGTCAAAAAAAGGCGGTTGGACGGTTTAAGGGGGCTGAGCTTCAAAAAAAGATGGAGCGACTTGCAGAAAAGATCGCTGCAGCGCAGGCGAAGATGAGTGGTCTGGAACGTGATCGTACTGGCGCTGAAGAACGTATTACTCGTTTGCGTCAGCATAAAGCAACGCTTGAAGGTGAGATTATTAAGGCTGAGAAGTCTTTGCATCTGGATTCTGACGATCTATTGGCGTCGAAGAATTATAAAAAAGAATTAAGGCAAAAACTGCTCGAGACTGCAAAGGAAAAAGAACAGGTTGAGCAGGAGATTCGTGGGTTTACTAAAAAAATTACTGATCTCAAAATTAGGCGTCAGGAGTTAAAGAATAAGATTGCTCAATTGAGAAATCCTGCTCTTATTGCAGAACTCAATGCGTATGATCAGAAGCGAAGGGAGCTGGTCGCAGAAGTGTCTGGTCATGATCAGGAGCTCAAGCAGCTTTCTTTGCAGCGCAGGGATATTTATGAGCGTGATTTTGAAAACTCTCAGCGTATTGTTAAGGAGTTGGACAAGGAAAAGGAGCAGTTTGAATTGGAAGTTGGCAGGCTTTCATCTGCAGTTGAAAAGATCAATGCGGATTTGGTTGTAAAGGAGAAGAATCAGGAGAAATTCTACAAACAGTTCAAGACACTTTTTGAGCGACGAAATATTCTCTCTGACGAGATTACTGCGCTTGAAAATGAGGTGTTAAAACTTGAAGATGAATCGCGCCAGGTCGAGTTGACGCTTAATTCTTTTTCAATCGAGCTTGCCCGGGTAAAGGCCGAACTTGCTGGTTTGCTTGCTGAATTTGAACAGTATCAGGGTGTTTCGCTCGACATGAATAAGCCTGAAGCGGAATTGAAAAAGGAGATTAATCAGTTTGAGCGAATGTTGGCAAATATTGGTAATGTGAACATGCGTGCTTTAGAGATTTATGATACTGTCAAAGAGGAATATGAGGGCTTGCTCGATAAGAAGAAGACGTTGCTCCAGGAGAAGGACGATGTGCTCAAACTTATGGCAGAGATAGAGGAGCGTAAAAAGGAGCTTTTTATGACGGCTTTAGAGGCGGTAAACAATAATTTCCAGCGCATCTTTGGTGAGCTGTCGACGAAGGGCGATGCGTACTTGAAGCTTGAAGTTCCTGAAGACCCTCTTGCGGGTGGCTTGCTCATCAAAGTGAAACTGACGGGTACAAAGTTCCTTGACATTCGTAGTCTAAGCGGCGGAGAAAAAACATTGACTGCGCTTGCATTTATCTTTGCGATACAGGAGCATAATCCTGCATATTTTTATCTTCTCGACGAGGTTGACGCGGCTCTTGATAAGAAGAACGCTGACATGCTAGGTCAATTGATTAAGAAGTATTGTGAGCGTGCTCAGTATGTTGTGATTTCTCACAATGATCAGGTCATTCGCCAAGCTGATGCATTATACGGTGTCACGCTTACTCCTGGTATTGCTCAGAGTAAAGTCGTGTCAATGAAGGTATAGTATGAAAAAGAGTAGGTATGTTCTTGTACTGTGTTTTCTTTTTGCACTTGTTGCTTGTTCGACAACTAGTGTTCCAAGTCTCACAGATTCAGAGTTTCAAGCTTTGAAGTTGACTCTTGAAGATGAGTATAAGGCTGAAGCGACATATCAGAAGGTGCTTGACACTTTTGGTAATGTTCGTCCTTTTAGTAATATTATTCGTGCCGAGCAAACGCACAGTGAAGCTCTCATTGTGTTATTTGAACAGTTTGGTATTGAAGTACCGGTGAATGAGTGGTATGAGAATGTGCCTGCGTTCTTGTCTATTCAAGGGGCGTGTCAAGAGGGTGTGCAAGCAGAGATTGCTAACGTCGCTCTTTATGATCGTTTGTTAGTGGACGTGCAAAACGATGATATTCGTGCGGTATTTGAGCGCTTGCGTGACGCGTCAAAGAATAATCACTTGCCGGCGTTTGAACGCTGCGCAAGACAGTAGCTGTTTTATATTTCAAGAAGCACTTTTCGCAAACGTTTTACAGTAACTCTCCATGAATGTCGTTTGACTATCGTATTGCGTGCTGCTTTTCCTAATCGTTCGCGTAGTTCGCTGTCCATAACGACTCGTCGTAGTTTTTCTGCTAATGCTTGCGCATCTTGTCGTGGGAACAGGATGCCATTGTAATCATCATCGACATACTCTGGTATGTTTCCTACGGGTGTTACTATGACAGGAAGGGCTGTGGCCATCGCTTCCATCGTTGCTAAGCTACTTGTCTCGGTGAGTGATGGCAGGACAAACACGTCCATGGCTTGCAGGTATGGTGTCACATCGTCTTGTGATCCTTTGAGGATGACGTCTTGATCGTCAGGAACTTCATCTTGTAGTCCGCCGCCAACGATGAGTAGTCGGTACGTGTGTCCGGGCGAGGTGAATGTGCGGTATGCTTTGTACAATGTTGGCAGGTCTTTTTCTCGTCCGATGCGCCCGACAAAGCCGATAACAAATTTGTCTCGCGGTATGCCTATTCGTTCTTTGCTTTTTGCTTTGTTCTTGCTTGGTTTGAATTTTTTGGTGTCAATACCCATTGGTAGCAGGAGTCGCGGGGTCTTCACATTGTTTTGCACTATTTTGTCTTCTACTGCTCTTGAGGGTACGAGTAGTAGTGTGCATTTGTTGTGAAAGTATCGGACGAGTCGTTTGATTGTCAGGTGCACTATTTTTCGAAATCGCTTCACTCCCTTTGAGGCGAGTTCCCAGTCAATACTGTGGATGTAGTGCACGACCGGTATTTCTTGTTTGTTTGCTGCGCGGATCGCGGACATCCCTAATGGTCCGATGGTTTGGTTGAATATGATGTCGTGTTCTGCAACGATTTCTCGAACTTTGCGATAGTTGAATTGTGAGAATTGTATGTCGCCGTATTGTGCTTTTGATAGTGGGAAACGGTGATATTTGACTCCGCGCACTTTTTTGTGTGTTCCTGGAAATTCTGGAGCGATGACGCTTACTTTGAAATCTTTTGTCAGTTCTGGTATAATGTCTGCAAGAAATCTGGCAATGCCGTCCCATCGTGGGAGAAAACAGTCTGAGGTGATGAGGAGTTTTTTCATTGCAGTTTATCAAAGACCTCCGCATATTTACAGGTATTGGCTATGCCGTGCAGTTTTGCTCTCAGATATATTGATAGGAAGAGGTTCGTGATCGCTACTTTTTGTGATTCGTGAGCTCGTATAGCTTTCATTTTGGTAAAGAAGGTCTCGCTCACGTCGACAAAGAGTTTTGGCAGGTATCTGTTGCGCAGGCGAAACGGTGTCCAGACTTCAAATGTGTATACTTCGCAGTCAATGTCCGGCAATAGTTCTATGAGGAGTTTGGCGATCACTTTATGATCAGGATGGGGATCGTTGATACTGTGCGCGAATATTTTTGCTGGTTTTTCGCGTTCAATGAGGAGTCTGAGTTTTTCTTTTATTTTTTTTTGTTTGATTTGTTCTGCGAATTTTCCTTCTCGAAGACCAAAATAAGCTACTCCTGACCCGCCCATTATCTTGTCTGCCTTTATTGATTCGTCCATTCGTCGTTTGGCGATGACTTGTGGTTGCAGGTGTGGGTGTGATGATTCACCAAATGAAAAGATGATGCTTTTGATGGTGGCTCCTTGCTGTGCGTATTTGATGAGTGTGCCTCCTGCTCCTATAACTTGATCGTCGTTGTGTGCGCAGAGTACCAGTATTGTTTCCTTCATGACGAGAATGGCGTAAGTTTGCTTTAAAAGGCTTGTGTTAGATAAAAACCTGTTGTAATGATTTTTTGAGTGGTCCGTGCATCTGGTGCAGTTCGTGTTCAGCAGGCAGTGCTGCAAGGGCTATGCGCACGTCAAACCATTTTCCAAGTGGTAGTGATACGAGTACTGGTCCTGTGATTGTTTCTGCGTCAATTACTTGTTCTTCGTTTTTCATATAGACAGCGTCTGTGCGTTGCTGGTAGTGTGGGAGTTGTGGATTATAGGGTATGACATGTTGATGTTTCATCATTTCCTCCACCATTTCTACGATTTGTTGTAGTACCGCTTTGATTTTTTGTTGATATCTTGTATCATAGGCGAGTTCTGTTGTTTCTACGTGGACGTGTCGTCCTGTTGCGAGAACTAGTGTTCCTTGTAGTTGGCTCTGTGGTGCCTTACTAACTTGTTCAAAGAATGCCTGTAATTTCTGGTGCTCTGGTACTGTTGCAAACGCGATGTCTGCCATGACTTTTCGTACGTTTGCGTGGATGATTGCGGGATAGTCAATGCTTTCTGCTCGCCCGCCGGCGGGACTGAAATAGTCTGGCATGAAATTGACTTGTTTAAGTCCGTCATGCATGGGTAACAGTGCAAATCCCGAATCCATGAGTGAGACTTCCAGTATTGGTTGTACTGGTTTGAGTAGTTCTCGCAGTCGCAGCATTGCTTCGTTATATTGCTTGAGTTCAAAGGCGTGATCCTGATAGTAACCTATTGCTTTTGCTAGAGAAATGGTGAAATATGCAGTGTGCAATTGTTGGTGCGCGTATGAACTCATGTACAGCAGCGTTCACGGCATTCAGATGCTTGAAATCCTGTGTAGTCGCAGAGTGAAGCGTCTTTTTTTGCTTTTGCTACGTTGTAAAAACAGTTTTCTTCACCTACATCACCGCCTACGTGTGGACAAATGCTTGGGTCTTCTCGTTCATAGGCGAGTTTCATCAAGCAGATGTCGCGGTCTTCTCCGCATTCTTTTCCTGCTACGCTCACAAAACACCATTGTGAGCTTGTCGCTTCCGGTTTGCACAGGTCAAGCACTTCTTGTGGTGCCAAATCTGGGTATGTTGGACCACACGCTGCCATAAGCAAGAGTACGCATGGAACAAATAGTATATATCGCCTCATTTTGTTTTGTAAAGGTGTAGCATCCTTATTAATCTTTTGACGTGAGTAAGTGTTCTCTAAAGAAGTTCATTTCTTTTGCGACTTTGTTGATCCGCTGCAGTGTCTTGGTGTATTTTCTCTTCAATGCTGCTGCTTCGTTTGTTGTCAGTCCGCTTGTTGGCGTATACGTGATTTTAGTATCGAGAAGGTCTCGTTGTTCTGTGTGTATGGTGTTGATGCCGTACTGTTGTGGGTTGTTGAATGCTGGTGCGTTGCGCTGCAATCCAAATACTGAAGTGCTGACGAGATCAATGGAGTACGAGTTGTTCTTGAGGAATTGTATCGTTTGAAGAAATTCTTCTGTTGTTTCTGTTGGAAAGCCGAACATGATGAAAGTTACATTGGTAATGCCAACGTCCTTTGCGTTTTGAAGGACTCGCGAAATGTCGCAGACTTTAGTTCCTTTGTTCATGAGATCGAGAACGCGTTGACTGCCTGATTCGACGCCCCACAGCACTACTCGAAGTCCTGCATCATACAATGTCTGTAGTGTATTCTTGTCGAGTTCTCTTGTTGGTCGTAATTGGCACATCCATCGTATGCCTAGTGGTTGTATGATTGCCGCAAGGTCTAATAATCTTTTTTTGTGTATCATATCATCGATAAAGAAGAAATATGTTTGTCCGGATTTTTTTATCGTTGTGGCGATGTCGTGGAGTGAGAATTCTCTGTAAGGGGTGCTTTGATGATGTGTACAAAATGCACAGCGTTGATAATAGCAGGCAGTGCATGTTTTGATGGGTAGTACCGGTTGTGGGCTGAAATACTTGTGCAGGGGAAATGCCGAATAATCGAGTAGTGTTCGACAGTCAAGGTTCTCGTGGTTGACTGGTTTGTGTTGCAGTGCTTCAAGTAGTTCTATCTCATTGTTCAAGTGTAGATCTGCAAGTCCGGCTAATTGTGGTGTTACTGCCGGCCCGCCAATGATGGTGGTTATTCCTTTTTCTTTGAGTTTTTTGATGAGCGCGTAAGCGTAGAATGCCTGGCTTGAATACACGATGCTAAAGACTGCTGTGTTTGCTTTTGTTTCAAGTATGTTGTTGATAAACTGTTCTGTGTCTTCAGGTTCTCTGCCCTTTCGTATGGTGCGGTGTGTTGCTGCATACTCTTTGCTTGTTTCTTTCAGTAGTGCTTTGAGATCTACAGTATGTTGTAGTTTTGCGAAGTATTTTGAATAGTGTTGGCGGTGGTATTCGAGGTTTAGGTCGATGATGCCGAGTTGTCTGTGACCGTTGCGCTGTAAAAAGCTGTACAGGTAGGCAAGACTGTACGGAGGGCTTGCTGGTGTGCAAAACGGTGCGTGTATGAGGACTGTTTGCATGGGCAATTCTTTGTAGGTGTCTTTATAGGCTTGTCGCTAAGTTTTTTATGGTGGTATGGTTTATTGCAGGTATGTCGGCAGAACGAATTTCCTTACAACGCGCAAAAAGGGATAAATTGTTCTATGTTGTGGCAAATGTGGTGGTGTTTCGTGAATCTGATAAGCGCTGTCTTATTTTGAAGCGTCATTCGCGCGAAAAGGTGCATCCCGATAAATATGCTGTTCCCGGTTGTAAGCTTGAGTGGGTGAATTTGCCTATTGATAAGCCGACGAGAATGACCGGCGAGGTGTGTGATTTTGAAAATGCTGTTGAAGATCTTCTGGTGCGTGAGACTCGTGAAGAGGCAGGCATAGAGATATATCCTTATCTCAAATATCTCAATAGTGTGGCTTTTTCGTCCTGATGGTATTCCGGTGGTGCTTGTTAAGTTTGCAGCGCGTTACAAGTCTGGCGTTGTTAAACTCGAGGAGGGGGTTTACGGATCATCGTTGGATGAATGCGAGAGAGGTCAAGGAGTTTGAGTGTATTGGTGGTGTTCCTGAAGAAGTAGCTGAGACGATTCGTTTGTTTGAAACATACTGATTTTTATACCTCTTGTTATTTCTGGCTTTGCATGAAGACCCTCGCAGATTTTGTTAAGGAAACGGAGTTGCATTCAATGTCGCGTGATGCTTACGTGCAGCGATATCGTGATAGGCCTCCATTGTTTGTACACCTTAATGGTGAGATTCGTGACGAGCCCGATGGTGAGACTGTGCAATTTGGTACGCTTGTTTTGGATCCTCGAAAGAATACGTCGAGACGCAATCCTTTGCAGAGTCCTGTTTATCCTATTGAAAAGCATCCTGCTCGTAATTCGTTTGGTTTTTTTATTACCGTTGGTCGTGCTATGAATAATGATATTATTGTGCCCTGTCCAATTGTGTCGAAGTTTCATGGTATGATTACGAGATCTGCTCAGGGTTATGCGTTTGCTGATTATAATTCGAGTAATGGCAGTCTTCTTGTTGATGCAAGGGGTGAACAGGATTGTCGTCCAGGTATGTCAATGGCTTTGACTGATCGTTGTTATCTTGTTCTTGCTTCAAAAGTTGCGGGTGCCGAGCTTGTTTTTTTAGAGGATGCTGCAAGTATTTTTGATTATGTTGTTGAAGTAAGTGGGGCATATCCTACTTCCAAATGAAGTTTAAATTATGGAAAAAATATTATAGTACGGTATCTTCTGTTTGTGTATGGGGCGTGTTATTCGTGTTAAGAACAAGTATCAGACGTATACGTACGAATTGACTGCTCCGATAGGCAGGAATTTTCATCCTGAGTTCGCTCCTGATCTTTCTCCAAAGCAAATGTTGAAGCTTGGTGTTTTTGGTGGTGATTATTTTCTTGGCAAGAATTATAAAGAGTTTCCTCAGTCTTGGTTTGTGGGCGCTAAATTGTCTGATCATGGTAAGGATCCACAGTACAATTTTTTCAAGATTAAGGCGAGCATGTCCTGGGAGTATTGGAAGAAGAAGGGTTGGATTCATCCTCAGGATCCTTTTGGATGGTTTCAGTGGTATTGTCGCTATTATTTTGGTCGGCGAAGCAGTGATGATGAGCGCCAGATTAAGCGTTGGAAACAAATGGCTCGCCATGTTGGACAGATCAAGAAGAATTGCGCGAAGGGCGATCTTCTGTGTCGTCGAAAACAACGTCAAGCGTTGCTTCACTGGGCATATGATAGTCGCAAATTATAATTTTGCACAGTTACTGAAAAGGAGTATTTATGTTTTCGAATCATAAGCAAGTTGAACGTTTGCTGGAATTGCTCGATGGTATTATTTCTCGAAGTGTTGATCGGCAAGAAAAGGAATTCTATGAACAACAGAGAGAGTATCTTTTTATTGATGTTGAGGATACTATTGGAGTTCTTTTTGTCCATCTGTTTTCCCCTGATCTTGTGAATTTCAGTCTTATGATGGGCAGGCAGGCGCACAGGCTGAGATTGTTGAGATGTTGTGTCGTTATGTGCTGACTCAACCTTTACACCTGATTCGTCAGGAGTGTGAACAGTTCAGGGTGAATCCTGAAGAGATTGTAGAACTGCTTGAACAATTGAGGAAGTGAGTTGGTTTAGTGAATTTTTCAACGAAACTCTTATATTTTGTGTAAACAGTTGAGGTGCTATGACTAAGAAAAAGTGCGAGGAATGTGGTGTTGAAGAGGATTCGTTGATTCAGGGGTATTGTACTTCGTGTTATGCAAAGAAATGGGACGAGGGTTTTGAATCGACGAGTGAGCATGCTTACGAGATTGGCTATGCTGATGATATGGCTCAGTTGAAGGGAGTGCTGGGACCTAAAGCTGAGGAAGCGTTGCGTGATATTTTTTTCACGTGGGGTGTTGGTGAATGGAAGTGCGGCAAATGTGGTGCTGCTCGAGTGAAGAAGGGGGAAGAGTTAACGTTTGACCAAGCTAAGGGGAAGATCCTCGGCCCTTGTCCGAAGTGTGGCGTGGTTGGTTATCTTGTGCGTACGCCTCCAAAGAAGTATTTCCATTGATGAGGTACTGCAGTAGCGTCGCTTATTTAATGATTTCTGATGGTGGTGTGGTGATTTTTATTGCTTTACCTGTAACGAGTGCATTTGCGATTTTTTTGTAGGCACTCAGGAGTATTCTGTGAAATGTTGATTGTGAGATGTTCATGCTTTGTGCTGCTGTAGTTTGATCTTTGTCTTCGACGTTTTTGAGTCGTAATGCTTCGAGTTCTTCGATGGTGAGTGTTACTTCTTGTAGTTCTTTAAGTGGCACTCCCCGTGGTTTGTAATATGTTATTGAAGGGTTGTAGCGTATGTTTCTTCTTTTTCGTGGTCGCGGCATGAAAAAGAGAAGAGAAATCAATAATAAAAACTTACTGATTTCTCCTGCAGCGCCGGCCTAGACCGCGTCCTGCTCTTCTGACTGGGCGTGTTCTTGCGCCGTTGCAGTTGCCTAGACCGCGTCCTGTTATTGGCCCCTCGCCGTTTGGTCCTGTTCCGTCTTGGTTTGGCATAATGCACCTCCACCGATTGATATGAATATATATGCATTACTAATATATAAAACTTGTGGAAGTATGCTCGCGCAGTACCTGCAAAAGGTTGAGAACGATTAGGTCCTCATGACAACAAATCCACTTAGAATTATTATGAGCCCTGCTAATAAAGCAATAGTGGAGAACTCCGGAACTGGAGGAACCTCTTGAGAGCTGTATGTAGTAAAATGAGCAACGTCATACACAAAGGTTCCGTTACTGTAACTTACAATAGTACAATCTTCGCAAAATGTATAGGTACCGTCGTCATCAATATCGATGAGTGGTCTGGGATCGAGATAGGGCAATCCTTCAAGACGTACCTGCGCACTAACATTAAGTCCGGGTTCAGTTTCCGTGTCAACAAAAATTTCATTGTAGCTTATATCAACAACTGATGATAAATTTCCAATGATTTCAGTTATCTTCTCGCTAAACGCAACACTACCCAGTCCCTTCCTTGAGATCTTGACATTTGCATTGTTGATTTCCATAGTAGCATCCGGTTGATCGATCAGGTGCGTTCCATCATAATCGCGAATCCAGATATCGTAGCGTGTTGTTGAAAAAGTATTGCTTTGTACTGTTGTATTCTCTTGCCGGATGTACAGTCCTGTACTAAAAGAGGGAAGTGTTAAGAAGCTGTTATTGACAAAAGAATTGTCGTGATAGAGACTGCCAGGTGTGAAGTACACTGCGTCACTGCCAGACCCTCCGTCCGTTGTAATATTGTTGTTTTGTAGTCGATTGTATGAAGCGGTTCCAAGGTATAATCCAAAATTTGATCCTCCCGTCCCGTTTGTTACAATAATATTGCCTTCAACGAGGTTATAATTTCCATCTATCCTGATGCCGTGATTTTCATATTGTCCGTGCGTTCGAATGCTGTTGTTTGTTATTGTACTATTGGAGACGCTGACGGAGATGGCCCAACTTTCTGCTCCCGAGGTATTTGTTTTTTCAATTATACAGTTTTGGATAGTAACATTTGTTCTTCCACTTCCTCCAGATATTGCTCGTGTCGCTCCTCCTCCGGCGTTGCCAAAAGTTATCGTATGTCCATTGCAATCGAGAAGTAGATTGCTTGCTCCAATGCTAAAACAGCTTGCATCGCTTTGCACACTGGCATTGAGAACATATGTGTCCGATGATGATAATGTTTGGCAACTATCAATATCTGTAGCGAATACTAAAGTAGTACTTAGTAGAAAAATACAGAGTAACGTTGAACATCTCATTTTTTCTTTAGTGTTTCATACATTTCTCGTTGAATGGCCAGTAGTTCTGCGATGTTTTTTTCTGATTTGAGGTCTATTTGATAGTCGAGTTCTGATCGTAGTTCGCTTATCGCTCCCTGTCTGTTCTGGCTGATAAGAATAAAAGTAGCTAGCACGATCGCTTCCAGTGATACGATCAGCGTGAGCAGTCCAAAAGGAAAGGGATCGAACGGGTTTTGTGCGACTATGTTGTAGATGAGCCAGAGTGCAAACCAGATGATATGAATGTAGACAAAAAACATGCTGCCACAAAAGGCGGTGATGAAGTCTGCAATCATGTCTGAAACGCTTCTGTTTTTCTCAAATTCTTTTGTGACGTCCTTTGTGCGTATCAGCAGGTGTTGGTTTGTTTTTTTCCATTGTTGTTTTCTGTTATTTTCTTCGCAAATAGAACAACGTGGTAATTTTTCTCCCTTTAAACACGCAGTGAGATTGCCGCATTTGTTACACTCGTATATGGTGGAAGTTGCTGAGATATCACCTACTTTTACCATATTGCTCAACAATTGCTTCGAGTATAAAAAATATGCTGCTTTATTTTGTTAGAAAACCAACAGCGATAACACTTGACAGTTGTAAGCAGATACAATCACTCAGTAAAATGAGGGGGTCTGTTAATTAGAACATCAACAGGATATAAAATTGTTTTTATTCAATGGGTTCATTCAGCGTACTTGTCTTGGATTATTTTCTTCACGATAAGTGTAAGATCTTCCAGATATTTTGGTGTATCTATTGCTAATGCTTTTAGGAGCAGGAGATTTTCTAATGAGATTATTAGATAATTTTCTTTTTCAATTGCGTCTCCGGCTAAGAAATCATACTCATATCGCATTATGCAGGTCCATAGCTCAAATTCATATACTAAGATTCCTTGATCTCCATACAA
>WJJS01000001.1 GCA_014729505.1 Candidatus Woesearchaeota archaeon
AGGACGACAACGACTTTGATGATATAACGATGAAAATACCTGCACAGCAAGTAAGGCCGGGCGTATATCTCACTGTAGGAGAAACCGAAATCTTAGGATCGGTGATTTCAGGAGAGTTAGGAGAGTTAACTACTCAACCTATTAAAGTTAATCCAGCAAAGTTAGATTCTGAGGTCTCTGGTGGTTTAACAGGTCCAGGAACCAACATGATCCTCGTTGGAGGACCTTGTGCGAATGACCTTGCTAAGGAGTTTATGGGTAATCCAGCTAACTGTGCAGAAGGTTTCGAAGAAGGGAAAGGTATTGCTAAGGTAATGGATCTGTCTAATGGTAAGGTAGCACTTTTAGTTGCTGGTTACAGTGCTGAGGACACTAGAGCTGCAGCAAAGGTTCTAGCAAACTACAAAGACTATCCCTTATCTGGAACGGAAGTTGAAGTTACTTCGGTGGATATGTCAACCTCCAATATAGGTTAATTTTAACCTTTTTTTTCTTTTTCTCTTTTATTTACTGAGTTCTTGACCTTCCGATTCGTAAACCATAAATCATAAGAAATTCTCTTTGGTCTCTAAGCATTGAATACCTAGTATCAGTTTCTAATGGCATTGACAGAAAATTTCCACCACAAATAATAACCCTCCCATTTGAGTCAGTTGTAGCTGTAGACTCTGACACATTACTTGATTGGTTAAATACTAGATATATGCTTCTATCAAGTGATCCGCAGATAGCGGAATTTAAGTAGTCTGTATTAGATCTATTTGGTGTTGTAGCAATACTAGTCAAGTAACTATTTATCCTATGGCCCCAAGGGGTTGCTCGTCCACTTACTCCTCGTCCTGCTTTCTGCCACTCTTCTTGTGTTACAAGTCGATTATGTTGAGTAGAATTGTTTATCCAATTAAGATATGCGCTAGTTTTTTCTCGGCTGCACCCGTAGACAGGCCAATTCAATGCAGCAGTTGGTGGAGATCCATTCTGCCAGAACGTTTGGAATCTTCCTGCGCCGGCCGCACCCCATCGCGGAACAAACTGCTCCCAATCGTTAGGACGCTCTTCGCGCATCGCATCGACGAACTCTTTCCATTCTTTGTTTGTTACTTCGTATTGGCCGATGAAAAAGCCGTCAAGCCATCTAGATTCGCGGTTCTCACCGAAATAAAACTGTCCTGCAGGTACGTAGACCATTCCAGGACCGATTTCTTCGCTTGAAAACAATCTGAGCGGTACGGAGCCTTCTCTGTCGTTTCTGATCACTTCGTGCTCATTGCGCTCTATTAAGCATTCATAGCGCGTGTCACGCATACCTTCGGCCTGTATATTTAGAAGCCATAGGCCTCGTTCGAGGTCGTGACGTAAAGGTTCAGACCCTGTAGTGCCCAAAAGTGAGCCTTGAGAACGATCAAGCAATACGATCCGTTGTCCTGGTCCTGCACGCTGCCAGTCCGCAACGAGCGTGTCGCCGTCGTACTGCAAGAAGTCTCCCACAATTTGTGGCGTGTCTTGCAGGACAACCATCTGTCCGCTTGTTCGCATACGCTCATCTTCATCGAGATGTTGAGGTTCTTTGATCCCTGCACGTTGCGGCCAGGTCATTTCTGCATGAGGCTGATAAATAAGTTGGTGGCCGTCGTAGCGTAACACTTGCTGGTCGGGCGCGATAGTCCAACGATCGTTTTGTCGACGCAACACTACCGTGCCATTAACGCGAACAGTGTCTCCTACCTCGCCCTCTGCTACTTCTATGTGATGTCCTGTAATCCGACCGTCATTTCTTTCGTACACGTTACGCAACCATACTTGGCCGCGCACGT
Organism: Candidatus Woesearchaeota archaeon; assembly: GCA_014729505.1. Taxonomy (GTDB): domain Archaea; phylum Nanobdellota; class Nanobdellia; order Woesearchaeales; family ARS49; genus WJJS01. Next base: position 1,815 of record WJJS01000001.1, read on the forward strand.
CGTTTGCTTCATGACGCAGCACTGGACGACCGTTGACTTCAAACGTATCGGCAATATCCCCCTGCACGAGTTGCACTTCTCGACGGACTTCACGACCTGCAGCGTCTTTTACAATATGATTTCGAAGCATAATCTGACCCGTCACTTCATACACTCCGTTATTGTCAATGATGCGGTGAGCGTAGACCGCTCCTGAAGGATTGGTCTTGATATCAATACTTCCCGTGCCCGCAATAATGTGTTCGAGCGTTTCAAGATCCTCTGCAGGTTCAACACCGCGTGCGTGCAAGATCGTCGCGTCTTGCAATACTGCGCGGGCACGAACGTATTCAGGCCATTCAGTATACCACTCTTCAACATCGCCGCGATTTCGACGGGACTGTGCCTGCTCAATCAGGGAACGAACCTGGTCCACTTTAATATCGTAAATGGATTGCAACGCTGCCACGTTTTGAGGATCGAGTGTTAATACCGCATTATAGCGGGCAATCGCTTCTTGAGCCTGACCACTGTCTTGCAAGGATTCTGCTTGGACTAACTCTTCTTGGACGCGTGCTTCATGACGAGCATCAACAACAATCTTCGTTCCTACTGCGCCGCCAATAAGTGCGAGGACCGTACCAGCAATACCTGCTACTTTTGCCGGATGACGACGACAATACTTTACTGCACGTTCAACGCGAGTGTAAGGACGAGCCATAATGGGCTCTTTATTCAAAAATCTCTCAATATCTTCAGCAAACTCAAGAGCGGACTGGTACCGTTTTGACTTCTCACGATCCATCGCTTTCATCACAATAGTCTCCACATCTTGGGGAAGAGGGATATTGCGCTGTTTTGCCTGATCACGAATAGGAATGGGTTCGCCGGTACAGACATTACTTAAGACAGCCATTGCTGTCTTGCCACTGTACGGCAGACCGCCTGTAACCATATTGTACAACGTAACGCCAAGCGAATACACATCACTTAAGGTATCCACATCGCGCGAATTACCTGCCTGTTCAGGAGGCATAAATGCAGGCGTTCCAAGAATTTGTCCTGTCTGCGTGAGCTGAGCACGATCATCACGACGGGCAAGACCAAAATCAATTATTTTGACATTGCCATTATCGTCGAGCATAATATTGTGAGGTTTCAAATCACGATGCAACACGCCCTTTCGATGACAATACTCCATCGCTCTTGCCGCCTGAGACATGATCTTCAATGATTTATGCAAAGGCATTTTTCCTTTCTCACGGATAATATCCACTAGGGCTTTTCCCTGAACGAGATCCATGACCATATACATCTGTCCAGCATCCCTGTCATACCCTGCATCATAGACTTTAGCAATGTTTGGATGGTCGAGCGGGCCCATCGCTTGCGCTTCAAAAACAAAACGTTCGCGCTCCTCCTCATCAGCAAAAGAACCTGCAAGCAAGACTTTAAGTGCAGACTCACGATTCAAACGACGATTCCAGACACGAAGCACCGCGCCCATACCGCCGCGGGCAATTTCTTGACGCACCTCATACTGTCCGGCAATCACTCTGCCAACAAGAGATTGCGCATTATCCTGCTGAACTGGAGGGGGAGCAAGTTCAGCAGTCATTTCCCACGGAGGAGAACCTGCATTAGGCTCTGTGCCAGTCGGACCTGGTTCTCGTCGAGCAACCAAAGGGCCATTGTCAGGCACGTGACTAGCAGGTGGTTCCTGCACTGTATTCCCGTCGTGGTTTTGCAAATCCATCGTCCTAAAACCGCCGCGTTCGTGCTGGGTTACTTCGTCTGTGTTAGGAGTCAAAAATGACAGTAATGAGCCATACATTCGTGCAGCACTGTGGTAATCAGAAGCAGAACCCATCACCGGCTCAATAGCAAGAAGTGCCTGGCGCAATTGAGCTTTTACTTGAGACGCGCGATCGGACTGTTCATACTTTTCCCTGAAATCGCGGACTATACGCTCTGCATGGACGACAGGAACAATGCCGCCGCGCTGCACAATACGAGGAGCATTCACTAACTGCGCTGCTGTCGTGATATTACCTGGCCTGACAGTAGCGCCAAGCTCACGCACGCGCTCTTCAAGGTTGTGGTGAAACTTCCCTCTAGATGGTTGATGATTCATGTCTCCCTCAAAATAAGCTATTTTTCACCACTTTATAAGAGTTTCTAGTATATAAAAGATTGGTTCGCATGCTTAAAAAACCCGCTAATTATGACTAAAGAGTTACTATTTTTTGCGGGACTCTGCATTTCTCGCATAATGGCGCAATTGCTGACGAAAACGACCTGAAGGCATATGCAAACGAAAAGGCATAGTAACCGAATACGCCGTATGAATCGGATCAAAAAGAAGAGAAGGAAGTTCGTCTTCAAAACGCACAAAACGATTGACAGGAGATATCTGGAATTTGTATGGTGTATGATCCTCAGGGCACGCATAATCCTTGATCAGTGCTGAAAGTTCGTCTGAGGTCATTGCAGGGGAGAAATCCCCCAAAAAAAACTGTGCCTGTCTAATCGCATGATCCAGTAACGCGCTATGCTCATACGCTGCAAGCGGCAGTTCTCCTCGTGAAGAAAACTCTTCCTTGACCTGTTGTTCGATACGCAGGCCTCTTTTAACCTGGGAAACAAGCGTGCGAAGCAGCGCATACCCGTCGTGTTGATCCATTGCACGCTCCAACCATGAACACCACTCAAAAAAAGACGTCTCTTCGACAAAAGACATGTGTGATTCGTCCATGAAATGAATGCCGTTTTGACGAGAATCCTTACGAGAAACAGTGTGCGAATCGGTACCGAGACTAAAAACCACGCTTTCATTTTCTCGACTATAACTGAGTGATTCTGTTCCGGATACTTCTGGCGGAACCTCTACTGGATAATGCGGTGATACGGGATACTTACTCATACTAGTAGTTCATAATAAGGAGAGAATGGCTTAAAACTCTTTGGAGAAATACCAAGATCCTTGGCGTGCGTAAGTAACATATTCCACGCTTCAAGATAATGATCTCTTGCCTGCTGGGGCAATCGCAAGGTATTTTTCATCTCTTCGAGTTGTTCGATAATTGCTTGAGACATGATCGTAATATCGAGATCGCCGACAGTGGATGCTTCAAGCTGCATGGTCGCTATGATGTCGTTAATAGTTGAAACAGCAACGGACGGAGATACTATGCGTTGTTTACCTCTGCGCGTCGATAACTGTTCTAAAAGAGAAGCAAAACGTCTGCACGTTCGTTCGATTATTCTTGCCGTAACCATGACACAATTATTGTCAGAAATATATAAAAGGATTTATCTACTACAGAATATATTTCCTACGAATGTATTATGCTTACTTTTCGTGATTTTTACCGCAAGAGTACCGCTAACTTGCCCAGAACCAAACACGGAGATCACACGATCTTTAGCTACCGCAATCAATTCATGAGGCAAACGACCGGGACAGGCCACCCGTGCGTCAACGATATCGCCGCGAACAAACGGTTTTGGCAATTTCTTCGTCTCTTTAATGCCGAAATCCGATTTTGAAGCAATCAAGGGAATACCGTATTTCCCCTCGAGACTTTTCAAGTCCGCATAAAACCGTTCCCACGATTTCTGCTTAGCAGGATTTTTACCAAAACGGTACTCAAGAAAATTTTGAATGCCAACCCTCGGCGGAAAAGGACGATCCTTTAACGACGCAGCAAACTTCACAATATCTGCGATATCCTCGTCATTTAGACCGGCAACCCACACAGGACCCAACACGAGCTCACAAGTCCTGGTAATGTGATCGATAAGTGGGATAACAGAAGTGACGTTATAGCGAGGACCCATGAGTTGCTTAGCTTTTTGTTTATCAAACGAATTCAACGACAGATGAATACACGTCAAGCCCTTAGCGACGAGATCATCAACCCTTTTGGGTGTGAGCAGCACACCATTAGTGATCATGCTGACACGTTTGACTCGCGAAATACTGCTAAGGCCACTAATCAGCATATCCAGATCTGCATACAACGTGGGCTCGCCGTGAGGATTAATAACGATCTCAATATCCTCGTCCTTAAACGCTGCAAGACGCTCCACTTCCTGAATCAAATATTCCGCTTCAACAACAAATTCGCGCTCGCGTTTATTGTCAGCAACCGAACAAAACACACACGAAATATTGCAACCAGTAATCGGTTTGACCTCAACAAGCGTAGAGTTACGATCCACAATGCCAAATGCAGTGTGACCGATGAGAGGGATATCGGAATTGCGATGAATATATGTTGTAGGTTTGTTCGTTAAGCGATTAGTGAGCTGTTTGATCCCTTGTTCAAGAAGAAAGGAAAAACGTTTCTCAGCTCCCTTGCCAGCAGTATCAAACACGAGAGCGCCCTCTTCGACTTGAAACGGCGCGATCTTACGCAACTCTTCCGCGTCAAGAACAAAAGAAAACTGGCGCAAAAAATCAGCACGCACACCAGTAGCCGTTTTGGTGAATCTGATCGTTTCAAAAGCGAATCTCATGGGCTGCATATCAGTTTTGGCCCTTAAAAGACTTTACCATTCACAATCAAAAAGCAACCATGGAGGGATACATACGCACAATTTATACGTATTTTCAGAAATCCTCACGGGCACTAGCGAAGACCTTGGAGACTTGCATGCAATTCAACAGAAACCTTTTTAAAGGAACCTCAGTTTTTCAGCGATATGAAGCTTCCTAAATCGACGAAGAAATACTGCAAGAAATGCAAAAAATACACACCACACAAACTTGCAGAAGCAAAAAGAAAAACACCAAGCTCAACACATCCCATGGGATACGGAAGCAAAAAACGAGCAAAAAAACGCGGCGTTCTCGGCACTGGCAATAAAGGTAAATACTCCAAACCGCCAATAAAAAAATGGAAAATGGCCGGGAAAAAACAGTCAAAGAACATCGATTTGCGCTTCAAATGCGGAGAATGTAAAAAATCACAAATCACCACACAAGGCTGGCGCGCGAAAAAGGTAGAATTTGCATGAAACCACACATCTTAACTGAAACACGATCAAAATTTATTCGAGTACGTTGTCCAAAATGCAAAAACGAACAAGTCATGTTTGGTAAAGCAGCAACAAAAGTACTCTGTCTTGTCTGCGGACGCACTCTTGCAGAGTCAACAGGAGGCAAGAGCAAAGTCAAGGCACGCGTACTTGAACTTCTAGAATAAATGCTATTACTGAAAAAGGGATACCCCGAGGAGGATGAATTTGTTTTCTGTACTATTACGAACATCCAATTCCACTGTGTCTTTGCAAAACTCGATGAGTACGACAACAAATCAGGAATGATACACATCAGCGAAGTCGCCTCAGGACGCATACGAAACATCAGAGAATACGTCAAAGAAGGGAAAAAAATTGTCTGCAAAGTACTGCGCGTCAACCTCGAGAAAGGACACATCGATCTTTCACTGCGACGAGTAAACGAAGCACAGCGACGCGGCAAAATCAATGAAATAAAACAAGAACAAGCTGCAGAAAAAATCGTAGAATTCGTAGCACAACAACAAAAAATCAAACCACTAGCACTATTTAAAACCCTTTATGAAGCAGTGACAAAAAAATATGACTCACTCTATGATTGCTTTGAAGACATCGTACGCACAGGAGCAAGTCTTGAAAAACTAGGCATCAAAAAAGAACTCGCAGATGTCGTCACTGAAGTCGTTCTGCAACGCGTTAAACCGCCAGAAGTGCATCTGGGCGGCACACTGCAACTCACCAGTTATGCAGAAAACGGCGCAGAACTCGTCAAACAAGCACTCAAAAAAGGAACAGGAGACGCGATCACCATCAAATACAAAGCAGCAGGAAATTATATCATAGACGTGCAAGGAGAAGAACCAAAAAAAACAGAAAAAATACTCCAAAAATCAGTTGACGCCATACTGCACTTTGCAAAAACAAAAAACATCGTTGCACAATTCGTGCGAAAAGAATGACAGACATACGCTACTGCGATCACTGCAAGCAGTACACTATGAAAGACACCTGCCGCTGCGGCAGAACAACAATTTCTCGCAGCCCAGCAAAATACTCGCCACACTTTAAATACAAACATTTGAGGCGCGAAGCAAAGAAAAAACAATTAGAGTAATTCCTTATAAGAGCAAATGATCCGATCAGGATTTCACGAGCATGCCATCACAATCAAAAACAAGCAAGGAAATCATGATACCGGCAAAGTCTGGGATGCTTACATTGTTTTCGCCAAAAGCCTTTAATATATCCACAGCATACTTTCGAGTATGAGCGCGACGTGGAAGATCACCCAACATACCAAGCGCAAGCCAAAACTCGAACAACCAGTACTTATCGAAGGATTGCCAGGCATAGGAAGTGTTGCAAAAATAGCACTGGATTTCATGATAGAAGATACAAAAGCAAAACCATTACTCTCATTTTCTTCAAACGCGTTTCCGCCATCAGTCTTTGTCAATGACAAAAACCTCGTAGAACTACCATCCATCACACTCTATTACAAAAAAACAGCACACCAAGATCTCTTGTTCCTCTCAGGAGATCTGCAACCAGTAAGTGAAGAAGGATGCTACAGCTTTGCAGAAGAAGTGCTCAACATCGCAGGAGATTACAGCGCACAACACATCATCACACTAGGAGGAGTGGCACTCAGTGCAGTACCAAAACAACCACAAGTCTACTGCACAGGCAATAATTCGCGATTCATACAACAATTTAGCAAAGGATTAGGCATCAACAGCCAACCATACGGTATCATAGGACCCATCGTAGGCGTCTCAGGACTACTACTTGGCCTAGCAACACAACGAGACCTCCCAGCACTGACATTACTCGTTGAAACCTACGCGCACCCCATGTATTTAGGCATCGACGGATCACGAGCATTACTCGCCCTACTCAGCAAAAAATTCAAACTCAATATCAACATGGAATCATTTGAACACGAAGTACAAGCATTACAACAAACAGAACCAGGCAAAACACCAACACCGACAAAATTACGCGGAAGCTTTGCCACGAAAATAAATTACATAGGATAAGTAACGCCGGATTCCACAAAGAGGTGATCATGGTAACATTACAAGACGTGCGAGCACGCAGCATTCTCGATTCACGAGGAAATCCAACAGTAGAAGCAGAACTACTCACAAAAAATGGCTGGGTACGAGCAAGCGTTCCCTCAGGAGCATCAACAGGAGTACACGAAGCAATAGAACTGCGCGACAACAAACCAGCATTTCTTGGAAAAGGAGTCAGCAACGCAGTAAAAAACATCAACGCACTAAGAAAATATCTCGTCAACAAGGACTGGACACAAGACAGATTTGATCGATTTCTCATCACAAAAGACGGCACGCCCAACAAAGGAAAACTAGGAGCAAACGCACTACTCGCATTAAGCATGGCATGCTGCAAAGCAAGCGCAAAAGTCAAACATTTACCACTTTACGAACATATCGCAAACATCAATCACAGCGCTCGTATCTCACTACCAATACCCTCATTTAACGTGATCAACGGAGGAAAACACGCAGGCAACCAACTCGACATTCAAGAATACATGGTACTGCCAACAAAAGCAAGAACCTACTCTGAAGCACTGCGCATAGGAAGCGAAGTGTATCACCTGCTGAAAAAACTATTACAAAACGATTTTGGAAGATCAGCAACAAATGTCGGTGATGAAGGAGGATTCGCACCACCACTAACGTGCTATACCGAACCATTCGATTACATACAACGAGCAATAGAAGAAGCAGGATACACAAGAAAAGTAAAACTAGGCATTGACGCTGCAGCCTCAGAATTCTACAAAAAAGGAACATACCATCTAGAAGGACAACAACTCACTGCAGAACAACTCCTGGACAGATACGTGGAAATGGCAAAAGCATATCCACTCGCAAGCATCGAAGACCCCTTTGAACAAGAAGATTTTGACAGTTTTGCAGCACTACGAAAAAAACTACCAAAAACACAAATAGTGGGTGATGACTTAACCGTCACAAACGTGGACCGGATAAAAACAGCACTGCATAAGAATGCGTGCAATGGTCTGCTACTCAAAATCAATCAGATAGGAACAATAAGCGAAGCCCTGGACGCTGCACAACTGGTCAAAGCACACAAGTGGGGAGTCATGGTCAGTCATCGCAGCGGTGAAACGACAGACAGCTTCATCGCAGACCTCGCCGTAGGCATCGATGCAGGACAAATAAAAAGCGGAGCACCATGTCGGGGAGAACGACTCGCAAAATACAACCAACTCCTGCGCATAGAAGAAGAACTCGGAAAAAAGGCACGCTACGGAGGCGCACTTAGGTAATGACAAAAACCGTTCTTCTTGTTCTCGACGGCTGGGGAGTGCGAAATGGGAAAAAAGGTGATGCCATTAGCAAAGCACAACCCAAACATTTCGATAAGTTACTCCAGACTTATCCTTCTACAACACTTCGTGCCAGCGGAAAATGGGTAGGACTCCTGCCAGGCTACATCGGCAACAGTGAAGTAGGTCATCTGCACCTAGGAGCAGGACGACTCGTCGAACAGGACCTCGTACAAATACTCAAAGAAATACAATCAGGAAAAATACTCAAGAACAAAGTGCTCGTACGAGCAATGAAAAAAGCAAAAAAAAGTTCTCTACACCTTCTAGGACTGCTGTCAGACGGAGGAGTACACTCACACATTAAACATTTATTTGGACTGCTTGACATGGCACAACACTTCAACGTAGAACGCGTTTACGTACACGTGATCACGGACGGAAGAGACGTGCCGCCAAAAAGTGCGCAAAAATACATCAAACAACTCGAAAGAAAACTGCGACACACAGACAAACGATGGAGTATCAGTTCAGTCATGGGACGATACTATGCAATGGATCGCGATAATCGCTGGAACAGAGAACACAAAGCGTACGCGACAATAGTACAAGACAAGGGATACACAGCAACAAGTGCGCAAGAAGCAGTCAAGAAAGCGTATGATCGGGGAGAAACAGATGAATTCATCCATCCTACAAACATTATAGATAACGGCGTGTCGCATAACGTAAAAGACGGAGATGTCGTTCTTTTTTTCAATTTTCGAAGCGACAGAGCACGACAACTCACAAGAGCATTTGTCCAAGGACGATTCAAAAAATTCAAAAGAAAAAAACAATTAAACATTCATTTTGTCTGCCTCACACAATACGATGCAGACATCGACGCACCAGTCGCGTACCCCCCAGAGAAAATAAAAAACACACTGGGCGAAGTTATCAGCACTAATGGACTGCGACAGTTCCGTCTTGCAGAAACAGAAAAATACGCACACGTCACCTACTTTTTTAACGGCCAATCAGGAACTGCTTTTCCTCGAGAAGAGCGATTATTAATTCCAAGTCCACACGTTACTACGTACGACAAAACACCTGCCATGAGTATCAAAAAAATCACAAAAAAAGCCGAACAACTTTTTGCAGCCAAGGATCACGAATTTATACTCATCAACTTTGCAAATGCAGACATGGTAGGACATACAGGAGATTTCGCCAAAACAGTGGAAGCCATAACAATTGAAGATGCATGCCTGCAACGCATCGTAGAGGCATGTAAAAAAAACGACTATGCGCTCGTCATCACCGCTGATCACGGCAACGCAGAAGAAATGATCTATGACGACGGCAGTATCTGCACAGCGCATACCACCAACAACGTACCGTTTATCATCGTCAGTACAGACAAGGTTCGTCTTAGACGAGGAACGCACGCGCTCTACCACGTAGCGCCCACGATCCTCCAACTCATGGGTCTTAAGAAACCACGAGAAATGGTGCGGGGCATGTTGAAATGAGACACTGGATAGGATTAGTTATTATTGCGTTTGTAGTTTTATTACCAGAAATCATTGCACGTTATGCAGTGTAGTATGGTGGAGCGAACGGTCTTGGAATAATTGCATCGCTGTACGTTGTTTTTCTCCCTGTTGCATATTGGGATGTTTACCGTGGGCACTATCACTTTTGGAAAGCCATAGCGCACTATCTGATCATTACTTTGTCTTTTGCATTTTCGCTAGCAAGTGCGGTGCTTTATCATTATGTTATGCGACCATTAGAAGGCCAGGGGGTATGGAGTCTTTTTAGCATTTTTACTATCTACGGTTTACTCGTAGTGTTTTTTGTCTTTCTTGTCTATTACATGGTGGTATGGTACGCTTTTAGAAAAAGGTCTTAAAAAGATCGCAGCTTTTTACCCAGACATTGCAATACCTGGAAAATTGGACCTGATCGAGAAAAAAATACCAGAGTTAGTAAAATCGCACACAGAAAGGAAAAAGAAAGAACTCTCAGAAGGAAAATGGAAAGGCAGTATTTGAACCTTCATTACCAAAAAAGCAAGAACACCAAGTGCTTCAACTCTTATGGGATGCTATTCGTGATATAGGATTCTAACAGTAGACTTTTATAGGTCTGTATCTTCTTATGGTGTATGAAAATATTAAGTCCTGAAGAACAAGCAGCACTCAAAGATCTAAGTGAACATTTTGAGAAATACATCGACGAGTACCGAGAACAGAAGAAAAAAGAACTCGCAAAAGGAAAACGAGCAGCACTCTTAGAAGAATTACGACGTCTTGAACACACCCAGGAAGGCTACACACACGGCATGATTTCAGACGTTGAAATACACATACGATTCAACAATGCAAAAATACAGGTACTCAAAGACATTCTAGGCCCCCAGACCTACACTTATGACACGACGCCAGTAACACTCACCACCGGACAACTGCAAGCGCTGCTCAAAGAATGCTTTTTCCTCTATGGACCACAAAATTCCCTTGACGATATTGATGCGTTCAAAAAGAAAATCGCCACCACTATACTTATAGATCCGGACCACACTGAAGGAACTCTTCACGGAACACTACGCATCTGGGTACATTTTCCTGACAACGCAAGCTTTCAACACATAAACGGCAAAGAATACCACATAAAAGCTGAACAAGGAACCTGCAGCATTGAAGGACGACCACCCCTCAGTCCGCAAGAACAAAAAAGAGTGTTTGCACTGTTAGCAGAAGATCTCAAACAATACTAATCAGCACTTTTTTGCAAGCGACGCTTTGGTAATAACAAGACGACCAGTGCATTTATTTTCCATAACCTTCTCAGCCCGTAGTAACAATTTCTCAGCAAACAACGGACAATCAATAACAAGACTTTCAAACTCCCCGCCCTCGCCAGCAACATTAAGACCTCTCTTTTCATGTAACCGCTGCAACTGTTTCACATCATCTCTGGTAATACTCCTGCCAAGCCACGACTCATCAAGACCATCACCAGCAATAGCAGTAAACCACAACACAAAACCATGATCGAGCAATTCGCGCATCTGCACCTCTTGAGGCTTATGCCACAAAGGAGAAAACATCTTGAGACCGAGCTCGTCACAAATACGCTCGATACGATCGCGCTGATATGTAGAAAACAAGGCCCCCGTTACGATACCTTGAATACCATACTGCTCTTTTGCCGCACGAATAGTATGTTGCAGATCCAACAATTCCTTTTCCTTTTCACCAATAGTATTACCAATAACAAGAGGCAGACCCATTGATTGAGCCTGAAGTGTTGTCAAATCAATAGTTGGCGTATGAAACATGAACGAATCAGGATTAGATGATTTCATCGTTATCAAACACGTCAACTCATAATTCTGCCTTTTCATAACATAAGCGGCATACGTACTGTCTTTACCTCCGCTAAATAGAACACCAAGCTTAACATTATGAGAAGGATAGAACTGAAGAAGATATTGTGACTTTAAGAGTCCCTGTCGTTTTGCAAGTTTACCAATCGCATGATCAATTTTTGAACCGTACTGAGCAGCAATTTTCTTACGAGAAGCAAACTCCTCGGGAACACCCCATTCGCGAGCAATATCTCTTAACAATAACTTAGTAAGATCTCCAGAAATCTTATACTCGCCAGGAACACGCAACACATACTCGACAAGCGAACGATCAAGAAAAGGAAGACGCAATTCAAGATGCAAAGCCATCGTAATAACATCATCACGATATAAATCACGCTCATACATCTTCAACAAACCCCACACACATTCCTTGTTCACATCCAGAGCCTTTTTATGACGTTCATACCCTGCAAAAATCTCCTCACTACCAAGACCAGAAAAAACAACCTTGCAACCATCCTCTTTAGCCAATTCACAAGCAAGAAAAAAAGTCAGTGCAACACCAACCTTCACCACATTAGAATCCTCAATAAGAGGAACAATACGAGACAAATACTGTGGAATATCATCTCTAGCAAGCTCGCGGACTTTAAGAGGTACGTCAAGAGCACGGGCAGCCCTTATAGCAGCATCAAGATCCTTAGCATTCGCATCTTTGATAGCCGCAGTGTACAACGTGACTTCATGTCCATGATCCTTGAAATATTTAGCAAGAACAGTGCTATCCAAGCCACCACTAAACAACAATCCAATTTTTTGATGAGGAATTCGCTTTTTAATAGCCTCATCGAGCAAAGCTGCAGTTCTTGATTTAATACACTCATACGATTCAGTATGTTCGGGAAGATGCGTGACAAAAGAACGTTGTTGCCAAGAAACCGTATGAGAAGACACCTCAAAGAAAAGCAGTTGGCGAGGAATGAGTTCCTGCACATTTTCATACCCGAGATTCTCGAGCACTTTTTTTTCAGAAGCAAACGCAAAGACCTCGGTCGTATACACATACCACAATGGTTTGACACCAAACAAATCACGAGCAAGTAATAGTTGACCATCCCTTAGATACGCAAACGCAAAGACGCCGTCAAGAGAGGAGAGACACTCCTGACCGGACTCGTCGAGTACTCTGAGAAGAGCCTCCGCGTCATTTGCAGCATCAAGAACCAGTTCTTTCCAATTATAAATCTCACAATTAGCGACAAGCGTTCCACGACCAGACAAGGGCTGAGCAACATGATCAACAACAGCATGCAACGTATGACCAAGACAGCCGCCAGGCACCGGCTTCAATGCCTGTCCATCACGACCCCTCTCTTTAAGCAAACAAAGCGCTCTGCGTACCTGGGACTCTGCAGACGGGCCAAAAATACCTACAATACCACACATACCACAAGAACAGAAAAAACGGTTTAAAAAACCTCTGACAATTATAGATTACTGCGCTCAAGAGCAAGATTATGCGCTTTGATATAATTCTCAACAAAATGCTTCCAATCCGCAGTCTCGGCGAGCTTTTTTGCACTAATGCGGTTCTCTGTACGTTCATGCTTTGACAAATGAGCAAAATCGTACATGACATCAGTGAGTTTTTGAATCGCCAACTCCTCAGATTGTTTACGAGGAATCACAAAAATACCAGGAAAACGACCCTTAGCCTTGTCCTGCACGTACGAGCCAAAACCGGCCACGTCAGTAGTAACCGCGCTTACCCCAAGAGCACTAGTCTCAAGAGGAGTATAGCCCCAGGGTTCATAAAATGAGGGAAAGATACCGAGATTTCCGGCATTCAATGATTCTCGATACGTCAAATCCAACAAACCATCCGCACCCGTCAGATAAATCGGGTAGAACACGACCTTTACAGGATCATCCTCGTCATTAGCAAGACCTTCTTGACCAAGCATTGATAGAATAGGATCGGACTCTTCATGGTACAAATCATGAGTAGCCACCGGCGGTTTTCCCGACTGTTTTAGGCGACGAATCTTCACTTTCAAATCCTGCAACAAATCCTTATCAAAAATATTCTCCTTAGAAATTTGCTTTCCAGACACCAGCAAGTACGTTAAAGTATTGCGTAACTCCTCGCCGAGATCATCAATATCATCCTTAATATCAAAAAAGTGAGAACGATTCTCCAACAATTCTGATTTAATGCTCTTCATACCGGCAGGAACCCAAAAGAACGTGATGATTGTCTTATTGGTTTTTTCCTTTTTGAGCCTCTCATTAAGACGGCTCAAGGACTTAATCAGCACATCAATACCCTTATCATGAAACTCGTACCTTCCAGCGATAAAATAAATCAGCGTGTTTTCCAAATCAAACTCGTAATAAGGAAAAAAATAGTACATAAGAAACGTATGAATGCGTTGCTTAAAGATACGATGACGCACAGCAGATTCATCAAGAGTGGGAAACTTCGCAAAATCAAGACCATTTGTCACAATCACGTCGGGTTTTCTACCCAAAAACTTCTCAGCCTCGGCACCAGTAATCGCACTAACAGTCGTAAACACATCAGCCTCACGAGCACAAATACGCTCCATCTGCACCTTTGCCCACAAGCCAGGACCATGACGCTGCGCTTCACTTGGAGAAATAGAATCAAGCTGGTAAATATCCACTTTATTTGTTGCAAGAGTCCTGCCAAGCATAGTAGCATGAGTGGTGAATACGGATCCAAGAGGGACATTTCTGTCTTTACAATAGAGTAAAGCCGCACCAGACATCCATTCATGAGTATGCAACACTGTTTTTTTGTTGAAGATACCGGTCAATTCCTCAACAACACGACCAACCGCCCAGGCCCACACGACAGGCTCATCAAAATCGTGATACTGCGTCGACAAAGAATCAAGCTTGAAACGCTCCCATAACAAGGTTTTTATCTCATTATTCTTATACTGGAAATCAGTATAATCAACAAGCATAACCTTAGGGGTGCCCTTAATCAACCATTGACCAGTATGCACTTCAATGCCGACTTGTTTTAACCGTTCAAAGCAATCTTTGCACTGTTCGGGTACGGGGGTCTCCTCAAAAATACCGCGCAATTTATCAGGAAAATACGGTCCGATAAGGTAATAATTCTCATAATTCTCCTGCATAGAAGGAGCTTTAGACGTGACAACAGTGTAGATACCGCCAACTTTATTGCACACTTCCCACGACACTTCAAAGAGAAGATCAGCACGAGGATCCATACGCTCATTCACGACTGCCGCGTATATAAACATTTAACACTCTTTATGAGTAATAAAATATTTCTGAACATCTTTTTGTTCATCCAAGCATCTGTTCAGTATTTCCTGAACAGCTTCACGATTTCGCCGAAAATCAAAACACTGGACGCTACAGCAGCAGCAATCATCCAATCCATAAATGAAAGCGGAATCGTCTCAAAAAGAGTATTGAAAATACCAAGATGCACACTTGCAATTTGCAAACCAAAACTGAGCAACACCGCACCAATCAACCATTTGTTAGACCATAACCCTACCGTAAAAATTGATTTCGTCTCAGAACGCTGATTAAGCACGTTAAACAACTGGAAAAGAACCAAGGTAGTAAAAGCCATCGTTTGCGCATATGTTTTATTCACCTCAGGCTCGTACCATTCAAACACAAAAAGAGTGCCAGCCATCATCAAAAGGCCAATAAACAACATAAGACCTGCCCTGCTCTTGTTAACAATCTTTTCATCAATATCGCGAGGCTTTCGCTCCATAACTCCCGGTTCTTTAGGATCAACACTTAAACTCGTCGCAGGCAATAAATCAGTGGCAAGATTAATCCACAAAATCTGTCTTGCAGTTAACGGATCAATAAGGCCGAGAAGCGTTGCCACAAAAATAGTCAAAATCTCGCCGACATTGCTTGATAACAAGTATATGACAAACTTCTTGATGTTATCATAAATAACGCGACCTTCTTCAACTGCACGAACAATAGTTGCAAAATTATCATCGGCAAGAATCATATCGCTGGCCTGACGAGAAACATCAGTACCAGTGATACCCATTGCAATGCCAAGATCAGCCTTCTTTAAAGCAGGAGCATCATTAGCACCGTCACCCGTCATAGCAACAATATGCCTGTTCTTACGCAGTGCATCGACAATATGCAGTTTATCCTCTGGATTAACACGGGCATAAATACTAATCTTTTCAACATCACGCGAAAGATTGATAGACTCAAGCTCTACACCCTCAATAGCCCTGCCCTCAAGACCAATCTGTTTACCAATCGCTTTAGCAGTACCGAGATGATCGCCAGTAATCATCACCACCTTGATACCTGCAGCATTGCACGTCTTAATTGCTTTTTTAACCTCCTCTCGAGGAGGGTCAATCATGCCCTGCAACCCAATAAAGATCATGCTCTTTTCAATATCATCATGACTCAATTCATCCTTGAACTCCTTATAACAAAAACCAAGAACGCGCAAAGCCTGACTGGTAAATTCATCATTTGTTTCAAGAATATGATCCCGATCCTCTTTAGTCAGCCGACGAACCTTTCCATCAACCAACATATGAGTACAAAAACCAAGCACCACTTCAGGAGCGCCCTTCGTATACGCCGTCTTCTTACCTTCAAAAGTGGAATGAATCGTCGTCATACACTTGCGTTCAGAACTAAAATCGATTTCATCAACGCGCGTATTATCAGAACGCACCTTGTCAAGATCAATACCTGACTTTGCTGCACTGACCAATAAAGCACCTTCAGTAGGGTCACCGACAATACTATGACGGCCCTGCTCCACATCAAGCTGGGCATTATTGTTCAACACTCCTGCACGCAATAACGTATCAAGAGAGGATGTCTCTTTGGAAAAATCACCCTTTGGTTCATAACCAGAACCAGTTACCTGAACCACCTGTCCATCAACATACAGTTTTTTAACAGTCATCTCGTTATGCGTCAGCGTACCCGTTTTATCGGTACAAATCACCGTACACGCGCCCAGCGTTTCAACACTTGGAAGCTTGCGCATCAACGCCTTCTTCTTAGCCATGCGCTGCACGCCAAGAGCAAAAGCAATAGTAACCACTGCAGGCAAACCCTCAGGAATAGCAGCGACTGCAAGGGCAACAGCCTTTTCAAACACTTCAAGAAGATTTTTACCCAACAACACATCAACGCCAATCATCACCATAGCGATCAAGACCACCGCAGCAGTAAGCTGATATGCCAGTTTCTTGAGATCCTTTTGTATCGGCGTGGGCTCGCTTTTTGTCTTTTTGAGCATAGTTGCAATCTTACCGATCTCAGTACGCATGCCAGTAGAAGTGACAACCGCCTTGCCGTGACCGGCAGTAACTGTCGTGCCAGAAAACACCATATTCTTCTGATCACCAATAGACAAACGATCAGCAATTCTCTTCACATCCTTTTTAACAGGAACAGATTCCCCGGTCAAAGCCGCTTCCTGCGTTTGCACATTCACCGCATCAATAAGACGAGCATCTGCAGGCACAATATTACCTGTCTCCAGCACAATAATATCGCCCTTCACCACTTCTTCAGCAGGAATTTCGCGCCGACGACCATCACGAATAACAATGGCCTTAGGACTCACCATCTTACGCAATGCTTCAATAGATTCCTCGGCCTTATACTCCTGCCAAAAACCAAACAACGCATTAGCAATAACAACAATTGTAATAACGTAAAAATCAATAAACTCTTGTAAAAACAAAGAAATACCCATCGCTGCCAAGAGAATCCAGACAAGAGGACTTGTAAACTGATGCAAGAAGATCACAAACGGACTTATCTTCTTTTCACGCTCAAGAGCATTTTTACCAAACTTTTGCAAACGCTCCTTAGCCTGAGATTGTGATAATCCTTCCTTAGAAGAAGCAACCTTATCAAATACCTTCTCCAAAGGCAGTTGATACCACTCTTTTTCCATATCCTGATGTACGCGCTAATAATTATATAATAGTTTCTATACCTGCTCTGGCAGACGACAAAAAATTTATATGCGTTGCACGTAACCGTCTAATAAAAATGGTGAATGCAAGCGACCTGCTCACAACAACATACGTAACCTGTGATGTAAACGACAGAATCTCCTCATTATTAGGAAAAATGAAACGAGCACAGGAAGGAGCTGCAGTCGTAACAAAAAAAGGAAACTATCTTGGCATTGTACATCGCAGTGCATTTCTCGTCTCGCGAGCGCATGCCAGCGATACAAAAGTAGCAAATATTTACCAACGCCGAAGCAAAGCAAAATCAAACTTTTTTGTACCAACATTATCACGCACTTCTTCACTGCCAGTCATGTGCAAACGCATGCTGCAAAGCAATTCACGCATGCTGCCCGTCATGGAAAAAGACCGACTAATAGGAGTAGTTAAAGATATGGAGTTACTTAAGGCGATAGCTCCAGATTTCTCATCAATACCTGCATTTGAACTGGCAAGCACAGATTCAATAACGGTGAGAGAAAACAACGTTATTTATGCGGCCATGACTGCTATGAAAAAACACAAGATCGGACACATTCCTGTAGTGGATAAGAACGGAAAACTGTTAGGAATCCTCAGCGGTTATGATTATCTGGAAATGCACTTACACTCACGATCACGAATGCATCAGTCACGCAAAGGAACACATTCTGACTACAAAAACCGAGGATTTGATACGGGCGAAAAAATAAGTCTTGGAGACTTACCAGTACGAGATTTTATGAGCGAAAAAGTAATCACTGCAACGCCGCGCACAACAATCGCACAATGCATACAACTCATGATAGACAATAATGCGCACAGCATTGTTCTCACACGATACGACAAGCCAGTAGGAGTACTTACCTGTCACGATATATTTATTCACGCCGCTCAATAGAAACGCCGGGAGTAAGAAGTTCCCGCGTAGATAAAGGACAGACAAACGAGGGCAACACTGGTTCTCCAGTACTTCGATTTTCAATTGTCGCGTCATGTCGTGATTGATCTCTTGAAAGAATGGCTCCGCGTGTTGCACGAAAATGAGTATACAAACGCGCAGCAAGTTCTTGCTCTGTAGGACCAACAATAGTATATTGTTGTCCATTGGACAATAAATGAACCTGCAACGGCATCTTATACGGCAAAACCAGTTCAGGACCATGAGCACTATTATCAAGATCCTGAGCAGACGCTGCAGAACCATTAGGATGCGAATGCCAGGTCAGTACATACTCGTGATTCGTTTGAGGACGACCATACGTGTGAGGCAAAATATGTTGACGAGCAACATGTTCAAGAACCTTACAATCATCATCACTCCATTCATTTTTTGAAAGCAAAGGACGCGCTTTATCAATCGCTTCTACAACGCCAGTATTACCGGTACGCACGTGCACCCGGCGGGCGCGAGCAAACAGGCTCTTCATATTGTCAAGATGCTGTGCAGAACCCTCACGTAATTCATTGACATACTCGATCAAGTCAAGAAATTCATTACGCAAAGGAACAACAATATAGCGTCCGTTACTCTCGCGGACAATACCGCCAGTTTCATACCCTTGTGTCAACTCGTGATTAGTCTGACTAAGCAAATCACTGCGTGTTTGACTGTCCTCAAGCATTTGCATAACGCGAGGACGAATCTCGTCAAGAGAAATGGTGTGCTCGGGCGCGGTACAACCCGCAAGACCGGCCAGTACTATTGTTGCTAAACGTCGTCCACTCATAAAATATATATTGGGAAATATATGTTATAAAGGTTTCGGTGATTGGCGATACTGATAATAGAGTATTGCGCTGCCCGCGATACACATAACGATATTGAACACCTGACCCAAGGTCAAACCAAGCAGACTTGGTTCGCCCACACGCAAAAACTCAGTACAAAAGCGAAACACTGCATATAAAATGAGCCAGATCGCAAGAAGACTTCCCGGACGAAGACCGCGATCACGCAAAAGCCACAGCACTACAAAAATAACAACATTATACGCGACTTCATACAACTGGTTTGGATGACGAAACACCAATTGACCAAAAGCGTCAGTTTCACCACCAAAATTAACACCCCAGGGAAGCGACGTGACACGACCAAACAGTTCGCCATTAATGAAATTACCCATCCTGCCAAAGGCTTGCCCAAGGGAAAGCGGCACAATCAAAAGATCGCCAAGCGAGAGCAACGATAAGCCAAAACGACGAGCAAGAATATACGCAGTAATAATCATCGCTACAAGAGAACCATGAAAACTAAGACCACCCTTCCAAATAGCAAGAATTTCAACAGGATGAGCAAAATAATAACCGGGCTGCCAAAACAGAACCTCAAACAGCCGCGCTCCAATAATCAACGCAACAACAAGCCAGACCATGAGCGAGTCCAACTGCTCAAGAGTAAGCGCAGTCTTTTCTTGACGAATACGACGACGAACATACCAGTACGCAAACAAAAAGGCCAAGACGTACATCACGCCATACCAATGAATCCTCAAAGGGCCAATACTAATGAGGACCGGATCAATCGTGTGAATCCATACCATATGTAGCTAATGAAAAAAGACGAATAAATGATAAGAGCGGAAACAGCGCAAGACCAACAACAAATCCTGCAAAAGGACTTAACAGATTGACGCTATAGATAATGACCTGAGCGAAAGCAAGACTGCCGGCAATCACGACCATCATAGGAACAAAGAGTTTCCAACGTCGAAGCCCGAGACGAAACGCGTAACGCACATTCAAGGAACCATACGAAATAAGAGCGAAATACACAAGAGCGACAAGCAAGATATAGAACGGAATAAAAGGCCATACAGGTTTTGTCGTCGAAGTAAGCGATGCAATAAGAGTGTAGCGCAAATCAACATAGAGCAAAGCAAAAAACAACACAAGACCGGAGATAAACCATGGCAGATTTACCAAAAAGAAACGAAGAAAAAACCTCTTGACTTCATACATAAGCAAGCGTCTAGACAAATGCCACGCCAAACCCTGAAGAACACCATACACGACGTAAGCAATCAAACCCGCAAGCAGCGTATATAGCACAAACCGCAGTACAAGAGGTTGCAAAGTGCTATGAGACACTAACGTCCACACACTAAACGAGTCAAGCTGTTGCAACACTTGACCGATACCAGTAGTCAGCGTAAAGGACAATTCCAGTAAACGATCAACAACAGGAGCAGTAGCAAAACCTAGCACAAAAAGAAAAGAGACATCAATAAGACCAAGAGCAAGCACCACTAACACATTGTTTTTCATCACTCGTGCAGTATAGTAAATACTCTTTTGTAACATATTATTTCGAACTTTTGAGATACCAATTCCTCAAACGGACAACCTTATCAACAACAGAAGGATACATATAGAACTGACCATATTTTTTTGCAGTTTTACTCAGCAACTTATCAAGCTCAAGCATTTTGTACATCACCTGAATAGCGTCCTTTTTGCGATCGTATCTAAACAATAATTTGACAAGTTCGACGCCATCATCAGGATGTTTGGTCAACTTGTAAAAAATCTCCGCGTGAGAAACAGCCTTATCAGGATCGCCCTTTTGCGCATACAGTATAGAGATTGCTCGATGATACTGGGCAATCCAGGGCTTCTTTTTATGAAACTCATCGAGCAACTGCATTGCCTCGTCTATTCTACCCTGCGCATGAAGAATCTCTGAGTGCGCATGAACAAGATCAAACTCGCGAGTCCAAGAAGGTGCTTTATCAAGCAAAGACAGTCCCTTTTTTGGTTTTCCAACAAACGCGAGCAACACTGCTTCCCACAAAAGAAGAAACTCATTATGAGGCGCCCTCTTACGAGCTTGTTGTACCACTCGAAGAGCGCGATCGTGATTACCGACGTGACTTAACGCGTTTATCACATGCTCTTCATATTGAAGATCCTTCTTGTGATATGGCAATCCCCTCTCAAGATACGCCAAAGCCTTTTTTGCTTTACCGTCACTGCGAGCAATACGACTGCCAGTAAGATAGCCAGTCTGATCCTTAGGATACCACTTGATAATTTTGTCAGCTATCGGATACGCTTTGCCAGGCTTACCGAAATGATCGAAATCTTCGAGAAGAACATACAATGCGCGAAAGTTTCTGGGAAACTTCATAAGGACTTTTTTTGCCAGATCGTAATACGAGGTCCAGTCATTGCATTTTCGCAGACACTCAAGAGCAGAAAGCCAATTATCCAGGGTAGGAGGTAAGGAAAGAAACACCTTAGCAGCTTCGCGAAACCGGCCGAGCTCACGCAAGCAGGTAGCCTTTGTTTCAAGCAACACTATTGAAGAATACTGCTTTAACTTTTTGTTTATCTCCCGCAATTTCTCCCGTTCATTGCCCTGCGTAAACAAGACATGAGGGTACAATGATGGAAGTTTGTCAATCTCAGAAGCTCTCTTCGCATATTCATGCGCCTTTTTATTCTTGCCGATGGAGAAATACAACGCAGTCAATCGGTTACACACATCAGAATTTTCAGGTTGCAAGACTGCAAGTTTTTCATAGTCAGCAATAGCTTTCTTGACTTGATCTGTTACCATAAACAAATCAGCTCGGGCAGTGAGAATGCCTTCATCAGGACCCATCAGAGATATTGCATGTGTAAGAAACTTCTCCGCTTCACTGAATTTTCCTTCGGCTTTAAGAGAATCCACATACACCACGTAATCATATTCTGCAAATGAAAAATTCTCTGCAAACGCTTGAGCAAAAAACTTGTTGGCCTTTTTATGCTCATGATTGTCAAAATACCGGCGTGCAAGATCAAGAAGACTGCGTGCAAGACCAAACTTACGATGAATTAACTTCAAGGTCTGCTTATACTTCTTGTCATTTCGAGCATAATAATACAGGTGAGCGAGATCTTCATAATGAGACACTTTAAATGGTTCGAGCTTGATGACTTTCTTCATCGCGCTAAGAGCTTTAGAACTGTTTGTTTCCCTAAACAACCAATACACACGAAGAGGCCAATACACATTATTTGGTTGCCTCCTCATATACCTACGCAAAAGCCTTTCTTCACCAACAGCGTCGTGAAGCTCCCTATAGACATCAACTTTACTTTGCATAACATCAATTTCTTCAAGACCGCACTCTCTTGCTTTGTCAAGGATTGCCAAAGCCTCCTTTTTCTTTTTGAGCTTAGAGAGTAACTCTGCTTTTCTCTGCAAATACAAAGGATGGCGAGGATTCTTTTCCAAAGCTCTATTGACGATGCGAAGCTGTTGACTAGTTGGTAAGTACGGATTAACAAACGGGAACACGGAATAGGTACAAGTCTTCATAGAGTAACACCTAAGTCGAGAAAAGTTTAAATAGTATAAAAACCATACTGTTTTCATGGCCAAATTGACACTACGATGCACTTCATGCAACTGGAAATTCCGCAGAGTATACGAACCAAAACTGTGTCCTAATTGTGGCAAAGCCACCGTAGAAAAAGACAAACGTCAAGGCGCTTCTGACATTCTGCGAGAACTCGACGAGATGCAGTCGGGTTTTGATCGCTAACTACATTCTTGTCTATTCTTTTTCAGAACACTATTCTACGACACTTCGTGAGTTTTGTACACCACATTAAGCGCATCAAGATTGCGCAGCACATACATGCCATCATTTTCTACAGTGCCAAGATCACTCCATGTCGCCTGAATACCCTGATAGTACTGAGCCTCTTTATTGAACAACACTGTTGGCGTAACGTTAATAGCATATCTTGACATCAAACGCTGACCATCAGGACTGGACACATCATAGGACACCTGACTCAAGAACACCATACCAAAATTATCCTCAAAAATGGAAGTTACTGCGGAAGTATCAGAACAGGTCTCACACGTTTCATCAGTAAGAATAATCATAGTCGCTAATCCTCTCACGGTCTTTTCTTCACGATCAACATAGGGAGCAGGAGTATCACGAAGCACGTATTTACCATCTGACTCCACAGAACCAATACTCTGCCAGCCAGCACGAATAAACTCATACTCAGAAGCATCATTTGAAAGAATAAGAGAAGGCGTTCTTGTAATATTATAATGATCAAGAAGACGCTGACCGTCAGCACTGGATGATTCAATCGTTTCAATAGCTGAAAAGACCATCCCATTCAGTTCCAACTGCGAAAGCAAACGCTGAGTATCAAAACATTCAGGACAATTCTCATCCTCAAGAACAAGAGCAGTCACCAAACCAAATACTTCGCCATCAAGATTAGAATACGGAACAAGAGAGTCAGACAAGACATAACCACTATCACTTTTTACAAACAAAGGAATCTGATCAAGACGAGGATCAGCACCCTCAATAACAATAGCCGGCAATTTTTCAATAGAGAACTCCTCAATCAAAGATACTGCCTGGGCTTGCGTCTTATACTCCACTTCTTCAAAGACAAGACCTGCAAGTTCCAAAGCCTGAACAATCTCAGACGCGTTTACACACTGATCACAAAACGGTTGAATAACAGTTGCACGCAGTGAGGATGATTCACTAGGCACAATGTCAATAACCGGTTCCTCGCCAGCGCGAGAAACGTAAAAAGACAAGATCACATTAGCCAACGTTGCAATAACAATCAAAACAACGAGCAATACATGCAGCGTCGTCCACGGTGATTGCATCTTTTTTGCTGACATAGACAAAAACCATTAGAGGAGATATTTAAGTATTATCGTACTGCAGGCACACTTTGCAATACCTATAAACAACCTGTATTGAAACATTTAAATAATCTGACGGACGAGAGACTCATATGGACCTGACAGATCTCATACGGGAACTGGCACTGCGCAATGCCGCAAAATTTGGCAAAGCAAACGCTAACGCTGTACTGGGATCAGTACTCAAAGCACGACCAGAACAAAAACAACACATCAACCTTATCAAACAACACGTACAAGGCATTGTCAATGAAATCAACACTCTTGACAGCAAGACATTACAACAAGCAATCGCCGCGTTACCAGAAAAAGAAAAAGAAACGCCAAAAGAAAAAACACTCAAAGACCTGCCAAACGTCAGTAATAGTGTCATCATGCGCTTTGCACCATCACCCTCAGGACCGCTGCACATAGCACACGCTTATGGACTCAGTCTGAATTATCATTATGCAAAGCGATACCATGGCACATTCCTCTTTCGCATAGAAGACACGAACCCAGAAAACATCTATGCGCCTGCATATGATATGATGGTCGAAGATGCACAATGGCTTACGAATAACGGCATAGATCATGTCATCATACAATCAGACCGGTTAGGCCGGTATTATGACATTGCAGAACAACTAGTCGACAAAGAGAAGGCATACGTTTGTACATGCAACAGCGATGAATTTCGCACACTTCTCTTCAAAAAAACAGCCTGTCCATGCCGCACGGCAGGAGTCAAAGAGCACCTTAAACGCTACGCAGCAATGTTTTCAAGCTACAAACCAGGAGAAGCCGTCTTACGAAGCAAAACAGATATCACACACAAAAATCCGGCCATGAGAGATTTTCCACTCATGAGAATAAACGAGCATCCACATCCGCGCACAGGCACAGAACACCGCGTTTGGCCACTCATGAATCTTGCAGTATTTGTCGACGACATGGATTACCACGTCACACACATCATTCGAGCAAAAGAACACCGTGATAATGCAGCACGACAAGAATTTCTCTACAACGCGTTTGACCATCCAGTACCAGTAACGCTCTTTGTTGGACGCATCAATTTTACTGATATGAAAGTTAGCTGTAGTGCAACAAAAGCAGCAATAGAAGAAGGAAAATATACGGGATGGGAAGATATACGATTACCTTTTCTACGACCATTACGACGACGAGGATACCAACAAGAAGCATTTATGAAATACGCCATAGAGATAGGCATCAGTCAAGCAGACAAAACAGTCAAAAAAGAAGAATACTTCAAAACACTCAATGCATTCAACAAAGATATTATCGATGCACATGCGAACCGCTACTTTTTCTTGCACGATCCCGTACCGGTACACATTACCGACGTGGAACAAAAAACAATAACAATAGCTCTACATCCCGATGTCAAAGACCGAGGACTGCGAACCTTTAAGATTAACGGACACTTTTTACTAGAACGAAAAGATGTAGAACAATTACCAGACGGATTGCACAGGCTCATGGACTGCCTGAACTTTATCAAAAAAGGACAACAATTCACCTTTCATTCATTTGCCTATGACGTGTTCAAACAAGAAGGACAACACATACTCCACTGGCTACCAGCACAAGACACACAACAAGTAATTGTACACCAGCCCGACGGAAAACAATTACAGGGAGTTGGAGAAACAACATTACAGGAAGTAGAAATCGGATCACTCATACAGTTTGAACGATTCGGATTTGCACGACTGGACGCTCACACAAGACAAGCACTAGAATTCTGGTATGCTCACAGATAAGATTCTTCCAATTCCTTTATTTTATCCTTTAACAACTTAATATGCTTAGCAATATCTTTCATATCCTGAGCAGAATGCTCACCGGATTTTCTCTCTTCCTTATACTGTTTTTCCAACATCTCCAAACCTTCCTTAAGCTTGACCACTTCATACTTTTTAGGTTGAGTAACGGAGAAAATCTTTTCCTCAAGTTTTTTCAAACGCTTCTCACGATTCTCGCGCGTATCAAGATATCGAGACAATTTCTCCTGCAATTTATCAATCTTCATTAACAATTCATTATGTTCGCGTTCCTCCTGCATCTGGCGCGAAAGAATCTTCTTTTCATTCTCCAACGCTTCAGAAACAGTCGCTTCAAGCTGATGAATATCCTTTTCAAAAGTTTCAGGAGAAATAGTCTTCAGACGATTAATAGCCATACGAACCTTCTCACGAGAACGCTCGCGCTCTTCAAGACGTTTATTGGATTGTCCTAAATAATACAAAAGCGTGCGAACCTTAGAAACATCAAATGCCAACATATCACTTAGGAGGGGGAGGAGGAATATCGTTAGTCGTTACTTCAGGTTCTGGAGGTAGCGATCCAGACATGCCACCCTGCGTAATCGACTCATGAATATCAGTCAACGTAGGAGCAATCACTTCTTGAAGTACATCAGTCATAGCACCAACCTGCTTTTCCAATCGATCAATACGATTAACCACTGGTTTAATCTTGTCAGCGAACAATAATCCACCCTCTTCAATATGAATTTCGCGCAACGCCTCTTCAAAAATGTTCAACAATTTCTCAATATTTCGATTCAACTCCACAATAGAAATATGCAATCGCTTTGTTGGCGTGATATCCATCTCTTTTAGCGATTCCAACTCTTTTTTGAGATCTGCAATTTCCTGGTGTGGAAGAAGTTCATAATGTTCGGTATCCTTAGCCATAACAGTCACCCTTTTTTTCCTTAATCAGGGGTAAACGCTATATAAACGTTTCGTCCCTATTTTCGCGTTGATTTCCTGCTTTTTTTCTTCGTTGCCTTCTTCTTTTTACGCGAAACAGATTTTTTTGCGGTTTTCTTTACAGGTTTTTTTGCTTCTTTAGACCTGCCCGTTGATTTTTTAACATTTTTTTTACGCGCCTTGATCGAAGGAATAACCGGTTCTTCAGGTTCCACAAGAGGAGACTTACTGCGACGACGAGAACGCCAAGCGCCTACCATGATCATGATAAACACTCCAATGAGTACAATCATAAGAGCAGAAAAGAACGTCACGCCGGAGACTCCCTGAATGATGCCAGTAAAAAAATACCCTGTCCATGCAAGAGCAAACAGCACGTACAGTACCACCGCAATCGTCGCTACCGCCTTGACCAAGAAGTCAGCAATCCTGCTTGACGGAAACATAAGCAAGATAGGCAACAATACCAAAACAAATGCGATAATAAGAAGAAAAAGCGATACAATAAGAGCGACAACAAGGAAAAAAGACGTAACAGTCACATACGACCATGCAATAAGATGCTGCATATATGAAGCTTGAGCGCCAACAACGAGCGTTGTCACATACGTATATGCCGCAGCAAGAACCACACCAATAACACAGTATGACCAGCGAACTACAGCACGCGCAACAGGATGGGCAACGTCACGAAGACCTGCCTTAACAAAAGAAAACAACAACGCAGCAACAGCAATAATAATAGCGGATTCCCACAATACCGTAGAACTCACCGTTTGAGCGATATCATGAGGCCTCCACAATAAGGAGAGAAAAGCATACCAGTCGATCATTTTTTATTCCTCTTTCTTACTTTACGAGTCCTGGTAGTATAAGTTTCTTTCGCTGCTGTCGCTCTACGAAAAAAACCAGAACCTCGCTCAAGAAGACGACCCCACACGCCACGAGCAGAACCGATCAGTGCTGCACCGATTACTGCAAACAATACAACAGCTGCAGAGGAAAAGCGACTGATCTCGTTTGCATGAGCAACAGAAGTAATATGAACGATCAAACCAAAAAGGAAGGAAACAAACGAAAAGATCCACGTACAAATGACGATCCATCCAATTATTGAAGGCATTTTATCATTTTTAACTACTCCTCGATTTTCGAAGAATACATACGTCCTAAGAAACAGAAAGTAAAGACCTGCAAGGAGAATACCATACACCCCGATAATCACTGTAACAGTCAACATTACATAGAGCAAAAAAGCCACATTGATCTGAAAATCCACCACGCCACTAAAAAGAGCGCTTGCCAGAGTGATATATACCCAGTATCCTAGAAGAAACGCTGCAGTAGCAGCAAAACGTACCGCCCTGGTCTTCAAAGAAATAAGGACTTCATGTTTGCGTTTTCCGCTGCCAAGCGCTGCAAGAGCGAGCAGAATCACCACACCAATAGAAATGGTGATGCCCTCAATAAAATGTGCGGGCGGCACAGCCACTGAAATGATAAAATCACTGAATGTCATAGTCTCTTTTTTATTGCAGGAAAAAGTTCAAAGTTATAAACTTTTCAGCGACAATTTTTTAAAGAATCCGATGAAAAAGCATCCGTACGGGCCGGTAGCTCAACCTGGTAGAGTGCTCCGTTGCGATGCTTTCGCCCATCGACAGCGAGGTCCGATCTCACTTGCGTGAGATCCGACAGTTTTATGAATAGGTGTTTTTAGTATACGTTTATGGGCCGGTAGCTCAACCTGGTAGAGTGCTCCGTTGGCTTCGGAGAGGCTGCGGGTTCAAATCCCGCTCGGTCCATGGGTGGCCTTGACGCCCTTTTTTTGATCAAACTTTTTGTAAAAGTTTGCGGTTAGAGGCTGCGGGTTCAAATCCCTTCAGGCTCATCTTGAAACTGCTCGCGCAGTTTCGTGTTTTTTCACCTGCGATGAAATGCGGCACTCAACCAACTGCTGAAACCCCTCTCACACCATTCTTCAGACCAGTTCTCGACCACACCATGGCCCGAACGGTGCGCTTGCTGCCTATAGTCGTCAACAACACGGTAGTTTTACCGGATCTTATCCTTCTTGTTTTACGATTTGTCCACAAGGTTTATCAATGAGAGCGTGACAACACCATATTATGGGGGCGTTACTCTTTGACTTTTGGGGAACATTGCTAGATCACGGCACGTACAGTCCTATTCGACAAACATACAAGATCATGCGACCACGCATGAGATTTGGTGATTTTGTTCCTCGATTCGAACAAGCTTTTATGACCGCCACATTCGAATCACAAGAACAGGCGTTTAAGGCGGCAGCAGAAGAACTCCACGTACGGCTCAAACCATTCATGGTTGACAAACTTATAGGTTTATGGAACAAAAGCCGTCTTCTCGCACAACCATACCCAGAAACATTTACTGTTCTTGAAGATCTCAAAAAAGAACACAAACTCGTCCTCTTGTCCAATACAGATTGTTTTGTAGAATCAGTGCTTAATAAATTTGAGATAGAAAAATACTTCGATCTTATAGCACTATCATACCAAACCGGACTACTCAAGCAAGACGCGAAATCATTTGCATTAGTAGCAAAAAAACTGAAAATGAAAAAAAATGATCTCATCATGATTGGTGACAGCATGGAAACAGACATAAACGGAGCGGAACGCGCAGGAGTGCGAGCGATACTTGTAGATCGACGTGATCGACGAGCACACGATCCAAAGATTGCAGATCTGACAGGACTCAAGGAGGTACTGTAATGGACTGTTTGTTTTGCAAGATCGCGAAAAAAGAAATGCCAAGCGAAGTCCTCTACGAAGACGACGATATTTTTTGCTTCTTAGACATTAGGCCAATCAACAAAGGACACGCACTTATCATACCAAAACAACACCACGAAAACCTCTTTGATACGCCAGACGACTTGCTCAGCAAACTGATCATTACCGCCAAAAAACTAGGAAAGGTCATCCTGAACACCGTACAAGCTGACGGTCTTAATCTGGGCATGAACAACAAGCCAGCAGCAGGACAAGTAATTTTTCACACACACTTACATGTCATGCCGCGATTTGAAGATGACGGACATACACACTGGAAAGGAAAAGAAACAACAAAAACAGAGCGCGAAGCAGTAGCAGAAAAAATCAAAGAACAACTGCACTAGCAAGAGCGCTATACTCCACATATTTCTTAAGTATACCTGCAGCTAAATGATAAAAATAGTCTGTGCGTTCTTTTTACTTCCATTCTTTTAAAAGAGGTGTTAATCGTGTCCCAAAAACAATTTACAACAGTATCGATCATAGTCTTTCTCGTTTTGCTGAGCAGTACAGTACTCGCTATCTGCGATCAAACAATTGGAACATCAACAACGCTCAGTAGCGATATCGTGAACTGCAGCACAACAAATGGGGTAACCATAAACTCGTCAAACGTCGTGCTGGATTGTGCAGGTCACACGATAATGAGCAATGGGACAGGTCTGCTCAATATTTACGGTGTGGAAGTAGAACCGGGATTAACAAATGTGACTATACAAAACTGAAACATAAACGGATACTGCAGAACTACGCATTAATGGAGGAATTGTCAATATTAGACAAGGACGAAGCGTTAACGTAGATCTTGACAATGATAATAAAGCCGATCTGGTCATAACGACAACTAGCGTAGAGTACAGCACACTTGGAGTGACACTGAAAAAGTACGAAAAACCAGAACCGGTCATTACAGGAGAAGCCACGACAGAGGAACCAACAACAGAACCAGAACCTGAGCCGGTTGACGAACCAGTTGTGCAACCACAGCCCGAACCTGAAAGCGACGAGCAAGCAGAGCCCGAACCAGAACCGCAACGTTCTGTTTTGCTTTACATCGTCATTGCAGGAGTAGGTTTAGTAGGCATTGGCATTGTGGTGTGGTACTTATTCAAAAAATAGAAGGCAGGAAAACCCCTGCTCATTTTTACTTTCTTTTTTCTCAAGAGTACAAAAACCTTTAAAAAAGACTTGTCTTCTCGAATATTCCAGAAGTATGGTGGCGGAGTGGCATATTCCGATGTTTTCCGCCATCGACACGGAGGTCCGATCTCGCTTGCGCGAGATCCGACGGTAGTCAAGTAACACGAGTATCATTGGTGGCGGAGTGGCTTAGCCTGGTTAGAGCACCGCGCTCATAGGTCATACCTTTGAGCACTGAGCTTTCGAGCTATGACGAAGAAACGCGGGGGTCACGAGTTCAAATCTCGTCTCCGCCACTTTTTTATGGTGGGTGAGTGTAAGCGAACCCTCCTTTTTTTTCACATTTTTCTCAAAAATTTGGTTTATTTTTTTGTCTTTGCCACTTTTTTTGTGCTGTTGAGCGTTAGCGAGGCGCACTTGTCATTTCACAGTACCATGCTCAATCCTCAAAGGGATGAGAAAAAAGACGAAGATGCTGCTCAAGTTGGTGAGGATCCCAGATTTCAAGATGCGTAGAAAAAGGAATTATTTGACAGCGATTTGTCCACGGCCATGTTTCAGGATCGGGGAATCGCAGGTACGGATTGCAGACGACTTCATAGCGTTGCAGCACATCAAGATCAGGTGTTTGTTCAATGAGGTATTCTTGATCTTTAGTAACAAGCAAGCCCATAACGAAAGCATCTTCAAGTACGCGGCATAACGTGTTGCGACCGTACCATCGACTGCATTCTTGAGGAAGCGCCAATTTATTATTACGATACGTGATAATGGGAGATAAGGGTATTGAGCGTCTTCGCATGACAATACAGACAAAAAAACGATTTATAAATGCCGCGATAAAAGGCCATTACAACCTAAACGTTTAAATAGAAAATTTGCCTAATTGGCAAAAAAGGAGGTGAATTCATGGCAAAAAAACCATCAATGTGGAAGCAAGTAGGTAATTGGGCCTTTATAGGCGGTGTTATCCTTGCAGTAGTGATTGGACTATTTTCTAGTCAAGTCGGCAATCTTGGACCTACACTCACGACAGTACTCGTCATTTTAGGATTGATCGTAGGATTGCTCAATGTCCAACCAGACGAAGCACTACACTTTTTGGCAGCTGCAGTCTCAATTGTTGTCGTCGCAGAATTTGGCGGTGCAGGATTTGAGCAAGTACAAACAGTAGGACCTGCTCTATCAGGACTATTTATGTCGCTTAAGACGTTTGTCGTTCCGGCAACAGTCGTTGTGGCATTAGCAGCACTCTTTAGTGTAGCACGAGACTAAGTCTCGTCTTTTTCTTTTTCTTTTCATAACATTTTTAAGGAGTATATTTGACTTGCAGATCATGGTTTATTCGCTAGTCAGACCGCTGCTTTTTCGCATGGACGCAGAAAAAGTACATCATCGCCTCGTCAGGTTAGGAACGATGCTCCAACAAGTTCCCCTCGTCTTGCCGGTGCTTCGCAGTATCTTCACGTATCAGCATCCCGCACTACACGTACAAGTGGACGGCGTAGCGTATGAAAACCCGATAGGGTTAGCAGCAGGTTTTGACAAAAACGGCGAAATACCTCGATTTATGAGCAGTTTTGGTTTTGGACACGTAGAAATAGGCTCTGTGACAAGTAAACAACACACAGGCAATCCAAAACCGCGAGTGCATCGCGTAATAGAAGAACAAGCATTAGTTATCAATTATGGACTAGCAAATCACGGTGCTGCAACAGTAAAACGACGAATAGCAGCGTATGATGAAAAGATGCCTATTGGAATTAGCATCGCAAAGACACCCCGCGTAGGAGGAGAACAAGGGATACGCGATTACGCACAATCATTTAGAGATCTATCCATGCATGGAACGTATACGACGATAAACATCAGTTGTCCAAATGTGGCAGACGGAGAAACGTATGGAGAGAATCCCCGATTATTGCGATCTTTATTGCAAACACTCTCAAAAGAAAAAATCGTCTCACCCGTATATCTCAAACTCAAACCAGATTATTCGCACAAACAAATCGATGACATACTCGAGGTTATCAATTCGTTTCCGTTTGTAAAAGGAGTAATCATCGGCAATCTCACAAAAGAACGAAAAGGGGCAGTCGCGAAAAGAACAGAGTCGGGCGGTATCAGCGGAAAACCAACTAGAAACAAAAGCACAGCATTAATACGATACGTCTACAAGAAAACAAATGGTCAACTCACCATTATTGGGTGCGGCGGTATCTTTACTGCCCAAGACGCGTATGACAAAATAACATCCGGAGCAAGCATGTTACAACTCATAACGGGCATGATCTATTTAGGACCTAGCACCATAAGAAACATCAATAAAGGGCTTGTTACACTGCTCGAACAAGACGGATTTAAAAGCATCACCGAAGCAACAGGTTCGCGAGCGTGAAAGAAAACCACGTTCAAATCCGTAAACTTCTTAACTGGGGCATTTTATGTGCATATATGCCGACGTCGCATACTCTGCGTATCGATGTTTTCCGCCATCGACACGGACGCGCGGCATTCGCTATTGCTCAGCCCCGCAAGACACAAATCTTAAAAGGCAGTTCCTTTGTTACTCACTTATTCTTGCCGACGTCGCATAATCTGGTACGCTAAAAAACGCATTAGCGTTTTTGGCGCGCCGAAAAGCTTTGCTTTTCTCGCGTTGCGCCGGTCTTGAAAACCGGTTCCCTTGGGTGCTCGAAAATCTGCGATTTTCGGCACGTACAAAAGCTGACGCTTTTGTCCGTATCCCGTTTCAAATCCGTAAACTTCTTAACTAGTGGCATTTCATGCGCATATATGCCGACGTCGCATAATCTGGTATTGCGCCGGTCTTGAAAACCGGTTCCCTTGGGTATCCCGGTTCAAATCCGGGCGTCGGCGTTTCTATGACGCGAAAGCGTCATCCCATTTTTGAAGTAGTGATTTGAACCGGGGCCAGTCAAGCTTTGCTTGACGTTGTCCTGGTTTCAAATCCGGGCGTCGGCGTTGTGGGCGCGTTAGCGCTCTTTTTTGTTGTTGTGATTTGAACCGGGGCCAGTCAAGCTTTGCTTGACGTTGTCCTGGTTTCAAATCCGGGTGTCGGCGTTGTGGGCGCGTTAGCGCTCTTTTTTTGATTGCTGCATCATTTCGAATCTAAACCATAACCTTTATAAACTATGGCCACTATAGTAACTATAGTATGCCAACAACTATCCAACTCAGCAAAGAAACCAAGAAGCTAATAAGCACGTTTGGTTCCAAAGAAGATACTTACGACACGATAATTAGAAGACTGTACAAATTAGCTGTTAAGGAGCAACTGAAAGAATTCTTGCTCTCATCAGAAGGAACAATGCCGATAGATGAGGCGATTAAGAAAGCCAAGAAAAAATGGCAATAGTAGAGATTACGAAAACACTCTATGAACAGATAGATCGAAAATTCAAAGGAAAAAGTGTCAAAGTATTACAACATTTGAAATCATTAGAAGAATCGCCAAAGAAAGGAAAACTCCTAGGAACCATAGGAGGAATAGTGATTAAAGAAGTAAAGTATGAAGGTTTCAGATTTTATTTCATCACCGACGGATTCAAACTCAAATATACCTCCTCTGAAGATCTTACCGACTTACTTTTGCGGGTTGTAAGAATGTCAGATAAGAAACATCAGCAACAGACTATCGACGAGATCAAACAGATTCTACTAACCATCGGTGTTGAAGGTTTGACTTGATAGCCTTCCTTGGCTTGATGTAATGCAAACCGCATGCACAGGTAAAAAATAACTCAAAAGAAGCCCAGAACCAACCATACACCGGCGTTTCTATGACGCGAAAGCGTCATCCCATTTTTGAAGTAGTGATTTGAACCGGGGATCTTTGCTTGGCAGTATGCTGATGAAAATACGGCGTTTCAAGAATTATATCAAACCAGTAATTGCTGCAGAGACAAAGAAAATGATGAGGAAAAAACCAAGCATAATCACATTTGCAGCGATCATGAACCCGAGCCAGACAAGACCGACAAGAGCGCCCTTACCGTAATCAACATGCAACATCCACGAAGGCAAAAGCAAATACAACGCGAGCTGTACGATCATACCAATAGCACTGATAATGATACTTGCAAACGAGCCCACATTCATAGCAAGCAATCCTATAAGAGCACTGAACACGCCAAGAATCAGCGCAGGCCACAACGATTGCACATACGTTCGCGGCACATGAAAAATCTTCGCACTCAACCACAACAGCAAGGCACTAAGAGGAGTAAAGATAACAAAAACAACAAGAGAGACAATAAGTGTTCCAAGAAAACTCAGGTATGGCAGCTGAGGCTCAACGATCGTCATAGTAGTGGAAAGCAGACGTCACATAAAAACTTTGCTAGAGAACATTCTAGATCTATAACTATTGTACACTGCTCGAAAAACAATGAAGATCACGTTTCACTCGATATCCTCATCAGCTAACAACGCTGGTTCAGTAAAACCCTGCAGCATATCAAGAATCTGAATAATATAATCCTCGTCCACCTCAGTAAACTCATTACCCTGCATACTGTCAAGAAAATCCTGAAATAATTTAAAAATCTGAGCCTTTTTCATACCTTTCTCAGACAAATCAAGAACTACTTGCTGCAAAGCTTGCAGAGGGTCAGCAGAACGAAGAGCGTTTTTTATTTGTCGCATTAGACATCAATCATTTCGATTTCAATCTTTACAGATTCTGCGGGAATTTGAATACGCATAACGAGTCGCAAAGCGCGCTCATCAAGACCAAGATCGATTAATCGCTTGAAAATACGCATTTCATAGCGTTCCCACGTCGCAGTACCATCACCAGAAGTTGCCTTACGGGTAGTCAGACGAAGTTTCTTAGTAGGAAGAGGTACGGGCCCGCGCATTTCTGCACCGGTTTTTTCAGCTATATCAGAGATTGCCTTGCAGATATCGTTCAACTTGTCGATATCGATACTGGTTAGTTTTATTCGGGCCTTTTGCATGGTAAACAAAAAAATAAAAGGGCTATTTAAGCCTTTTTAACAAGATCAACACAGACGCCAGCAGCGACTGTCTTACCACTGTCACGAACAGCAAAGCGGGACAATTTTGGATTGTCCTTTTGCGTCTCAATGACCAACGCTTGTACCGGCTTGAACTTGATGATCGCAATGTCTCCATTCTTGACAAAATCAGGCTTTTCCTGAAGCGTCTCACCAGTAGCAGGGTTTAGTGTCTTTACGATCTCTGTTACTCTACACGCGACCTGAGCCGTGTGAATGTGGAACACAGGTGTGTAGCCGATAGTGATCACAGATGGGTGATCCATTACCACTACTTGACCGGTAAACTCCGTAGCAACTGTAGGCGGATTGTCTGTATGTCCTAGCACATCTCCACGAGCGATATCCTTAATACCAATACCACGAACGGAGAATCCAACATTATCGCCGGGCAGAGCCTTTTGCATTTGCTGGTGGTGCATCTCAATGGACTTACACTCTCCAGTCACTCCCTTACCTTCACGACCAGGAGTTACAATAACCTTATCACCGACCTTCATTACTCCAGTCTCAACTTTACCAACGGGAACAACGCCAATACCCTTGATGTTATACACGTCTTGCAAAGGCAAGCGGAGAGGAAGATCCGTAGGTTTTTCAGGAACATTCAAACTGTTCAATGCGTCAAGCAGTGTCTTACCCTGGTACCAAGGCATCTTGTCAGATTTCTTGACAACATTATCGCCTTTTAGAGAAGCAATAGCAACAAATTGTACGTCGTCAACCTTCCAACCGGCTGTCGTTAGAGTCTTCTTGACATCTTCAACAACCTTCTTGAACTTGTCTTCAGAGTACTCAACTCCGCTGATATCCATTTTGTTAACAGCAACGATAAGCTGGCTAACGCCAAGGATCTTTGACAATCGGGAATGCTCAATCGTTTGAGCATTAACACCGTCATTAGCAGCGACAACAAGCACGGCAGCATCCGCTTGAGATGTTCCCGTAATCATGTTTTTGACAAAATCCCTGTGTCCAGGAGCGTCAATGATCGTAAAATAGAACTTGTCTGATTTGAATTCTTTGTGCGCAAGATCGATAGTTACACCGCGCTCCTGCTCTTCCTTTAATCCATCCATAACAAAAGCAAACTCAAAACCGCCCTTACCGAGCTGTTCAGCTTTCTCTTTGAGTTTACGCATTGCTTGCTCATCAATGTTTCCACTATCGAAAAGCAATCGTCCAACCGTCGTGGACTTTCCGTGGTCAACGTGTCCAATGAACACGAGATTCATGTGTGGTTTATCTTCAGCCATTGTAAGTTACCCCCTCTTCTCTTGAGTATACCTGAAAAGATTTTATGACCCTATATAAATGTTACTGTTAATGTGAGATGCTCTTCTCGTCCTATTGCGCGTCGGTCAAACCCTTTCTCTCACGGATTTGTTTGACAACCTTGTCCTGCAATTCTCCTGGGAGCCGTTCAAAGACCTGATCGACGAGAGAACTGTTTCCACGACCGCCAGTCGCACTACGCAATTCTGAACTCCATCCAAACATCTCGGCGACAGGAAGCTTTGCACGAATCATCACCATAATATTCTCCTGATTCATATCAAGCAATTGTCCGCGTTTGTTACTGATCAATTTACTGACATCGCCCATATGCTCGACGGGAGCATCGATTTGGTGAATTTGCTTAGGTTCGTAAAGCACAGGAGTTGCCGCCATGATAGCCTGACGAATACCGTCGCGAACAGCAGGATACATCTGCGCAGGACCGCGGTGGATCGCATCCTCGTGAAGCTTTGCATCCATCAAAGAAACCTTCACTTTAACACAAGGCTCTCGCGCAACAGGACCTGCATTCATAACATCTTCAAACATGTCAAGAACCATTTCCATAATCTCGTTAATCTGCACAATTCCTCTCGTCAAATCAAGAAAGACACAACCGTTATGGATATCCTTAACACTCAATGCAACCTTGTTATCCCAACCGCAAGCAACAAGCACGTCACGCATTTCCAGATCTTTCTTTTTAACGCGACCTTCACTAATCTTACCTTCTCTGATAGCATCAATAACTTCTTGTTCGAGAGGTTCAACCTTGAAGTACAACTTGTTGTGCTTATTAGGAGA
Organism: Candidatus Woesearchaeota archaeon; assembly: GCA_014729505.1. Lineage (GTDB taxonomy): Archaea > Nanobdellota > Nanobdellia > Woesearchaeales > ARS49 > WJJS01. Next base: position 40,019 of record WJJS01000001.1, read on the forward strand.
TTTTCCTTCAAAAGTATCAGATTCTCTTGTAACATTTTCACGATACACGACGATAGGAGGACTAGTTTTTACCTCAACACCCTTCTCAGACTTAATACGATTCTCAATAATTTCAAGATGCAATTCTCCCATGCCGTGAATCAAGTGTTCGCCTGTCTCCTCATTGATCTCGACTTTAAGCGTAGGATCCTCCTTGACAACCATTCTCAACACTTCAATAAGTTTTGGAAGATCGCTAGGTTTTTTTGCCTCAATAGCTTTAGAGACAACAGGCTCAAAAATGTGTGTGATCTCTTCAAAAGGCTCGGTAGGTTCTGTAGTAATCGTCTCACCAGGAAACGCTTTGACGCCAGCCAAACCAATAACATTACCAGCAGGACTACTCGGCACAATATCACGCTTTGCACCATTAAAGACAAAAACCTGCTGAATACGACTGGGCATCTTGGCGCGATTCAAATATACACTATCGCCTTTACTAATAGTGCCGGAAAAAATGCGACCACAGGAAATCTCACCAGCCTGAGGATCGACGACAACCTTAGTGATACAAATAAAAGTAGGCCCTTTTGGATTTGCTGCAAGAAGAGACTTGCCCTCCTCACTTTCAAGATCTCCCTTCCACAATTTAGGAATGCGATATTTTTGAGCCTGCGTAGGACTTGGATGATGTCGAATACACATGTTAAGAATCACTTCATGAATAGGTGCTTTTTTCTGCAAGACCTTATACGCTTCACCGCCCTGTTCATATGCATCAATAATATCCTTAAACCCAATATTATTTCTTTGCATATACGGAACTGAAAGTGCCCAATTATGAAATGCACTGCCAAAAGCAACAGTACCATTTTGTACATCAACCTGCCACTCCTTCTTATATTCTGCAGGAGCAATGTTTGCGATAAGCTTATTCACTTCACCAATCACCTTCAAAAAACGCTCCTGCATTTTGTCAGGGGCAAGCTGCAATTCCTTTATCAAACGATCAACCTTATTGATGAACAAAACAGGCTTAACACGCTCTTTTAGAGCCTGACGCAAAACCGTCTCGGTTTGAGGCATAATACCCTCAACAGCACACACAAGAACAATCGCACCGTCAATAGCGCGCATAGCACGCGTTACGTCACCGCCAAAATCAACGTGACCCGGCGTATCAATAAGATTAATCAAATATTCCTTGCCATCAAACTGATGCACCATTGACACTGCAGCACTATCAATAGTAATACCACGAGCCTTTTCATCCTCATGAAAATCAAGAGCGCAAGCCTTACCAGCGAGTAACTCACTCATCATGCCAGCTCCCGCTAAGAGATTATCAGAAAATGTAGTCTTACCGTGATCAATGTGAGCACAAGTACAAATATTACGGATTTGATCGGGCTTGCTAGAAATTTCTGCAACCCTTTCTGACATCTTTTTAGCCATAGTCTATCACCTTTACTTAGACGGTTTAAGCTTACGAGCTTCTGCCGTCCATTTAACATTACGAGGTTTGCGCTTGAGTTTTACATGACTCTTCTCACACTTCCTTTTACAAAAGTGCAATTCCTTGCCATCGTTTTTTACAAACAACATGCCCGTTCCCGGAGGAATGGACATCCCACAAAAAGCACACGTAGCCATCTACTTCCTCCCCCGACCGCCACGAGACAACGGACGAGCCTCAAGTTCAGTTTCACGAAGCATCAAAATATCATCGATTTGCACAGGACCGCGCACATTACGACGAAGAACCTTATCCTTATCACGACCATCAAGGACACGACAACGTACTTGAATAGCCTCCCCACGAGTGCCTGTACGACCAATCACTTCTTCAACACGTGCAGGAACAGCAGGGCTGAAGCGAACGCCGCCTTTTTTCTCTTCCTTTTGATCCTTACGCACTGGTTTTTTTGCTGCCATTTTACGCTGCCTTTAGATTTTGTTGGATTTCTTGAATAACCTTCTTAGCATCGCCCTCGGCGATAATTGCTACTGCCGCTGTAGACACCGGAAGACCGGCAGCAGTGCCAAGATCTTCCTTATTATCAATCTCGACACAAACAATATTCTTCTCCTTAGCAAGAAGAGGCAAATGCATCACAATTTCAGGTGGCGACACATTCTTTGCAAACGCTACAAGTTTAGCCGTACCACGCTCAAGAGCTTTTGTAACCTCATTTGAACCCTTCTTGAGTTTTCCTGTATTTTTTGCGATCTCAATCGCTTCCAAGACTTTATCGGTAAGTTCACTCATGATACCCCTCCGGAGATTAGAAACCTCCTCGGCCAAAGGCCTCATTGGATACCAATTTGAGCAAGACGGTGGTATATAAAAGTATCGTCTATAATCGAGAAGTATATAAACCAATTTTGTTTCATAAGGAACACATGGCAAAAAAGAGATGGAAAACAGTACTCATATACGTAGCATTCATATTTTTGGGACTATTGTGGGGAGTGATAGAAGAATTCTACATGGAACCAAGCAATGAAGAAAAACTCGACGAGTATATCTCTTGCGGTCTTGAAATGAACTGGTGCATAAACGACTGCTACGGAAACTTTGCATGCAAAGAAGACTGCATACAACAAAGAATTATTTGTGACAAAGAGACACTTGATCAATGAAAAAAAATATCATATTCATAGCTAGCGGATTGCTTCTTTTGTTACTATTTTTTATTGGCGCAAGCATATGGGCAACACATTATTTCGCCCAGAACATTGAAAAAGAACTCGAAGGAGCCCGAGGATGTCGCACAAGTTTTGAACGATGCTACAACGAATGCACAGACTATATGCGAGAACAATGTGTACATACTTGTTTAAGTAACAGATATTTGTGTGAAGAAAGAACATTGGGTTGGGAAGCGCCGACGCCAGGGTAATATTTAAATACTGACACAAGACGTTCAAAGAATTACGCGCAGATAGTACAATGGCTAGTATAGCGGCCTTCCACTGCACGGCAGAAGCAAGCCGTTGATCCGGGTTCGAAAATGAATCTTTCATCGAATGTCCCGGTCTGCGCATTTTTTACTTTTTACAACGAGCATTGTTTTGTCTCCAAACGCAATATGCTGCATATTTTTCCTTCTTTATGTGGTGATTAAAACCGATGAGTTGGAAAAGTAAATAGTCTTTAGCTGGAATTCGTAGAGTAAAACAATGCTTGTGTTTTGGATTGGTCGAATATCTTGTGTGCCACGTAGAACTTATGCCTTCTGCAAGAAGCATTTGTTGAACTTGACGTCTTGCATCCTCGTTGGGATTATAGGCAATGATGCTACTTCTATAAACGGCACCCTCATCATCGAAGAACGCTCTTAACCCGTCCGCCTTAGAATTTTATCTTTTGTGATTTCTTTCGAGATTGTCCAAGGGCGATCAAGAGTATATCCAAGTTCACATATCTTCTCAAAAAGAAGTCGATTAGCTACTTGAAGGCGATGTTTATTCCTTCCAAAATAGATGTAGATTCCCGGCAAAACTTTTCGAACTGCCGCGGCTGCAGAACAGTTGAACATAGGAGCAGACACGGGCTACTACAAGGACTATATTGCAGAACCTGAAAATGTACGAAAGAAACTTGAAAAAGAAGCCGCAGAAAGGGTCTTACTGTTTCAAATCGCGTCTGAAGATGGAGCGGACATGAACCGGATAGATGGCGGAAAAATTGTACGTTTATATCCGGAAAAACCATCTCAAGAACAAGGATTTTTCTCGCGAGTATTGCACGATGCAAACACATTAAAGCCCAAAGCTTTATATAATAATTGATAATTTATACCTTATAATATAGGGGGGGAATAATATGCCATACGATAAAAGTCTTGATAAACAGCTCTTTAGTGAGTCAGTAGAATTTGAAACCACGAGACTAACAGTTAGTGTATTCTCGTACAACGACGGAACACCAAAAATCCAGATCGCCAGAGAAAATAAGAACCGCGACGGAGAATGGCAGTTTGCAAAGCTTGGCCGCATGGTCAAAGCAGAAGCTGAAGCCGTCTTACCACTACTCAAGAAAGCGGTAGAATCACTCGATTAGCGCGATAAGTGCACTTCAGTAGCATTGTCGCCAGATCCTATAACGACATAAACATCAGTACGTTCTTGATCGAAAAACACGGTGTACGGCAACGTTCCCCCATCAGATTGAAGAGCAGTCGTCGCGTAGCACATCGATTTATTCTTATATGCTGTCATACCCTGAATAACGGTTTTCACACCATCTTCAGTCGTTAATTCTCCTGCTTTACACCACTCCGTGGAAGGAGCGGATGGTGCAGTTATGACTCCAGCATTCTTGGAACTCGTCGTTTTCAGCGTTTGCTGACAAGCGCTCATCAACAATAAAGACACTAGGATCATCACTACACACAATCGTTTCATGAACGAGCACCTGTATTTTCCAGTATATAAGTTTAATGGCTTTGCTCATAAGGTATATAAGGGAAAGACACATCACTATAGCAAAAGAGATGGCCTTAGAAACATTTCACCACTATCAGCACCTGTATGAAGAATTCTTCAGTGTTCGATTCAAACCAATACCCATAGTTGATATTGTCGAAGACTACGACCTCGTCGCAGGAAGCGTGCGCATCCACGAAAACGCATCACGATGGTACTTCTTCATCCCAGAACGACTCACCGAATGGGAACTCTTTGTACTGCTTGAAACAAAACAATGGCTCAGTCCCAACACAGAAAAAGTTGTTATACGAAACAAGATAAAAGAATTGACAACAAGAAAAGGAATAGCTGAAGCGAGGGCACAACATTTGTACGACTTATTCATGCAAGTCACCTGTGGATATGGATTACTCGAAGTATTGCTTGGCGATGCGAAACTCAAAGCCATACGCATTCACACACTCAACAAGGTAAGCACGGTAAAAGTTGACATTGAACACTACGGGGAATGTAACACGAACCTTCTATTTACCAAAGAATTTATTGACACACTCTCAAAAAAATTACGACACGAGCGATGCGCAGGACTCGAACCATGCTCTATTCGCATAGGCGATATCCCGGTTAGCGCGCACGTCAAAGACGAAGCAGGACAACACCTGCACTCAAGGACTATTAAAATAAAGAAATAGCAATGCTCAGCAATCAGGACTCTGGCGGCATATTATGCTCGGTTTCTTGACCTGAAGCAATCACGTCATCAATGCGAAGAATCATCTGTGCCACTTCTGAAGCAGCTGTAATCGCCTGAGTCTTAATGCGCAGGGGCTCGATTACGCCAGCATCAAAACTGTTTACGATTTTACCCGCATGCACATCAATGCCAGCCTTTTTACTGCCAGCATCATGAGCCGCTTTTAATTCGGTCAACACATCAATAGGATCAAGACCTGCATTTTCCGCAAGCGTCCGAGGAATGATTTCCAGTGATTGAGCAAAAGCCTGCACAGCCAACTGTTCACGACCACTCAACGTTTCTGCATACACACGAAGACCTCGAGCAAGTTCTATCTCTGTAGCACCGGCACCAGTAACCACTTTACCAAGCTTGAGCGCAGCAGCAATATCACCAATAGCATCAGTCAACGCGCGTTTAGCCTCGTCAGCGATATGATCAGTTCCTCCGCGCACAAGAATAGAAACAGACTTAGGATTAGTGCATTCAGTAACAAAAATCATCTCCTCACCAGCAATACGACGTTCAGTCACCTGGCCAGCAGCACCCAAATCCTCAGCACTCAAATCTTCAAGATTAGACACGACACGACCGCTAGTTGCAAGCGCCAACGATTCCATATCACTTTTCTTTACACGACGACAAGCAAGAATACCCTCCTTAGCAAGAAAATGCTGCGCAATATCATCAATACCCTTTTGACAAAACAACACCGACGCGCCAGTAGCCTTCACTTTAGAAACCATAGCACGGAGCATTTTCTCTTCTTGATCAATAAACGCCTGCATCTGTGACGGATCAGTAATGGAGATCTTTGCATCGATCTCAGTATTTCGAATCTCAAAAGCTGCATCAACAAGAGCAACCTTCGCATTCTTAACAATTCTTGGCATCGACGGATGAACAGCTTCCTTTTCAATAATAATGCCTTCAATAAGTTCGCTGTCTTCAACACCGCCACCAGCCTTTTTCTCGATCTTTACATGATCATCATCAAACTCAAAAACGCCGTCTTTTTGTTCAGCAACACGAAGCACTGCACGAACGGCGATTGTAGAAAGTTTTTCCTGAGCAGATTCTGCACCCTTACCATTAATTGCAGTCATTCCAATCTTAATAAGCGTATCAGTATCATCTCGAGCAATATCATCAGCAAACTCTGCGAGCAACTCATGAGCCTTAACCGTAGCCATGCGATAGCCACGAGCAATCACTGTTGGATGAATATCCTGATCAAGCAAATTCTCAGACTGTTTGAGCAGTTCACCAGCAATAACAACAGCAGTTGTGGTACCATCACCGATCTCCTCCTCTTGAGTTCTCGACACCTCTACAAGCATCTTCGCAGCAGGATGATTAACCTGCATCTCTTCTAGAATAGTCACACCATCATTAGTGATCGTAATCTCGCCCATACTGTCAACGAGCATCTTATCCATACCCTTAGGACCGAGTGTTGTACGAACAGCCTCAGCAAGCGCTTTAGCCGCAAGAATATTATTACGTTGTGCAGATCGTCCAGTCACACGCTGCGATCCTTCAGGCAAAATAAATATAGGTTGCATTTCTTTTGACATACTAATCCCCCGTGTATACCATCACTATCACTTTCTTTTAAACGTTTCGTCTGCCCATGCAATGCAAAGACAATAATAAAGTTTATAGCAAACGTCATGTTCTTACCAGTATGCGCGTTTTTGAAAGAGGGGAACTGAGACTCTTATGGCCGTTTTATGCCGATTATCTACTATCACAACTACTCTTTTTTGCACCAGCGTTTTACATCGTGTATTTTCTGGATATTGGCCTGTCCTTGTTTCAGTTAGGACTTGTTATGGCTGCAGCACCACTGGCAGGTCTGCTCTTTGAGATTCCAACAGGAGCCGTAGCAGATCTGTACGGGAGAAAATTTTCAGTCCTGCTAAGCTTTCTACTGGTAGCAGCAGGTTATTTGCTTCTCTTCTTCTTTACAAGTATCCCAGCACTTATTGCCATTTTTGCGTTAATCGGATTTGCAGGAACATTCTGGTCGGGAGCAAAAGATGCGTGGGTTGTTGATCTTATAGGAAAAAGAAAAACATTACTCCAAATTATTTTGCAAAAGCAGATTTTCTCAGCAGTCTTGGACTAGTCATATCAGGCATCCTTGGAGCGTTCATTGTTGAAGTCATTGGCCTACGATCCATATGGTTATTTGCTGCAGGTGCGTACGCGATATCATTTGTAGTTCTACTCACAGCCCCTGAACGTTATCGCAGACGACACACTTCATTTAGTCGAGCTCTTAAAACTGTAACACAACAAAGCGGGGATGCGTTACGATACTGTCGAATGCACCACATACTTTACGCATTTTTCATTGCAAGCGCTCTTTGGCTTATCGCAGGAGCAATAGGAGGAGTCATGGCATGGACACCCTTTCTTATCGAACTTGGTTTTGCAGAACAACACTTTGGCTACTTGTGGAGTGCGATGGCCGTAGTACAAATGATGGGACTTGCCATCTCACAATTCGCTCTAAAAACGATCTCGTCTCGAAAAGTGATCATTGTTGCCCAGTCATTGTTTGCTGCAACTCTCCTTGCCGTGTATTGGGTATCTTCACTGCCGTTTGCGTTGTTACTGGTACTGTTTAGCATCTTATTTGCCTCAGCAAAAGCACCTTCATTAAACGTGTTCTTTCATCGGTTTACTCCTTCATACATGAGAGCAACCATCGGTTCAGTCAAGGCAACACTCGGCGCAGCTATAGCCATACTCATGATGCCGATTTCAGGACATTTTATTGACACTATAGGTGCTCAAAACGCATTATTTAGCGCGGGACTTGCATTACTGCCTGCAGTAGGGATATACCTGCTAATGAAAGAACACTAAATCTTTAAATAGTTCCTTTCACTGATTTGACCAAAAAGAGAATGTATGATATCATTACTATAGGATCCGGTACTGTCGACGTATTTGTAGAAACAGAAGACAAGCAAATAGTGCCGCACAACAATCATCAAGACGTTTGCTATCACATCGGGGACAAAGTACTCATCAAACGATTGCAGCACAGCACCGGTGGCGGAGGAACAAACAGTGCTGTAGGATTCTCGCGTATGGGACTCAACACTGGCTGGATAGGTCAAGTAGGCCAAGACGCGAATATGCACTATATTATGGAAACGCTGCAACAAGAACGCGTCACCTTTCTTGGCAACTGTTCAAAGGGTATGAGCGGTTACAGCGTTATACTCGTCGGACTGCGAAAAGACAGAACGATACTTACCTACAAAGGAATCAACAATATGCTTGCCGTAAAGGACAAGGATCTCAAACAATTGAAAACGAAATGGTTCTATTTCTCATCAATGATGGACAAAAGCTTACGCACGCAAAAAAAGATAGCACAACACGCTAAGAAAAAAGGCATACGATATGCGTACAATCCGAGCTGTTACCTCGCAGAAAAAGGAATGAGAGTGCTCGGACCCATTGTACGAGGAGCCACAGTGCTTGTAATGAACGCACAAGAAGCAGCATACTTGCTTGACACTTCGCCACAACAAAAAGCAGAGAATGCCAGAGCACTCACCAAGTACGGCCAGTACGGTATTGTCACCGACGGGCCGCGGGAAGGCTATGCAAGCGACGGTACTCATCTGTACGTGTGGAAACCACGAAAAGCAAAAATCGTCGAAACAACAGGAGCAGGAGACAGTTTTGCTGTTGGAGTTGTCACAGGCATTATCAAAGGCATGACCCTAGCACAATCACTACAATTAGGCTATGCAAATGCAGTTTCAGTACTCGGAGAGATCGGTGCAAAAAACAACTTGCTCACATATCGTAATGCTCGACGAGAACTAAGGGAACATCCAGTGAGGGTAAAACGAATATGATTATATCACTCAAACGTATGCTTGCACAAGCGAACAAGAAAAACTACGCTGTTGGCGCGTACAACATCAATAACATGGAATTTGTCCAAGCAGTTGTCAGCGCAAGCGAAAAAATGAACAGTCCAGCAATAATCTCGACAACAGAGGGAGCAATACGTTACGCAGGCATGCCATACCTGAAAACGCTCGTCTACACGGCAGCAGCACACACAAAAATACCTATCACGTTTCATCTCGATCACGGAAGAGATTTTACGGTGATCAAACAAGCGATAAAAGCGGGATACTCCTCAATAATGTATGACGGCAGTCATCTGCCTTTCAAAGAAAATGTTCGCAACACTGCAAAAGTCGTGCGATGGGCGCACAAAAAAGGAGTCAGCGTTGAAGGAGAACTAGGAACTATAGGTGGTGCAGAAGATCTCGTCAGTTCAAGAGAAATTATCTATACCGATCCAGACACTGCAAAAGAGTTCGTCGAAAAAACAGGAGTTGATGCACTCGCAATTGCTATTGGGACCAGTCACGGCGCGTACAAATTTTCAAGCACACCAACACTTGATATTGCGCGCCTCAAAACAATAAAAAAACTCACTAAACTACCGCTCGTACTGCACGGCGCAAGTGAAGTACCACAATATCTGGTACGACAAGCGAACCGCTATGGAGCAACACTTGGCAAAGCTCGAGGAGTGCCAGACGCACAAATACGACAAGCAGTCAAGCACGGCATCAATAAAGTCAACGAGGATACGGACTTGCGCTTAGCATTTCTAGCCTCAACTAGAAAAACACTCGTAAAACAACCAAGCGTATTTGATCCGCGAAAAATCCTTGGACCCGCACGAGATTACGTACAAAAAATCGTCGAGGATCGCATCAAACTTTTAGGGAGTAAAGGTAAAGCATGAAGGTTATACTAGGAGCAGATCATGCAGGATTCGCACTCAAAGAACACCTAAAAAAATACTTGAGCGCAAAAGGATACGACGTAATTGATCTTGGTGCAACAGTTCTCAAACCACGCGATGATTACCCAGACTATGCTGCTCGAGTTGCAAAACGCGTCGTAAAGCATAACGAACCAGGCATTCTGGTGTGCGGCAGTTCTGAAGGCGTCTGCATTGCAGCAAACAAATTCAAAGGCATACGAGCAGTCTCGGCATGGTCAAAAAAAGTAGCAAAACTATCAAGAGAGCACGATAATGCAAACATACTCTGCTTATCAGGGTGGTTGCTCAGTAAAGAAAAGGCAAGCGGTATAGCTGACACGTTCTTAAGCACGGCTTTTTCTAAGGAACCACGGCATGTCCGCCGTCTCAAAAAGATCGAAAAACTAGAACAATGATACGCGTCATCCCCGCAGTCAATGCCACAACAATGCTGGCTTTACGAAAAAACATCTCAATCGCAGAAACACTCAGTCCACTTATTGACGTCGATATTTGTGATGGAAGATTCGTCGCGCGAAAAACGGTTTCCTTAACTCAATTACGAGGTCTGACAACAAAAAAGTTGAGCATTGATTATATGGGTCAACATCCAGCACGTGCGTTTGTTCGACTGCCAAAAAACACGTATCGTTTTGTGTTCCACGTCGAGGTAGCCAATGATATCGATGCTCTTATACGACGCTGTAAAGCACATAAGATCATTGCATCAATAGGATTGAATCCCGAGACTCCTGTTTCGAGTATCGCAAAGTATCTGGGTAAAGGAGTGCAGGTTCATCTCCTCACAGTACATCCAGGAAAAAGCGGACAAGAACTCATCCCTTCAGTATTGCAAAAGGTGCGAAAGATCAAAAAGATACGGGAAGACACAAGGATTGGTATTGACGGAGGAGTAAACCTCAAGACCGCGAAACTGATCAAACGATATCCGCTCAACTATGTCTCAGCAACGTCAGCAATCTTTGGCGCAAAAGACCCAAAGAACGCGTTTAGGGAACTTAAGAAGGCGCTCAACTAGATTTTTTTTCCTTTTTCGTATATGTGAATGCAATTAACAGGACGAGCATTCTGCCGCTGTTTTTGCCCAGCGGTTGCAATGCGTGACGCTCGGCTTTGCCTCGATCACGCAGTTAGAATTTCTAGATTCTTTTTTTTCCTTTTTCGTATATGTGAATGCAATTAACAGGACAACACTCTGCGGCGTCCATATTATCTTTGAGATCATCGAGTTCGAGATGTTCTTCAAGACCGACCTTTTTGGCTCCCTTCAAATCAACTTTGCCATCATCACTTATCGTCCAAAATTCTTCAGCAATAGCAGTACAACTACCACAACCAATACATTCAGAACGCTCATGAACAATCCTGAACTTTTTATCTTTGTTTTTCTCAGGCATAGCAACACTCCCGAAATATTACTTTTTAATTGTTTCGCCAGACATGAGTAATGGCGCCAAGCGTATTGAGCAACAGCACAAGACTAGAGAGAAACAGCAATGCAAGAGCGATCATCAAAAACATCTCATCATCGACGTACAACCCCTGAAGAACTAAGGTTCCTTTCTTGAGCAAAAAAATAACTGCTGATGCTACTAAGGAAAGAATGCCGAGAATAAGCGAGAGTACCTCTCTAAAAATGCTGCTGTTCTGTAACAAGGTCATAAGACTGAGAAGACAAGGACAACATATAAATTTTGCTTATCCTTATTGAGTAATCAACAGCAAGATTAAATACTATTATCCCATCGCGGTACGCATGTGTGGCCGCTACGCAATAGTCCAACAAAAAAACGATCTTGAAACATTCTATGACGCCAACATGAAAGCAGCATGGAAACCGCGATACAACGCAGCACCCACACAAGAATTACCACTAGTGCTTGACGCAGATCCTGCGCATATCGTAGTCGCTCGATGGGGACTTATTCCTTTTTGGGCAAAAGACGACAAGATAGGAGCACGACTCATCAACGCACGAAGCGAAACTGTGGCAGAAAAACCGACTTTTCGAACATCGTTTAAGAAACGACGATGCCTCATTCCCGCTACACATTTTTACGAATGGAAGAAAACAACAAGCATCAAGAAACCATTTGCAATTCATCTGAAGTCAAAAGAGTTGTTTTCATTTGCAGGACTGTGGGATGAATGGAAGAGTTCTAAAGGAGAATTGATTCGCACGTTTACAATATTGACGTGCGGTCCTAACAGTGTAATGAAAAAGATCCATGATCGCATGCCGGTCATACTCAAAAAATCTGACGAAGAGGCGTGGATGAATCCTACGAGCTCAGAGACTGCACTGCAGAAGTTGTTGAAACCTTTTTCATCGTCGCAACTCGTCGCGTACGAGATCAGCACGCTTGTCAACTTGCCGACAAACGACAACCCTGCAGTAGTACAACCAGTCTAATCTCTACATTCTTTCTCACAAGTCACAAGACACGACTTCGCAGCGCTTTTTAGTGACTACGCTTTTGTTTTTTGTCATGGGGTTATTAGGGGTGCGAGGAGAACAACGTATCATCAATGATCATATTCTCTACTATGCCGTTTATCACACGCCGTGTTTATTGATCGACGCAGCAAACTGTGCAAACCCACACAAACTATATCCTCTGGCACGTGAAGAACAACTCTACAACATCCACGTTATTGAAGTCGAACTACTCTACGTTTTTCGCGACGTCCTACTGCGCTGTCACCGCTTTGCACAACAACGAGCAGTGCGCCACATACTCCTCACGACATTCAACCAACTCTTTCACTATCAAGACGCCAAAGAAAACGACAACATCCACGAACATGCATGGGAATTGCTGCGCACACTAGGACAACGCTATGACGTACGCGTCGGCATACATCACCGTCACGAAGCGCGCGCAAGACGATTTTGTGACGCGATCATTACGCAGCACTCTCTGGCGGGATATTGAATTATGGGACATACCGTATGGAGCCAACGGATGAATGCAGAGCGCATCATCACAGAACTACTTCGTTACAAGAAAGCATTGCGAAGCGAACAACAAGCACTGTTTGACGAATTACTGAAACGATCCATGAATCATCTCGGTACCATAAGTTACGCAAACAGCATGCACACCTGGGCATTACTGCTCTTATCAATACTACTAGAACAAGAACAACGCATAAAGAAACTAGAACATGTGGTTAATAGATACCTATCAAAAAAAGAACAAGATCGTCGTGTGGCTGAAAACGAAAACGACGAATATGCATCGAACCTATGAGTACTCTGTCACACTCTACGCACACGAAGATGCACGAGAATTCCTTACAACGAACAAGATTGCTTTTACAGAACAACTCAAAAAAGATCCTTTTCGCAACAAGAAACATGTTCTTGCCATAACGTTATCATGCGAACGACTCGCACCATTTGTAAGATGGTTTGAACTCGGCACCAAACACCGCATACCGCTTTACAATGCAGATATCACGCCGGAACAACGCTTTCTTTACGAGAACAAGCTAGTACCGTGCAGCAACGTGCGAGACGTTGATGGGAGACTTGTACACGTCAACGAATCCGCACCACCGCTAAGCACTGTTCATTTGCGATGCGCCACACAAGGACCTATTACACGATTAGAATACCAGGATCACACTATCGTAGGCGAGGAACGAGAAGTACTCGCGCATTTTACGCAACGCTTCAGACAGGACGATCCAGATGTACTACTTATGCGACGAGCATACAAAGCAGTACCACATCTCTTTGAACGGTTACGTGCGAACGGATTGCACGTGCCTTTTCATCGATGGGATGAGATACCGCTGCGCCACCGCGGCGGCAAGACACACTTCAGTTACGGAAGAGTATATTATCAAGATCACTCGTTTCAACTGCGAGGACGATTACTCGTTGACACGGCAAGCAGTGTAGGATCAACATGCTCTGTACCTGCAATCATCGAACTTGCACAGCTCACAGGCACTCGATTCCAACGCGTAGCAGCACGCAGTTTCGGTGCCTCATTTCAACTTCAACTCGTCAAAGAACTGCTCGCCCAAGATCTGCTTGTGCCATACAAGGAAAAACCCTTTGATGAACCGCTGCGCATGACAGAGTTATTCGACGCAGACAGAGCAGGACATACCTTTGATCCTCAACTAGGATTTCACAATGATGTTGTAGCAATAGACTTCTCAAGCATGTATCCATGGATCATCCACAACTACAACATCAGCGCAGATACCATACTCACAAAAAAAGGAAAGAAGACCAAGATTCCTGCAGTACCAATTGATGTAACCACACAATATCAAGGAGTGATACCAAAAGCAATCAAACCATTGTTAGATCGACGCATGTACTACAAAAAACATCCGACGCCGGAAAACAAACGACGAGCAATAGGACTAAAAACACTGCTCGTGACCTGTTATGGTTATCTGCGATTTCGCGAATTTAAAATGGGACTTGCCACATCACACATGGCAATTTGTTCATACGCGCGAGAACTCCTCCTACAATCAGCAACGCTTGCAGAAGAACAAGGCTTTCGCGTCATTCACGGCATCATCGATTCACTCTACATATCAAAAAAAGACATTACCACAACAGAAGTCGAAACATTTCGAAAAGAACTAGAACACATGAGCGGTATACCCGTTGCCTGCGATGGCATCTTCAAATGGATCGTGTTTCTTTCACGACGACATGACAACACTGTCGGAGTGCCGGCCCGTTATTTTGGCGCATATAAAAATGGTGGCATTAAAGCAAGAGGTATTGAAGTACGACAATCGAGTGCGCCGCTACTTATACGACGATTCCAACAAAACGTGTTAGAAGAGCTCGCAGCGTTTTCAACGAAAAGAGCGATACAGGATCACTTGCCACAAGTCATGAAACGCGCACGAGCAGTCCTGCACGATCTGCCTGCGACGCCACGAGAAGAACTGTGTTGCAGAATACGCATCAGTAAGACCACGTATTCTCGAAACATTCCACAACGGCAAGTGATACGCTTGTTAACACAACAAGGGAGAGACATTATCGCTGGACAGGTCATACGGTTCTGGTACAGTGCGAATGGACCGTTACTAGTCGATATGACTGGAAGGCCAGACTACAAAAAATATCGCGATTTGTTATTACGCGCAATACACTCAGTGTACCAGCCTTTCGGTTATACTACCAAACAACTACAACACCTCCTATTAGACGAATATCAAAGCGTTCTGCAAGATTTTGCGCGACAACAGATCCGCTACGAATACGTGCCTATGAAAAAACACTATGCACAAAAACGAGGACTGTCAGAGAGAATCCTGCGACAACGACTGGAACGACAAGGATGGACGGTGTGGCGCGGCGGCAGCATACATATTACTCGTTATGAAGAACTGTATCCCAACGTACGACGAAAGTACGAATTACTCATCCGTCTGCTTGACGATCATAAGCCAGACACAAAAGAAATACTGCAATATTATTGCATGATACAGCACGGCATGCCAGATTTTCTCTGCTACAAAAATGGACGATTCAAATTTGTTGAATGCAAATTGCAATACGAGCAATTAAGTCATCGACAAAAACGCTGCATTATGAAGCTACAAGACCTGGGATTTGATGTGGAAGTTCACAAACTCGTTGACAAACGCACAAAAATGAGAGAGGCACTAGTTGACATGTTTACCAATTGCAAAATAGTACGAGAACGACAACTAGCCCTACTCTCAACATGGTGATTTTTATCACCGAACGGTGTCGGCCTACTCGTGTCTTTCTTACGAATTCTTTTTATAGAAAGAATGATTTAGATACGGTGGGGGTATAATGCACAAAGCATTAACGATAGTATTGCTAGGAATTCTTCTAGTTGGATGCTCAACAACACTAGACACGTCGTCGACAAATCCGCCAACAGCGCCGCACTCAACTTCAAGTCCTCCAACAACACAACACCCCGCAACAGAGAACAATTCACAACACACCACAACACAAAATGATTCACAATATCCGACAACGCAGAACGATTCACAACACACGGCAACCAATGACTACGTTGCGGGACGAGAACTCTTCAAACTACAACGGGATTCAGACAGTGCACTGGGACAACGAGTAACAGACTTTTTCCCACTTCCTGCAGGAGCAGTTCTTGTCGAGACAAGACATTTTGGAGCGCAACAATTCAAAGCAAATCTTGTATCAAAAACAGGAGACATATTTCCTTTAGTCAATGATGAAGGATACATTCTTACCACTACGCTGCACTCTTTTGCGGCAGGCCAGTACCTGCTAGACATGATCATCAATGGCGAAGTTACCTTTATCATACGAACACCGGACATAGAAGAAGCAACATCATGGAGCGGAGCCGGCAAGAAGTTCACCCCCTTCTTTACACTTTCAGGAACCAACACCTTTGAGATGTCGTTTCAAGGAAATGGATTATACATCGTGTCACTATACAATCAAGCAGGAGAACGCATCGCCGTACTTGCACAAGGCGACACCACAGAAAAAACAAACACTGACGTAACCGTACCACAAGGACTCTATCTGTTAGGTATAGAATCAACAGGAGTCTGGGACATACAACTCAAATAATTCCAACTACTTCTAATTAAGAGCGACAATCGCCGTATTAAGAAGAGTGGCAAACAAAACCCAGAACGCATAAGGAAGCAACAACCACAACGTGACCTTATTCACACGATAAAATGCGCTTATCATACCAACAATCGCGCCGTTGAGCAGAATAATGTCAACCAGCGCCGCCAAAGGATTCTGCAAACCAAAAAATAAGATACTCCATAACATATTAAGAACCCAATGAGCTGCAAACCAGTACGACGCGTTCTTATCAGGCCAGACAAGATAGAGTGCAATACCAATAAGCGTGAATAAGGTAAGCCACACCGGGCCAAACAACCATGAAGGAGGTTGAAATGCGGGAAAGGTCAATGTCAAATACCACGTTCTCACACTACTCGCGGTAAAAAAACTTCCAATAAATCCCGCTGCATGGGAGATAAGCAAGCACAGAGCAAGAGTACGCCATCGCATACGTATAAGAAAGCTCCAGAGTTTTTTAAGATTATGCAACAGTAGATTTTTATGTACAAAGACGCTTTACCACCAAAAAAAAGAGGAAGTCATGGCGTACAACATTATTTACAGAGGATCCCCATCGTTTCGAGGATACCTCGTCTGGTTTATCGTAGCGTTCTCGCTCATTGCGCTAGGCTATGTCGTACACCCGTTACTCATACTCTTATCCCTGCCCTTCTTCATGATACCCCTCATCGACAAATTACGACACACCTACATCATTGCCACAAACGAAATAGTGCAACGCACAGGCATAATCCGCACGGTTACACAATCAGCAACATTTAAACACATTACAGGCTTAACAGTACACCAAGGAATAGCGGGAAAAATACTTGGTTATGCAACAATAACGATCGACACTTCAGGCGGAGCAACAAACAAAGAATTCAGCTGGAAATTCGTAAGAAAAGCACACGATATCAGCATGATGATACGCAAAAAAATACAATAATATTTTATACTGAGACAGTACCAAAAATTTTGAGGTGATACCGTGTTAGAAAACCATGTCTATAATCTAATGCAGCAACTCGTTGAAGAACACAAAAGTCTGTGGCGCATCAAGAAATTCTACACCAAAGATGCGGGAAAGTGCAAAGATTGCAAAGCGTTTTGGGCAAAAATGAAAAAAGACAAAGAAGACCATATCAAAGAACTGCGAGGCCTTATAAAGAAACACCTGAAATGATTGATTTTTCGCGAGTACCGGATCTGGCACGAGATCCATCGTACTCCTTTTTACTTCTCACGACACAACAGTCATCACTGCAACTTCCAAAACAACGTACCGCATATCTAGGACTACTCATTCCAGTAACAGGAAATGCCATACGCGTTGAAGAAACACTCGTCGGTATTTTATACCTGGGGCCAGAAGACGTGCGCATCAAAAAACTCTTACCATCAAACGAAAAAGAAGAACAACAACTGCAGGAAATAACACACGCCATAGAAGAAACACTAAACGAAAACAAGACGTTAACTATACCACAGGACCTGCTGCTTTTTCTCACAACACAAGAAGCACAAGCAGGATATCCTATGAACCGAGTAGGAGAAGAACTACAGTACGAAGGGACGTTTCCTACGAGATTATGGTACGTGGCAAAAGAAGAAAAAAATCCGCCAGTATACATAGCCATACAAAGCACCATTGGTGGAGAATACGTAGGAATATTTATTGCAACGCGACCACGAACCTAGAGAAAACGCGTAATACGATCAATCAAACGCTTCATAACCTTCTCAGAAAGAACACGATTACTCTCCTTAGGCAAACCCTTGAACTGTTCATCAACAAAAGATTCACCTTCAAAAGACACTTCATTCTTATAGCGAGGAATAATATGAAAATGAAAATGACGCACACTATTGTTAGTCTGCATGTAATTAAACCAATCAGGATGAAACGCTTGTTGTAACGCAGATTCAATCCTTTTAAGAATGCGAAACGCTTCAATCAGCTCTTCTTCACAAAGAGAAGTGAACCCTTCCTTATGCTCCTTATGAACCAAAACACTAGCCCCGGGAAGAAACTGACTAAGATTTAAACGAAACACCCAATTACCAAAATCCTTGACAAAAGTAATATCTTGCTTGTTTCTCAATTGACAAAAGATGCAGGTCATGGGATAGTAGAAAGAGAAAAACAATAAATAAGTTTTGAATTCATTTTAGCGCAGTAGTACCTATGAGATCTACTTCCATATACAATTCTTCCTGTCTACCGATTACAGAAATCGTCTTTTTCTCTATACTACTCATTTTGCTACAGTACTGCCAATGCAGGACTACTTTCGAAAGCCCAAGGTATGTTCAACGGGATTGCAGTACTAACGTTATTATCGTTGAATAAGAATCCCCGCCCCCGGACTCAGCGTTAACCTGCGGTTAACTGGCTGCAGAAAACACTTCGTGTTTTTGCAGTGAACCAGGAACCTGGTTCAAGCCTTGTAAGATATTGTTTCCAAAAAGAAAAGTCCCCGCCCCCGGACTTGAACCAGGAACCTCGCGGTGACGGCTGACTCGCCTTCACGTCTCGAGCGTTGCTCGGAATCAGTTGAGTTTCTACAGCCGCGCGCTCTACCATTGAGCTAGGCGGGGATAGACGAGAAAAAAAACTACGGGGTTTAAAAGGGTTTTGGACGAAAAGACATAAATATCCCTTGCTTTGAGCCTTTTTGATCATGACACCTCTCGATTATCTGGCAGTCTTTGAAGAACTTCGACGATACGACGATGATCTTCCTAATAGAGAATTTGATGACTGGCATCCGTCATGGCCCAAACTGAAAGGCAGAGGCAATTCAATAGTGGGGTTACTACTCTATTTGCATTTAGGACAAAGGCAGGGTTTGTTTGGAGATGAAGTAGAAGGTTGCCTTAGGCACGAATGGAGTGTGAAATCAGGACGTTATACGACGCCAGAAGAGATAAAGTTGATCAACAGAACCTTAGACTATGTTATAGAGTATCTGCGAGAAACTACTTCACGATAAACTGCGCTTTATTTGACTGTACAGAGCCCTTCTTGTCACCAGCACTGAAATGAACAATGATAGGATCGAGCGTGATTGTTCCAATCATTTGCACACGACTGCGAATCTTATACGTGACAAAGACTTCTTGACGACCTTCAACATTTTTGAATTCCCACTTAATACGAGTGCCAAGCGTGTCATGAGTGGACTTACTCTTCAAGGTCGCAACAGCAGAGGGTTTAACATGTCCAGGACCGAATTCGCTTAGCACTTCAAAGACCTTTGGCACTTTTTCCACCAAGGAAATATCAACAGGAGAACGCGATCTATTGCGCACCTGTACATGAATAGAGAGCTCCTTACCACCATGATGGCGACGAATATTCTTCTTGACGACAACAGGAGCGCGAAACATATAATACGCTCCAAGCGCCAGTAACGCGATAATAATGAAAATAAGAATAGGCCAGTAATTTTTTGAGACCACAATAGTCTTGGATTCTTCAGGATCTAACTGAACAGTCCACACATACACACCGTCTTCTCGCTCAACTGAAGGCTCAGTCGATGAAAATAAGTTATCAAACCAGCTAACATCAAAACGATACGTATGACGCTTCACATCATTACCATTGTTTGTAAGCGTCACCACATCGCGTGTTCGCAAAAATGATGAAGAGGATTGCAACTCTTCGGCTACCTCGCCGTATTCTGCCACTCTAAAAGCAACAGGCGAAGCTTCCATGCGAATCGTACGATTCTCGTGTTCAGTAACCAGTGTTGCGCGCAGTTCATCCTCTTGAGGACGAAGGTCAGGATCGAGATCTGCAGTAAACGTGACTGTTTTTGTCTCGTCAGGACCCAACGTTACCGCGTGCTGGGCATTAATCAAATTACTGCGCACGTACAAGGTCATTTCAGTGATGTTACGTGGGTTCAAGTTTTCCATTTCAAGAGAATATGTTATGGGTTGTCGAGGATCAACAGACTCGGCAATATGTACTGTGGAACGCACTGAAGGCGTATACAAACGAGGAGTATCCACTAGCGGTTTCAAACCGACTAGAGGAGTCTCTTTTTTGACAACGCCAAATTGTCGGGCACTAAACGTGATAGGAATAAGATAAAATGCAGGATCATCAACATGCACTTGACGAATACGCAATTTTGTAGTTAAACCCTGCGGCGGAACCCGAAGAACGTCTTTTGTAGAGACATCCCAGCGAATGTCAAGGGTGTACATAGTAATATAGACCGTTTCACTCGAGTCATGAGTAATAGTCATATCAAATTCTGCAGTTTCATTCATGCGGATCGAGCGTTCATCAGGAGAAATCTGCACATCAAAAGAAAACGCAGCAACACCAAACGCGCACAACAACAAGATGACCAATACAGTAATTCGTTTCACAAGACTACCTCTTTACTGTTAGGTACATGATTCATTTATATAAACATTTCTACTGTAAGCGACTGACATTCTCATATTTCGAGATGGACACTACATGATCTGCAAAACTCTCAATCTTTCGCTCATGACTTACAATAATTACTTGGTCAAGCTCAAGAGAGTCAAGGACCTCGCGCAAACGATCAAGCTGCTGGGACGAAAAACCATCGGTGGGCTCGTCAAGAATCAGCACATCCCTCGTCTTAATAGTAGTAATCAAGTTATTAATGACCTTAGTTAGCGCAAGACGATACGCGAGCGCACAAGCGGTACGCTCACCGCCACTCAAATTATCAATCGTTGTCTCATAACCATTTTGCTCAATAATAGGTGTGAACTCATCATCAAGACGTGCAGAAAACAAATCATCATCAACAAGAGCCGCAAACCACTCGGCAAACAAATCATTAAAATTGTGATAAATACGCGCTAACACCTGCTTTTCAATATCCTGCATGAGCGGAATAAAATAACGCGACAACCAGTCACGCGTTTGAGAAACATAACGCATCTTCTTTTGAGCCTTCACCTTTTCCTCGATCTCCTTATCAAGCGAATCAATTGTTTGAGAGAGAAGATCAGCTCGCTGAGCAAGCGCCGCAACACGCGCATGCAATTCCTGAAACGCACTAAGAGCAGTATCAAGACGTTTTTTCACCTCCTGCATCGCTTCAGGAACACCAGGAGTAATACGTTGACGCAAAAGTGCCAGTTCGTTCTTATGATCTTTTTCCAAGGTCATGAACTTCTCCAAGCGGGACTTCAATGTGAGAAGTTCCTTTTCTTGCTCTTGGCGCTGCGCAACCTTTGCACGAACTTGCGCTTGAGCCTTTTCCTTTTCAAACATTTCTTGCAGCGCGGACCGAATATCCGAACACCTTTTTTCCAACTGTTCTTTTTGCTCCTTTTGCGACAATATCTTATCCTGCATACGCTGCAATTTTTGAGACTCCCGCTCAGCAATATTTTGCTTATGCTCTACAGACACGTTCTGCAAACAAGTCGGGCACTGAGACAAATTATTAATCGCCTGCTTCAACTCCTCGCTCTGCGAGATATGAGTACTACACACGGTGAGTCGCTCACGCACAGATGTTAATTCCTGCTCGACACTCTTTTGCTCCTCTTCGATCTTTTTGCGCTGCTCAGCAAGCTTCTCCTCGGTCAAGTGAGGCTCCAAAGGCACAGACACTGCCTGTGTCAACACCGCGATACGAGAACGAAGATCCTCAGAAAATTGCGAAGTCTGAACGCATTTCTCTTCGAGAAGACGAATTTTTGTAATAAGTTCTTGTTGTTCTTTTGCAACGCGTTCCCTTTCTGCCACTTCCTTTTTTATCGTCTCAACCACTTGAAACGCAGAATCCTTTTGCGCCTTGACATCACGAAGCGATGCGATAGTGTGCGCATGATCCTTCTTCTTTTCTTGGAGTCCTTGTTGTTTTACAACAATATCCTTTGTAAACCCTTCAAGGTTGCGCTGCTTGTCACGAAGCGTGCGCAGGTAAGGCTGCGCATTATCACAAATACGCTTATACTTGTCAATATCAAAGATCTTTCGAAGCACATTAATCCTTGTCTCAGCACTCTCAGTCAAAATCCGCTTCATCTGCTCTTGAGGAGTATAAACCGTATACCGGTAAATCAACGTTTTACTCTTTGTCAGCATATCTTGAGGGTAGCCAAGCAAGTCAAGAATGCGCACCTTGAGTTCAGTAGGAGTCAAATTATGCACGACACCATCAATAATAAGCACGCCTTCATCTTGATCAACAGTTCCTCGAGACGCTTTTAGAGATCGCTTGATAAACACATGCTGACCGTTCACGTTGAACTCGAGCGTCACAGATCCCTTTTTTGTACCATGACGAAGCAAAGCATTACCTGATAACATACCCCGAAGAATGCCAAACAATGAAAACTCAATTGCGAGAAGAACCGTAGATTTGCCAGCACCAATATCGCCCTGCAACAATACCTTTCCTTGAGAAAATGATAACTTCTCATTAACATAAGAACGGATATTTTCCAGTTGTAAAGAGAGCAATCGCATAGTAAGAGGAAGAGGCAAAAGAGTATATAAGCACTGTTGGCGAGAACTATATATCTTTTGGCACCACAAACTGTCTATGGTGTTCAAGAGCAGTAATGAAGCGTTTTATTCTGTCAATACTAAGGTCTGATTGTCCAAACTGTCGACGAAGAGTCACCGACAAGACCGTGCCGCGCTCGTAACGACAGGTACTAGTATCAGTGAAAAAATAGTACTTGCCGTTAATCTTTTTTAGAGCGATAAGATGATGATGTGCGCCATCCTTACAAAGCCATATCGGTCTTTTATGATTAAGATCAGAATACCACTGCGTAATTGAATCAACAACAACGTCGAGCTTCACTTTTTGAACCTGTTGCAGGGTCTTAAAGAATTTTGGAGCGTGCTTTCTAATAGCTGCACGATTTCTTGTGTTCATGGCCCTAGAAAGAGCACAGGCAGCAGAACAAGGAGTGTGAGAGATAAAAGGAAATTTTCTCATCAGTTTCTCACGACGGGAAAAATACTCGTAATACGAATATTTCTTTTCAAGATACTTCTCTTCTTGCTCACGAATAAACTCCCGAACACAACAAGCAGGATACCCATACAGTTTGCCAGCAATTTTATGAGCTGCTGTTTGACGGCCGCGCTTTATTTCAGACAAATAGTTCTCAAAAAGCTTTTTCTGCTTTTTTGAAGAAAAAACGTCAAAACCGTACCACGTACCTGCCATTTCCCACTCAATAATATTCTTATGAATACGCGCAATCTGTTCAAACGATTTAGGATGGCTCACAGAGAAAAGACAGTTATTTTCCTGCAGATGAAACTGGAAATGCCTGCGCTCATCCAAAGTTGTGGGCGTGATACGAAACTGAAGATAGGTAGCAGGCTTTAAACCTGCGGCAAAAAGAAGCAAACGCATACGCGCAGCAGTATCAAGGGCAGGCGTATCCTCTGCAAAGTCAAGAAACCTCCTCTTTTTATCCATGATCAGTGGTACGACAACGCAGTATATATTTGTTTTGGACCAAAAAGTTTAAGAATCCATTAAAAATCAATTGTCACATGAAATTTCTCGCCATCGGTGATCTGCACGGCGCCATACCAAAGATTCACTTCAAGAATTTTCAGGCGGTTATTGCGCCAGGAGACTTTTGTTCAGATGCACCACGACAATACATGTTTCAAGCATTACAATATAATTTGTCACATCCCACAAAAAAAGAAAAACAATGGTATGATATTGTAGGCAAACGCAAAGCAAAAGCAATGATTGAACAAAGCCTTGCAGACGGCAGAGTCATAGTAGAACGACTCAACGCTCTGAACGTACCTGTATATGTCGTACCAGGAAACTGGGACTGGACACCAAAAGATGACAGCGATTGGCATTATTACAGAAAGCATCACTGGACAGCACTTCTTGAAGGATTAGAAAATATAATCGATTGCCATCATCGCCTCGTCGATGCAGGAACATTTGATATCATAGGACACGGCATTATTTCAGGACCGGAATATCCGCAACACAAAAAAGATCAACAACAACTCACTGCAAAACAACGAAAAGAAAAACGACGCGAGTACGACAGACAATATCGCAAACTGGACCGTTTATTTCAGCAATCACAAAAACCAGTACTTTTTATTTCTCACAATGTGCCTTATGGCACGCCATTTGACAAGATCAACAATCCGTCCTCGCCACGAGACGGAGAACACGTAGGGTCAGTACTTGCAAGAAGAATGAGTCTCAAATATTCGCCGCTGCTAGGCATCGCAGGACACATGCACGAATATTTTGGCAAGTGCAGACTTGGAAAAACAACGTGGATTGATACCGGTTTTGGCTCAGATGTCAATGTAGCAATTGACGCAGCACCGCGAAAAATCCGTAAGATAGTTTTCAAAGGGAACACTGCAGTATAAAACGCCCCAACTTTTTTATAGATCCAGACCTCCAAAGAAAAATAAGATAAAAAAACACAGGTGAAGCTAATGAAACTCGATAAGAAACACGAAATTGCACTTCAAGAAGTCGCAGACGCGCATTTTGCTCTTCAACAGCGATTAAACGAAATCGTCTTTTTAGAAGGTGCAAAACTCTTTGAACCAATAAAAGACATGAGTCTTGATCCGGGCGACATCGTCAAGATTGAAAACCAACTCTTTAAACTCCTCGAACAGTACCCTGAATTCAACGGATACCTTGATGCAAGAAAAAAAGCACTGCCCGCCATGCTCGATTTAATGACTAAAATGAAAAAGGCAAAAAAAGACGATTGGAAACAACTTGTCGAGACAGAACTGGGATTGGAGATTTCTAAAGGAGTACGACTCATGGCAAGCAAAATGGGCATCTCCTACGGTTCAAAAGTGTACATCCAGTGAAACGAATCGTAGTTGTTGGCGGCGGATTTGCAGGAGCATATATCTGCAAAAAACTCGAAAACGCATTCGATGTCACACTCATCGATACAAAAAACTATTTCGAATTTACGCCTTCCATTCTGCGATGTTTAGTTGAACCAGACCATCTACGAAAAATACAAGCACTGCACAGAGAGTATCTTGCAAAAACCACTGTATTGCAGGACACGGTTATTTCCATACCTCAACTGGAATGCAAAAAAAACCGTGAAGTACGTACAAACTCACAAACGTACGGTTACGATTATCTCGTACTCTGCACAGGATCATCGTATAGTCTGCCAATAAAAGACCGAGAAGTCATAGCGGCAACGAGAGCAGAAGAACTAACACGTTATCATCGCAGGCTTGAAAAATCAAAAAGTGTTCTTGTCATTGGAGGAGGACTTGCAGGTGTTGAAATGGCAGCAGAACTCTGCACTGTCTTTGCAGATAAAGCAATTATTCTGGCAGACTCCCATAACGTCCTAATGAGTCGCGCACCAAAAAAAGCACAACAATACGCACAACGATTTTTAGAAAAATACGACGTAGAACTTATCTTTGGAGAACGAGTAAAGGAACACAAAAAAGGAGCATTCATCTGTGAGAGCGGCCGCCGCATTAGCGCAGACTTTGCCATACTCTGTACAGGCATCAAGCCAAACTTTGATTATCTAAAAGAACACAAAAAAGTGCTGAGCAAACGAAAATATGTCAACGTCAAAGACACACTACAAATCAAAGGACACCCATGTATTTTTGCAGCAGGCGATATTACGGCAATAAAAGAAGAAAAAACAGCACAAAACGCAGAAGAACACGCAAAAATTGTGGTCAAAAATATTATGAACCTGGAAAAAGGCGAAACATTACAGCACTACGAGTCCAAGAAGCGCACAATGGTCATCAGTCTTGGAAAACATAATGGAATACTGATCAAGAAAAAATGCGTCTGGACAGGACTACTGCCAGGACTTCTCAAACGAGCAATAGAGAAAAAAACAATGTGGCGTTATCGATATTTGTAGTAACAGTAGTTTTTTTTTTCGAGAATACAGGTTGTTGCGTTACAGGTTATACCTCAAGCCAGTACCAGAATTTTCTACCGTAGCGCTTATCGCAGCCCTGATGGTAGTTGTTGGAGGTTTCTTGATAGTAAGGCGGCAAGCTTAAGGATTTTGGCCTAATCCGCTCAATTTTGGCCCGTTATCACCAACTAGGCCTTAAAAAGGGTAAGATTTATAAACCCCCTCAAGTTTTTTTGGAAAAAATGGCGGGTAGACATAATTCTCACTGAACTGCAAACTATGTGAGTGAGACGTCTATCACACGTGAGGAGTCATAATGACCCTTGCGCCCTGGTAGTGTAGTGGCCTATCATGAAGCCCTGTCGAGACGAAAACCGTCGCATAAAGGCTTCGACCCGGGTTCAAAGACGGCGTCGGGTTAACCGATCCGCTGAAATTCCCGGCCAGGGCGTGTGCTCAGCATCCAGCATGCTGGGAGTATACAACAAAGGGCCGGTAGCTCAGCCTGGTAGAGCACCTGACTTTTATGAAAGTCAAGGACATCAGGTGGTCGCGAGTTCAAAACGATCCCGCGTATGCGGTTCGTGAACGTCTCGTCCGGCCCATTTTTACTATGGCAAAAACAACCTTCGACGTATCCAAACACGTGCTTGTACCAAAGCACAAAAAGGTGAGTGAAAAGGAGAAAAAAGAATTACAAGAGCGATACTCCCCCTCACTAAAAGAACTGCCGCGCATCCTACAAAACGATCCTGCAATACAACATCTCGACATCAAAGAGAACGACGTTATCAAGATCGAACGCAAAAGCATGACTGCAGGAACGATCACTTTCTATCGGAGGGTATCGAATGGTTGATCAAACACGACTCATTTTACAAAAATTCTTTGAAGAACACAGCTTTGTAGAAAGCGATATTGAATCATTCAACCAATTCGTTGACCAACAATTACAGGAAATCATTGACGAAAACAGAGTAATTGAACCTGCGATTATCCCACCGAACGTTGAAAGCTTCAAAATACGACTCGACAAAGTATGGGTAACAAAACCAGAAATTACCGAAGCAGACGGCTCGAAACGAATGGTTTATCCGCAAGAAGCAAGACTTCGAAAACTCAGTTACGCAGCACCCATCTATCTGGAGATAAGTTCTCACATCAATGACGTACAACGAGAAACGTTTACGACACAAATAGGCAACCTGCCCATTATGCTCAAGAGCAATTACTGCCACCTCAATAGGTTAAACAGAGACGAACTCTTTGCCAAAGGAGAAGATCCTGATGATCCTGGCGGATACTTCATTATCAACGGTACAGAAAGAGTACTCGTCAATATTGAAGACCTGGGAGCAAACCGTTTTCTCGTCGAGCGTACGGGAGGAGTATCAAAATACACCGGCAAACTATTCAGTGAAGCGGGATCGTACAAAATACCTCACATGATCGAAAGACTCAAAGACGGCATCTTCTACCTCTCATTTACACGAGTAAAACGCATACCGCTGATACTCGTACTCAAAGCTCTTGGTTTGACAAAAGATGAAGATATCGTACGAACAGTCTCAGACAAAAAACAATACGATGAAGTCCTCATTAACATTTTCGAATACGTCGGTGTAAAAAATGCAGAAGACGCAATCGATACAATGGCCAAAAAAATTGGCATCACACAAACAAAGGACATACGATTACAACGCATGAGCGAAATCATCGATCGATTCCTCTTGCCACACCTAGGAACAGAAAAAAGCGACCGCATCAAAAAAGCACATAACTTATGCAAAATGGTGCGCAAGTTTATCGATGTATCAAATGGCAAAATGCGAACAGATGACAAAGATCATTATCTCAATAAACGAGTAAAAATGAGCGGCGATCTCCTGGCAGATCTATTGCGCACAAACATCAAAGTACTCATCAGCGATCTGCTTTACAACTTTCAGCGCATCGTCAAAAGAGGAAAATTTCCAAGCATCAAAGTAATCATCAGAGACCAACTACTCACCATGAGAATATACGGAGCGATGGCTACAGGAAACTGGGTTGGGGGACGAAAAGGAATAAGCCAACGAATACAACGAACAAACCATCTCAACACCATCAGCTATCTTCAAAAGGTAGTATCACCACTTTCAACATCACAGGAAAACTTCCTAGCACGTGAACTTCATGCTACACATTTAGGACGACTCTGTCCAAGTGAAACGCCGGAAGGAACAAACATCGGGCTACGAAAGAATCTAGCACTACTTGCTTCTGTAAGTAAAGAAGGCAATGAAGAAGAAGTGCACAAAGCATTGCAAGGATTAGGGCTGCGAGGTTTTGAGTAAATGGCAACAGAAGTATTTCTCAACGGAAAATATGTCGGTACCGTCGACAATCACAGGGATTTTTTAGACTCGCTCAAGACAGAACGACGACGAGGAGCAATCAGTAACAACGTCAATGTACAATACGAAGAACACCTTGATCGCATCCATGTGGAAACCACCAGAGGTCGAACGAGACGACCACTCATCGTTGTACAAGACGGAAAAAGTCTTATCACCGATGAGATAATCCAACAACTGCAAAAAGGAGAACTCACCTGGAATAATCTAGTGGAGAAAGGTATTATCGAATACCTTGATGCAGCAGAAGAAGAAAACGCACTCGTAGCGTTTTACGAAAGAGAACTCACACCATCACACACCCACCTGGAAGTCTCACCATTAGCAATGTTTGGACTTGTCACATCAATGGTTCCCTACGGCAATTTCAGTCAATCAGCACGATTACTCATTGGAGCAAAAAATCAAAAATACGGAATAGGACTGTACACGGCAAACTATCTTCACCGTCTAGATATGGATGTCAATATTCTTCACTACCCGCAAATGCCCATAGTACAATCACTCACACATGGCATATCACGAAATGAAAAACACCCTGCAGGGCAAAACGTTGTCGTCGCAGTCATGAGCTACAAAGGATACAACATTGAAGACGCAATAATCATCAACAAAGGCAGTGTCGATTTCGGCTTTGCACGATCTACCTATTTTCGACCGGCAGTTGCAGAAGAACTACGCTACAGCGGAGGACTCACAGACCAGGTCAGTGTGCCGGACAAAGAAGTCAAAGGCTACAAGTCAGAACGCGATTATCGACATTTAGAAGATGATGGAATAGTATATCCAGAAGCGGTTGTCGGACCAGAAGATGTCATTATCGGAAAAACAAGTCCGCCACGATTCCTTTCCTCGCTCGACGAGTACAGCCTTGCAGGAAACATACGACGTGAAAGCTCAGTAGGTCTTAAACACGGAGAAAACGGCGTGGTCGACTTTGTTGTGCTTACAGAAAACGGAGAAGGAAACAAACTCGTACAAGTCAGACTGCGCGATCAACGATTGCCAGAAATCGGTGACAAATTCACAAGCCGCGCAGGACAAAAAGGAATAGTCGGACTCATTGTTCCAGAAGCGGATCTTCCTTTCACATCAAACGGTATGACGCCAGACATTATCTTCAGTCCACACTCCATACCCGGACGTATGACCGTATCACACTTACTGGAAATGCTCGGCGGAAAAACAGGAGCTCTTGGAGCGCGAAAAGTTGATGCAACATCCTTTAGTCCAGAACCGGAAGAGCGCATACGACAAGAACTGCTCAGTTTAGGATTCCGTGAAGACGGCACAGAAACACTCTACAATGGTCAGACAGGAGAACGCATACAAGCAAAAATCTATGTCGGCTCCATGTACTACCTAAAACTACGACACCTCGTCGCAAACAGAATACAATCACGTGCAAGAGGACCAATACAACTCCTTACAAGACAACCAACAGAAGGACGTGCAAAAGAAGGAGGACTTCGACTGGGAGAAATGGAAAAGGACACGCTTGTTGCTCACGGTGCATCACTACTCCTCAAAGAACGATTTGACTCTGACCAAACACTTGTACCAGTCTGTGAAAGCTGCGGAGTCATAGCAATTCATGACAGTGTAAAAAACAAACGACATTGCCCAATCTGCGGAGAAGGAGTCGAAGTCTCAGATATCGAGATAAGCTATGCATTCAAACTCATACTGGACGAATTCAAAAGCCTAGGATTATATCCAAAAATGATATTGGAGAGTAAATACTAATGCCAGAAGAAGTCAAACCGGACGAAGAAGTAAAAACTGAAGACACTGAAGACTCAGAGGTTGATGACGAAGAACAAAAAAACATCCTTCGAGAATCACTCTCACGAGAACGAATGGAAGGACTGCAGCGTCACGTCTCAAAGAAAGTTAACAGCATAGTCTTTGGGATACTCAGTCCGAAAATGATTCGAAAAATGGCAAGTGTCAAAGTAGTCACACCAGAACTCTACGACAAAGAAGGATATCCTGTCGACGGCGGACTCATGGACGTGCGTTTAGGAGTCATTGATCCTGGACTGCGCTGCAAAACCTGCGGCAGCAAACTCAAGGAATGTATCGGACACTTCGGATACATAGAACTGGCACGACCGGTCATACACATCAGTTACATCAAAATCGTCTATTTACTATTACGAAGCACCTGCGGCGACTGTGGACGAGTCCTCATACCAGAAGATAAGATCCGCAAATACTCGAAATATCTCGAACGCATCGAACAACAAGAAGGAATCGCTGCAAAACGAAACGCCGTCAAGGAAATCGTCGACACATTCAAAAAAGTCAACAAATGCCCGCACTGCAGTGCAAAACAAGAAAAAATCGTTTTAGAAAAACCAAGCACATTTATCGAAGGAGAAAAAAGACTCACGCCAATAGATGTACGCAGTCGCTTAGAAAAAATACCTGATGAGGATCTGCCACTTTTTGCAATCAACCCTGAAATGGGACGGCCAGAATGGTTAGTACTAACAATACTTGCAATACCTCCAGTAACAGTGCGCCCGTCAATAACACTGGAGAGCGGGGAGCGAAGCGAAGACGATCTCACACACAAATTAGGAGATATCGTCCGTATAAATCAACGATTATTTGAAAACATCAATGCAGGAGCGCCGGAAATCATTATCGAAGACCTATGGGATCTATTACAGTATCACGTGACAACATTCTTTGATAACGGCGTAGCACAACTACCTCCGGCACGTCACAGAAACGGACAACCACTCAAAACAATAACGGAGCGTATTAAGAGTAAAGAAGGACGAATACGCCGAAACCTTGCAGGTAAGAGAACTAATTTCTGTGCAAGAACTGTCATCAGCCCGGATCCAATGCTTAAGATCAACGAAGTAGGAGTGCCAAAAATCATGGCTAAAAAACTCACAGTTCCAGAAGTGATCAATGAATGGAACATGGCGTACCTCAAGAAATTCGTTGAAAACGGTCCAGACAAATACCCAGGATCAAACTATATCATCAGACCTGACGGTAAACGAAAAAAGATTACAGACGAAACAAAAGAAGCAGCACTAGAAGAATTGCAACCGGGTTACATCGTTGAACGACATCTTCTCGACGGTGATGTTGCGTTATTTAACCGCCAACCTTCACTGCACAGAATGTCAATGATGTGCCACAAAATAAAAGTGCTGCCTTACAAAACATTGCGATTAAATCCTGCAGTATGTGCACCATACAACGCAGACTTCGACGGGGATGAGATGAACCTGCACGTACCACAAACAGAAGAAGCACGAGCCGAAGCAGAAATACTCATGGATGTACAAACACAACTCATCAGTCCGGGTTATGGACGAAGTGCTGTTGGCTGTATTCATGACGGAATTTCAGGAAACTATGTGCTAACAAAAGATCTGGAATTTGATCGACAAACAGCAATAGACATTCTCAGTTCCATTGGATACTTTGACTTTTCAAAATTACCACACAAGAAAAAAATAAGCGGAAAAGAAATATTCAGCGCACTTTTACCAAAAGATTTCAATTATGTAGGAACAACAAAACAAGGAGAAAAAGTGACGGTACGCGACGGACAAATCATTGAAGGAGTAATGGACATAAAAGCAATCGGCGGAGAAGGAAACGGAGATCTTCTGCGACTATTGCACAAACAATATGGTCCGGCAGCAACAGTAGAAATGTTGCACTACATCTTTAAGCTTGGCATCGAAGTACTTCTTCGCACCGGTCTCACAAGTGCTATCGGCGATGTTGATCTGCCACCATCAGCTCGAAAAGAGATCAATGAACTGCTTACAAAAGCAGAAGAGGAAGTGCAAGGTTTTATCGACGCATACGAAGCAGGAACACTCGAAGCATTTCCAGGACGAACAGTCAAACAAACACTGGAATTAAAGATCATCCAGGTTCTCAACAAAGCAAGAAACGGCTGCGGTAATGTAATAAAGAATAATGTGCATGAAAACTTCAACAGTCACGTTCTTATCAATAGCGGAGCTCGAGGAAACATACTCAACGTTGTACAAATGTCTGCTTGTGTAGGACAGCAGGCACTGCGAGGAAGCAGAATAGACAAAGGCTACTCGGGACGAACACTGTCGTGCTTTAAAAAAGGAGATCTCTCGCCGGCAGCAAGAGGTTTTGTACGCACAGGATTCAAAAACGGACTCAACCCAAAGGAATTCTTTTTCCACGCGATTACAGGAAGAGATGCACTGATGGATACTGCGCTTAGAACGCCAAAATCCGGATACCTTTATCGAC
Source organism: Candidatus Woesearchaeota archaeon (assembly GCA_014729505.1). Classification (GTDB taxonomy): domain Archaea; phylum Nanobdellota; class Nanobdellia; order Woesearchaeales; family ARS49; genus WJJS01. The sequence goes on from WJJS01000001.1 coordinate 73,180, forward strand.
GATTAGCAAATGCCCTGCAAGATCTACGGGTTGAATATGATAATACCGTACGCGATGCAAACGGCATGATTATCCAATTCGAATACGGTGAAGACGGCATTGACGTTTCGCGAAGCGAAAGCGGAACAATAGATGTTAAACGCATAGTGGAGTTGATCAAATAATGGTACATAAAGATCTCGAAGAATACGCAGGCGTATTACCGCCAAAACTCCTAGAAGAGATTGAAGAACAGGCGCCTGCAAGCAAGCGAAAAAAAGTCGGACAAATCGTTTACGATGAGTACATGAAAGCGCGAGTAGATGCAGGAGAAAGCGTAGGTCTTATCAGTGCTGAATCAATAGGAGAGCAGGCAACACAGATGACGCTTAACACCTTCCACTTTGCAGGAGTCGCAGAAATGAACGTCACCATGGGATTGCCTCGAATCATTGAAATCCTTGACGCGAGAAAAGCAATCAAAACACCAAAAATGGAAATTTATCTTAACAGTCCTTACAACAAAGGAAAGGACATCAGACAAATAGCGCTCTCAATCAAAGATACCAGACTGGGAGAACTGGTCAGCGAGTATGCAATCAACATCTTTGAATTCGTCATCGACATCCATCTCAATGCAGAAAAGATGCAACTGCTAAGCCTAACACCTGCAAAAATAAGCAAGCTCCTTGACAAAGCACTGGGAAAAGTCACCAAAATAACAGATGCAGGAGAAAACAAAATTTCACTGCAACTCAAGGCAAAAGAAGACCGCAATCTCAACACACTCTACAAACTCAAAGAAAAAATAAAGGATGTACACGTAAAAGGAATCAAAGGCATACGACAAGTCCTGCCAGTACGACGACAAGATGAATTCATCATCATCACCGCAGGAACAAACCTGAAAAAAGTCCTCGCCCTTGAATTTGTTGATCCAACACGAACTATCACCAATGACGTTCACGAATTTGCAAAAGTGATGGGCATCGAAGCTGCACGACATTTGATCATTGAAGAAGTCTACCGCGTAATCGAAGCACAAGGATTGAGCGTGGATATCCGCCACATCATGCTTGTTGCAGATACCATGTGCGTGACAGGAGAGATCAAAGGAATAACGCGATACGGTGTTGTAAGCGAAAAATCAAGCGTGCTTGCACGAGCATCCTTTGAAACGCCAATAAGACACCTCATCAATGCAGCATTACTCGGAGAAGTCGATAAGCTTAATAGTGTTGTTGAAAATGTCATGCTGAACCAGCCAGTACCCATAGGAACTGGACTACCACAACTACGAGTCAAGGAATAATGGATAACGAAGAAATACGAAACCTGTTTAAAGACGGCAAACTCGTTATAGGCACTGATAGAGTACTCAAAGGAGTGCGCGAAGGTACCATAACAAAAGTCATTGCTGCAAAAAACTGTCCAGAAGAAACGCTCAAAGAACTTGCACATTACAAAAAGCTAACTACTATCGATATAGAACACTCAGACCTTACAAACGAACAACTTGGCGTACTGTGCAAGAAACGCTTTTCTATAGCTCTTATCGGCGTACTTGCATGAAACGCATATTCGACACCCAAACCATGCAAGTAATGCGTATGTTTGAACAGATAACACACGCGAATCTCAAAGACTGTTTCACCGAAGACGAGATACAATATTTTATCGTCGAAGAACACCAAATAGGCAAAGCAGTTGGAAAACAAGGGCGCAACCTCAAAAAATTAGAGAAAGCTTTAAAAAGGAAAGTCAAAATCGTTGAATACAGTAGCGATCTTGCGACATTTGTTCGCAATCTCTATTATCCTACCAAGATAGAAGATATCGTCGTGGAGGAAGAGACAGTAACCATCATGCCAGCAGATCTGCAGGCGCGAGGATACCTGATCGGGCGTGGCGCAAACACGCTTAGACGAATCGAACGGATCGTACAACGCTACTTTGATATTAAAGAAATTAAAATCGCACCATGGTCAAAAAAGCAAGAGGCTTAAACGCAGGCAGCAAATTACGACAGCGACGAGAACGATTCCGCTGGAGTCAAAAAACATGGGTACGAAAATTTTTGGACCTGAAACGAAAATCCGACCCTCTGGAAGCTGCACATCAAGCTAAAGGTATTGTTCTTAAAAAAGTGCAAGTAGAAGCAAAACAACCAAACTCAGGTCTTCGAAAATGTGTCAGAGTACAATTGACGAAAAACAGCCGACAAGTCACTGCAATGCTTCCAGGAGACAAAGCAAAAGATTTTGTTGACGAGCACGACGAAGTCATCATCCAATGTATTGGAGGAGCAAAAGGTCGGGCAAAAGGAGATCTTGGAGGAGTGCGCTGGGAAGTAACACATGTTAACGGACAAAGCCTCAAGGATTTGCGCAAAGGAAAGATAGAGAAGGCAAGAAAATAATGGATATACTCGTGTTTGACAAATGGAGTGCAAAAGATCTGGCAGTTGAAGATCCAGGTCTGCAACGATATATCACACTTGATCCTGCGTATCGAAGCAAGACAGGAGCGCGATACGGCGGCCGACGATTCTACAAATCAAAAATCTTTATTGTAGAACGCTTAATCAACAAACTCATGGTACCGGGACATCGGGGGAAAAAACACAAAATCACGAGCGGACATGTCACAGGCAAAGCAGCAAATGCACGACGCATCGTCGAAGAAGCATTCGAACTCGTTGAAAAACGCACAAAAAAGAACCCTGTCGAAGTCTTTGTCAAAGCACTGGAAAACGGAGCTCCACGAGAAGAAATACTCACGATCGAGTACGGTGGTGCCAGATATCCAAAAGCAGTAGATGTAGCACCACAACGACGCGTTGATTATGTACTGCGACTCCTCGTCCATGGATCGTTTGACCGCTCCTTTAACAAAAAGAAAAGCATGGCACAAGCACTGGCAGACGAAATCGTCGCAGCATATTCTATGAGTGCAGACAGTACTGCTATTTCCAAAAAAAACGACGTCGAACGACAAGCAGACAGCAGCAGGTAGTTGTCCGATCAGTAGTTTTTTATAACACAGAATACTCAATGCACATATGAAAAGAGGTCTTATACTGGTAGTATTGCTCTGCGTTCTCAATATTGTTATAGCCGAGACTACAGGCGGCACTACAGAAACAGGCCACTTCAGTCAATCAGGACAACTCCTCAACATCAATGATCAAGATAATGACGGGGTAGTTGATAGCAGCGATCGTTGCCAAAACACGAGAGAAGAATCAGTAACCCTGCAAGGATGCGCAGAAGAACAACTCCTTGAAGAAGCACGCTTTACCGTTCCCCTCACAGAAGGAGTAAACGAGATCGCACCAGAAGACACCATTGGTACGGTTCCAGAAGATTTCACCGTTATCATCATCAAAGAAGGAGACTTCTACACCCTACACGTTGACAGTCTGGACAATGAACCACTACTGCTAGAAGAAGGAAAAACCATACGAGTACACAGTGTCACACATACCGTTGCATCCATTGCTGAAAATGCAGTAGAATTTTCATGGGAATACGCGCCGGACTTCACCCCACATTCATTGTGTCAACAAGTGTATCTCACCTACTTGCCCATTTCAACAACAGAAGTACTGGCGCATCCCACCTGCTACGTTCAAGATGGAAAGGAACTCATCGTATACACTACAAAAATCACGTGCACGCACCGCGTTACTGACACGGTTATTCTCAGTGATGATCGGGCATGCGAACTTGCAGGACTAGGAACTGCATGCATGCGAAACGAACAATGCAGTACAGGTTTATGCGCAAACGGCAAATGTGTACAAGAAGGCATGCCCGGACAGGAATGTGATGAACATACATTATGTCCACAAGGAGTATGCTGGAAAGGACTCTGCCATACCTACGCTATCATAGGCGAGACCTGTGGAGATTTAGTGCTCTGCAAAGACTCACTATGCAATACGAACACCTTACGCTGTGAAGCATTTAACGGTACAGACGTGCACGTGAGCAGAGACCTAAAAACATCATCAGTACCGGGCAACACGTTTATCTTGCCCCTTGAGTATGCGTGGGTCAACGTATACCGTGACGGAGCATTCTGGTTCTCGGTAGTGATAGCAGATGGCACCATCACAGAACAAAGAGAAACAGCAGTACCATTTCCAACAGAATCCATCAATATTAATACCGCCACAGAAAAACTACAAGTCATCAACGAAGTAAATAGACGGGCATGGCAATCATTGCTATTCATCCTCACAGCGCCATTACAACCATACCTTATTACCATTGAAGAAGGATTAGAACTGTTAGACATCACACTCCCACAAGCGGTTATTTTCGCACCAACTATCGCCGACAATGACACGGCAGTGAACACCACAACCGTTACTGAACCACGTATCATAGATGAACCTCGACAACCAGAAACGAGCGGGCCGCCACTCGAACGCATTAGCGTACGCACACAATGCGCAGAAGAAAACACGAAAATCATTGCAGAAGTACATCTTGAAGGACGCGCAAGCGCAGGAGTACGCATTGATGTTACAGGACAGGGAGCAGGAACAACAAGCGGGACGGGAATGACAAACGAAGAAGGGCGCGCCAGCATTCATCTGCCCATACCTCGATTAGGAGCGTATACGTTTTCTGCCATCTTTACCTTTGCAGACGGATCAGTACTGCCATTACTCGATCCAATAGAGGTCACGGTTGATACGACATGCGAACCACAAGAACGCATCATCGACTTGACATTTTCACGGTAAGTTTTAAATACGCTGCTTGGCTTATCTCACCTATGAACACAAAAAGAGGTTTACTAGTATTATCAACTATAGCTGTTTTATTGTTTTTCTCCATCGCCTGCGGTACCGATGAAGTACCTGACACCTCTGAAGTCTACACTGTTGAACTAGCGACAGCTGTGGATCCCAATGGAGAGGTTTATGCAGGGTTGCCCATCTGGGAAGATACAGACAATGATGGCGTCTTGAACCCTTACGATAATTGTCCCTTAACACCCAATCCTGATCAAGCAAACGCGGACGGTGACCAACTGGGTGATGCGTGCGACGATGACAATGACAATGACGGCAAGACAAATGAAGAAGAAAGAGCAGCAGGAACAGATCCAACATCGCCAACGTATGAAGAAGCCGGAGAACAATCAGGCCTGTACCAGGTCGTGCGGGAGACAAGCGTCGATTCTGGAGTATATCAGTACGTTGGCATAGAGAACGCTGCAGATGCGCTGGCCATCAGCCAAGCACTACAACCACAAGATGATGATAATGATGGCGTACCAAATACCGACGATCCCTGCCCTGATTACGGCGAATATAACGGTTGTCCAGCAGAAGAAGCAGACAAAACAGTAGACGTTGAGTATGGAGATGATACTAGAGTAGTTCTCTTTGATCACATTTTTTCAATAGCGATCAGTGCCACCATCGAGCAACTGTTAGCAGATAAGGTGACCGTCACTCTTGAAGGTCGCACTATCGAAGAGGTTGAAGAAGTACTCGAGGAAGACCAACCACACACGATCACAGGAGAAAAAGAATATGACATAACACTTGAGAACATCAAAGGAGTTAGCAAAAGCACTCTTGAGGACATTCAAGAAGTATACGCCATGGCAGCAGCAGTAGAAGGAGAAGATCCAGACTATGCAGCAGAACTTCGACAAGAAGCAGATGCAGAGTTTGCTGAAGAACGAGACGATCTTGTTGCAGCAATACGCATAACAACTTCGCTACCTGTAGCCTCCTTACTTCTCACACCAGCGACAAGCGTAATGACCACAGATGGTCTACTCAGAAATTGTCGCAATATTTTCTTAACAACAAACATCGCAACAATGATTTGCACTATACTAGAACAAACACCGAAACTTGCAGGGGACGAGTGTAGAGAAAATGCAGACTGCAAAGGAGCATTAGTGTGTCGAGCAGGAACATGCGCTACACCACGTGCGCGCACAGGAGAATCACTGTTTAACGA
>WJJS01000012.1 GCA_014729505.1 Candidatus Woesearchaeota archaeon
CTCTGGGAACAAAATTGAGTATGACGGAGAATTTCCCCGGGTTAGCGGCACTTGTATGATCGAGGATCCAATAAAGGATTGTGCTGATGAGCAAAAGCGATGTATTACCTCAGAGTTCGGCGCGTATTGTGCGGGTGAAACTGATACCGGCATAAAATACAGCTTCTTAAAAGACTTGCCAAACAGCATATACGGACTCAAAAAATACTTAGCTACGATTCAAGAATTTTCAGGCGACGACTACCGTTCGCTATCATCATCTCTTACTCCAGGAATCTGGGACTTGAAAATTACCTATACCGACCAATTTCCAGGATTAGAACTAGGAGCAGAATACAGGATAAACATTGTCGAAGAGTCCATGCTCCTCGGACCGCTGGAAGTAGATCCTGAACAAGTAGATGGCACTGTGCAATATAACGCACTGAATCTCAACGATCAACTTAAGTTACGGGTCACAATGAATGACGATCAAAAATGGCTACCAGGTTTTATAAAGTACGCCATATGGATCCCTACGGTGAAACCCGAACCAACAATTGCTGATCGGCTAGGCGCAGGACTTTCCCTGACTGAGAACCAATTAGATACTACAATAACGCAGTCTGCATTAGACGTTGTTGATAACTTCATCACTGCTACAACTCCACAAGTAAAAGAACAAACGAGTTCCTTTGATCTTGGTGCAAAATGGCAGACGACTACTACTCTGCCCTTCACTGCGGTAAGTAATTTTTTTACTGTCCGCAATTTGTTTGCACCCATAGTTAAACAAACACCTCGGTATACTGCCTTTAGACCTAACGTTGCACTGAATTACAGGATATCTCCTCCATATGCTACTCAAGCAAGTCAATACCGTCAAAGCAATATAAATTATGCGAAGCAAGGTGCTTATGCTGGTGGCGGTTCAGCGTCATTTGGTATTCAGTTCGGATATAGTTTCTAATGGTACAAATTAAACAAGCGATCAAAAACCCTTTTTCTAGTATTGGGACTCTTATTGTGATGATGCTTTTTTTTATTTTGAGTAGTGTGTTGCTTGCTGGTAGTGTTGCTTTTGAGTTTGTCAATGCTGCTCTTAGTCTCGCATTACCTTCTGGTTTGAAGTGGTTGTTTTGGCTTCTTTCTCTTGTGTTATTGCTCTCTGTTGTCGGATATATTGCACGTATTGCAGGTGCTGCCGGTGCTATGCCGTCGAGATCTCTTGGTAAATCCTTGTGGCTTGGTGTTCGTCTTGCGTTTCTTTTTATGATCTATACTATTCCTTATGATCTTACTTTGTTTGTGTATGGTACTCTTGGCGTCGTGTTGAGTGTGCTGGTGTTGATTCCTACTGCAGTGTTGTTTCCTGCGATTGTTCTTACCGTGATTGAGCATAACAGTTTTGTTGCGGGCTTCAAATGGGGTCTTATTATCAGGAAGCTTTCTGTTAATTATGCTAAAGCGTATGGTCTTTCCATCGCTTTTGTCATGGGTTATTCGTTGATTAGTTATGGTATTAGTGTGATTCTTGCTGCTCTCAGTTCTTCAGCGACTACGTTTGCTATTTTTTATGGTGTGCAATGGATTCAGTACTCATTCTTCCTCATTATTGCTTTAGCAACAGCTGCTAGTTTTTTTGCGTATGTTACTCGCTCGCCAGTGAAGAGTTCGAATATGTCGGAACCCTTACCTCATGAAACCGCTCCTCCTCAAAAGTAGTGCTATCATTGTCGGCCTTGCAGTAGTGGCCTCTCTTGTCCTGTCCACTATTCACATCGTTCCCTGGATGGTGTTTTGGATTGTAGCAATTGTAGCAGCGATTTTTGCCTATCTTATTCTTCCGCGGCTGAAAGATTAATATACTTCACTTCTTTTTTTCATAGCATGGAATGGTCGAAGTTCCTCTACATTGTTATTATCGCGATGCTCTATGTACCGATGGTGTTTCTTGGTGCTAACGCGTTTTTTCCTAAGTTTGCTGGCGGCGAGTATTATCGTTCTTATGCAGAATGTTATGATGCTCCTGTTAATCCTGAACTTCCTAACCAGACTGAAGAGCAGGCGAGAAAGGAGTGTTATGAGCAGGATGAGCGTAACCGTCAAGCCTGGGAGGAGGAATTTCAAAACCATGAGGCGTTCAAGTATGTCTTTATCGCGTTATTCAATCTGGTTATTCTTGGTCTTGCAGTGTGGTGGCAGAGTCTTTCAGCTCCTGTTGCCTTAGGTCTCTTTTTTGGTTCTACTATTGCTACTTTTTCTGCGACTCTTGCGTATTTTGATACGCGCAGTAAGCTTGGTTTTGGTATTGTGGTGATCACGTTTTTTGTGGTTCTCTATTTTGTTAGCAGGATGAGTAAGACTTCTCGAAAAAAGCGTAAAAAATAGTCTGGCGAGCGCTACGTTTCGCGATAATTGACCACAACATTTATATACATCTCTTGATTTTTTTAGTACAGGTGAGACGACTGTTTCTCGTCGATAAATCAACACCTAGTTTTGCAAATGGCTGAAAAAAAGTATACGGGAACTGAAATTCAGGTGTTAGAAGGTCTTGAACCTGTGCGCAAGCGTCCAGGTATGTATATTGGATCTACTGATGCTAGAGGCTTGCATCATATCGTGTATGAGGTTGTTGATAACGCTGTTGACGAAGCGTTGGCAGGCTTTTGTACAACGATAAAAGTCGATATTCTCACTGATGGCATGATTAGCATTGAGGATGATGGTCGTGGCATTCCTGTTGATATTCATCCCAAAAAGAAAGTGTCTACGTTGCAGGTTGTGATGACGGTGTTGCATGCGGGCGGTAAGTTCGAGCAGGGCGCGTATAAAGTGTCTGGCGGTCTTCACGGTGTTGGTGTTTCTGTGACGAATGCCTTGTCTAGTTATCTGAAGGCTGAAGTGAAGCGCGATGGTAAGCTCTATATGCAGGAATATATTCGCGGCACTCCAAAAGAAGAAGTAAAGGAGATGGGCAAGGTGGAGGGCAGCGGTACAAAGATTACGTTTGCTGCTGATCCTGAAGTGTTTGAGACGACGAGTTTCAAGTTTGAAACCTTGCAAACCCGTCTTCGTGAGATGGCGTTTCTCAATAAGGGTTTGCGCATTATTCTTACTGATCATCGTACAGAAAAAAAGGCGGATTTTCAGTATAAAGGTGGTATTCAGGAATTTGTTGAATGGATTAATCGTAAAAAGAACGTGTTGCACAAACCGATTTATTATGAGAAAGAACGCGACGGTATTATGATTGAATGCGCCATTCAGTATAATGATGGTTTTCAAGAGCAGCTCTTTAGTTTTGCTAACAATATTAATACTCATGAGGGCGGTACGCATTTGACGGGTTTCAAATCTGCTCTTACAAAATCTCTTAATAGGTATGCTGAAAAGCAGGGTATGATGCAAAAGGGTCAGCGTTTGAGTTCTGATGATTTTAAAGAAGGACTGACTGCTATTGTTTCTGTCAAGGTTCCTGAACCTCAGTTTGAGGGTCAGACAAAGACTAAACTTGGCAATAGCGAGGTCAAGGGTATTGTTGAGACTATTTCGTCTGATCAACTGGGTATTTTCCTTCAGGAAACTCCTGGCGTGGCTAAGCTCATTCTTAAAAAGGCTATTGATGCATCTAAGGCTCGTGAAGCTGCGCGTAAGGCCCGTGAGATTGTTCGTCGTAAAAGCGTGTTTGAGTCGACAACGCTTCCAGGTAAGCTTACTGATTGTTCGACTAAGGATCGTGAGAAGTCTGAGATTTTTATTGTTGAGGGTGAATCTGCTGGCGGTACTGCCAAACAGGGTCGTGACAAGAATTATCAGGCTATTCTTCCGCTTAAGGGTAAGATTATTAATGTTGAGAAGGCCCGTTTGCTCAAGGTTCTTAAGAATGCTGAAGTTTCAGCGTTGATTACTGCGATTGGTACTGGTATTGGTGAAGAGTTCACTATTGACAAGCGTCGGTATAATAAGATTGTTATTATGACGGATGCTGATGTTGATGGTAATCACATTGCTTGTTTGCTCTTGACTTTTTTCTACCGGTATATGAAAGAGTTAATTGATAGCGGTCATATCTATCTTGCTCAACCTCCTTTGTATAAGATTGGTAAGGGCAGGAAGGTTCGCTATGCGTATACCGAGGCTGAAAAGGATAAGATTCTCAAAGAGGTTGGTGAAAAGGTGAGTATTCAGCGCTACAAGGGTTTGGGTGAGATGAATGCAGAGCAATTGTGGGAGACGACGATGAATCCTGAAACGCGCACGCTTAAGCTGATCACTATTGAAGATGCTGTGAGTGCTGACGAGATGTTTTCTACGCTCATGGGAGATCAGGTTGCTCCTCGCCGCGAGTTCATTCTCGAGCATGCTAAAGAAGCAGAGCTTGATGTTTGAAACGGTTCGGATAATTGCTCGAATTCATAATCGTTTTCTCAAAACATTTTTATATTAGTATACCTTTATCTATACTGAGAGGTGAAGCGTGAAGGTTGATCACTGTTTTTACACAATAATTTCTGGCAGAGGGGATTGCTGATGACTAGTCCTTTGCAGAAAGTGTTTGTCGTTGACAAGTCTGCCCCTCGCGCAGAGTTTTGCGCTACCTGGCTTGAAGCTACATTGCCTGAGAGAACGGGTCTGCGAGCAGACATTCATTGTGCATCCTCTCTTCGAGATATTGCTGAGGAGGTTGGCCGTACACGTCATGAAGCCATTGTTCTTGGTAATACACATCGTATCCGTACGCGCCGTCTTCGTCGTCTGCAAAATGGTGATCATGAACGTCCTCCACTCGAGCGCGTGTTGCGTGGTTTTTGCGTTGCATCGCTCTTAACCGGAGGTCCTTCCTACGATGGTCGTTTGTCTGGAAGAAAGGAAACGCTTGCAAGCGAACTGCTCGATATTTATCATGCTCGTCGTCCTCGCGTTCTGATCGTCGATCGTGAGCCGCTTGAACAAACGTATGCATCACTTGAACCGTTTCACCTTAATTGCATGGTCATGAATGAGCCAGCGGGTTCAGAAGTGTTTCGCAAAGGAAGATATCATTCTTTTGATGTTATTTTTGTCTCTCCTGACTTCGACGCTACTACGCTACGTTGGATTAGTAATGAAGGTGCTGCGCCGATTTACTTGTATGCTGATACGCCGCCAAGCAGTCAGTATGGCCTGAGCGAAGAGGGCGATCGTGTGCGCGAACGTTTAGCGTTTGATCTCGGTCATTGTGAAAATGTGCGTGGCATTGTATGCCCTAGAACTGACTGGTATACAGTCTCCGCACTGTCGTATGAAATTGTGGATCAAGGTCCTACAAAGATTGATGACCCTCTCAGTATTGATTTGTCCCGTTCTGTGCATCCAACAACGAGAATTCGTGATCCCGAGCGCGGCGGTTTGTCAAAAGAAGTTTACGCGACGCGTTGCACTAAGTGATCGTACTCTACGGGTTCCACAGTAATATTATGTTGTTGTAAGTACTGATCAACTGCCGGCAGTCCTTGATCATAAACTAATTGTGTATCACCATCTTCTTGTGCGTATACGTAGCGTGCTCGCATGTCTTGTGCTTCGCGGGGCAGCAAGAGTCGTGCAGTAATAATCAATCCTACCAGTCCGTCTGCAACTTCCTGTTCGCTGAAGCGTGACGCTCTACATTCCTGTTGCTGATAGCTGGTATTGCCTTTGCTATCCCAAAGATAGACATGAAACTGATGTTTGACCCTTGCCGCGGGCTGTTCACCCATACTACCACCCCAAAACATCATACGCGATCAAAGTATTAAATAGTTAGTGAGTACCTGATAATAACAACTATTGGGAGTAATATACAAAACAGACACTTGAAATGCCTGGCAAGGTTATAGGACTCTGGTTGCGTTGCCCGGCGGGCCGCGACGATTTTTTAATTTACTATTTGTAGTTGAGAAAGACATGTAGTTGTACATGGAATTAACCAAAGACACTGTGCGCTATACTCTTCGTAGATGTGGATTTCCTTTGTTTGGAACAGAAGGGACTGGTGGAGAGTATATAGGAGTTGAGGATTTGATTGTTGGATCGCCAATTGTGCAAAAGAGCCAAGATATATTGAAGGATTTCTGAAAACAGTATTTATCTGAACAGTTCGAATCTCACCTTTTTGAATGTAACTGGAAGAATCCGTCTTGAAAACTTGTCATTCATCGATCCAAAACCAACCGTGGACTATAACGAGGACGGTAATTTTGTTGACTGTCCTGCTTCTCTTTGTACTGAGGTGAGTTACTCAAATGGCACGTTTGTTTTTGATGTTGCTCACTTCACCAGTTACGGTGTTGCAGAAAGCTATCAGGTGCCGGAATTCTCAATGTACGCGTTATTCGCCGCAATGATTCTTATTGTTGGCGGATTTCTTGTGATGAGAAAAAGGTAGGGTACTGCTTAGCATACTCGTTTGTCTTCTACTGACCTACGGCACTTGTACGGTTTAAAGATACTGCAGTGTAGTAAAGCGTCTTTAGGAAGTCATATGGACCATTTTTACACAATCTTTTTAAACGATTTTGTCCAAAATACTGTTATGCTTCGCTTTTTTGTCGATCCGCATTGGTTTTATGGTATTGCCAGCGCGTTTGAATTTCTCGGTCTTGGTATTGCCGCGTTGATCAGTTTGTATTCGTATCGTTGTTATTATCGGTCCTGTGAAAGTTATGAGGGGCAGACTACTAAGCATTTTGCGTATGCTTTTTTTGCTATCATGCTTTCCTTTTTTTTCAAAATCCTTGCTAATATTTCAGTTCTGTACGAGAAGGTTGAACAGAAGGTGCTTGGACCTGTTGTTTTCACTATTACTAGTGTAAAGCAAGTCACCGTTATTTCTGCTCTGAGTACTGCGCTTCATTATTTTTTCTTTCTTGCAGGTCTTCTCATTCTTTTCCTTATCATTTACAAAGAAAAAAACGTTCATACGATGCTGTTGCTGTTCTTTTTCGTCTTGATGACAACGTTTTTTAGCAGTGCGTCGTATTTTGTGTTTTATCTCACTGCATCAGTCATTCTTGGACTGATTTTTAGTCGCTATTGGCAAAATTTTAAAACAAAGCGCTCAAGAAACGGACTCTTGCTCGCCTTGTCATTTCTTTTCCTCCTCATAGCACACGTGATGTTTATCTTCGTGTTCGTAAACGTGCAATTGTATCCTGTTGCTGAACTCGTGCAATTGTTTGCGTTCATTTTGCTTCTCATTACGTTTATGTCTGTGGTTCGCAAATGAGTCGTCGTACAAAGCTGGATATCATGAATGATATGCTGCTTGCCATTCAACATAAAGGTGGCAAGATCAAGCCTACGCATTTGATGTATAAGGCAAACCTTTCTCATAAATTGTTAAGCAAGTACATTGCAGAGTTTCTTGGTAAAGGTCTTATCGCTGAAGTGATGATCAAAAAACAGAAGTATTACACGCTCACTGATAAGGGTATTTCGTTTATTAATCATTATCGTAAGATGAAGGAGTTCAAGGAGTTGTTTGATATATGATCGAGCAGCGTTTTACTTTGCGCGTCGGACAGTCTGTTGTCGCCGAAGGCATGCGTTTTACTCTCGCTCATGTCCTTCAAGATTCTCGGCGCCAACCGCAACAGCCGGGTATGCTTGATCGAGGTTCTATCAAGGTCGAAATGACTGTAAAGACCTTAAAGGAAGAAAGAACTCTTCTGGTATCGTTTGCTCCAACAACTTTTGATGGGTATACCATTCAAATTGGTAATGCCGAGCCTCATACCGGGCCTCAACGCGTTCCAGAATACCAGTATACTATTACGTTTCTTCTTAAAAAAGCGCCTATCATGCCTCATTAGTTACGCTGCCCAGCGAGAACTTGGATCTGCATGTGTAGCATCATCGTAACGCAGTTTTAACAAATTGGTGTCTCCTCGTCGTGCTCGTTCGGGAAGGTTGCGCAGATATGCTGCAATTTCTCCTGGTGTGCTTCGTCGTCCCGGATCTTTTTCGAGCATGTTGTATACGAGATCTCTTACTTGTGGCGGGAATTTTGATGGTAATGTAGGTGTTGGTTGTTCAAGTATATTTTCCATGATGCCGCAGGGTGTTCTTGCAGTAAATGGTTTTTCTCCCATGAGTAGTTCAAAGAGTGTGACGCCTAAGGCCCATGAATCTACCTGTCCGTCGAGGATATCTCCCTGTATGAATTCCGGCGCGACATAAAAGGGTGTTCCTTCTATTACTCCTCTTTGGCAGCAGTCACATAGTTCGTTCATGATGTAATGTGCAAGTCCAAAATCTGACAGGTAGGGATCTCGTTGTTCTTCATGGACCAGGATATTGCCTGGTTTGACATCTCGATGCATGATGCCGTTGCCGTGAAGGTATTCGAGTCCTTCAGCGATGCATTTGATCATGCGGTATACTTCTGCGCATTCTATTTTTGCTTGTGAGGCAATGTGTCGCAGTGTACGCCCTTTGATGTATTCGAGGTCCAAATAGGGTTCTCCCTCTATCATTCCTCCCCTTTTGCAGCGTACGATAGAGGGATGTTCAAGTCCGCAGTGATAGCCCATTTCTCGGTGGAAATGGTCTATGTATTTTTTTCCGTCCTGTCCTCTTTTGTGTAGTGATTCTGGTGTCATGCGTAATCGTTTTAGTGCTGATTGTTGTCCGTTTCTTGTTGCAAGGAATACCTGACCCATTCCTCCTTCGCCAATCAGTTGTTTTAGATAGTACGGTCCAAAAGTGCTTGGTAGTTCTATTCTTCGTCGTGGTATTCGCGTGATTTCTGTGTCACTGATGTGTATTCCAATTGTTGAACCTCTGAGAATTTGTTGCACGATGTGTGCGATTTCTGAATGACTCGTACTGGCGATGACGTATTTTCGCGCGTTGTCTTCTCCTAAGAAACTTTGTGCAAATGGTACGTCTTCTTCATCGTCGAGGAATACCAGTTCGTCCTCTTCGTTTCGAGTTCTTGTTTTGAGAAATTGTTCAAGTGAATCGTAACGGGTGAATTCTACTGGTTGCCCGGAAAAACGATGTAGTAACGCCGTTGCATCTGGTATGTGTACTAAATTAACTCTGCGTAGTCGCGGTCCATCACTCACTACAGTCACCTCTGTAATCCTGGGAGGTCTTGTTGGTTTTTAACAGTTTCGTAAATGAGCCTACTACTCCCGAGGGAAGAAGTCTTATTTTAATGCTGATTTTACTGCTTTTTCGGATATGATAGCGCTGTTTCCTGAAGGGTCTTCAATAGTTAGTTTGACGGCAAGACTACCCTGCAATATCTTTGCTATTTTCTTTAGGACGTTCTTTGCTTTCTTTTTCAGTGCTGGATCGTCTTCCATGTTTTTCATTGCTTCGACCTGTCGCTTGATACGCTCCACAATTCCTTGCACATTTGTCACGTATCCTTCTGAAGCAGGCCCTGGAGTTATGCTTCCTATTCGTCCCAGTTTCACGACTGCTTGACTGCTTTTTATGACGCGTGCATTAAGGTCTTCACTGTTTTCTATGTCTAACACGTATTTCACTGGTGGTTTTTCTTCGTCTGCTTCAAGGTCTGCTTTACGATACTGGCAATTACTGCAATTCATTCCAAAAATGTATAGCTTGCCAAAGTAGGGAACTTCCAGTGATGTCTCAGTTAGTGTTAGCGTCTTTTGATGACATATTGGACATGTCTCGCCTGTAATGACCTCTTCTTCTCTTGTCATAAGTGGTGAAAGTAAAAATCGATATAAAAACGTTGTGGAAACCGTTCCTTATTCGAACAGTCTTGTGATCACAAAGTAGAGGGCAAGTCCTACGATCAGTATTGCAATAACAATAAGCGCCCCTATCACTCTTGAGTCCTCAAAGAACGCTTTTATGGTGTTCCATACAGCAGTTAATCGACTTGGAGGCACGTCTTGCTGTCCTGTTACGTTTCCTGTTTCATTTCCTGTGCTTACGGTACTGTCCAGTATTGTTCCTGTAGTGTTGATACTGCTATCATTGACTGTCGTGTTTGTTGTTTGTGTCACGTTGAGTTGTGGCGGTCTTGTGTCTTCTCGTATTCGTTGAATGCTGACATTGCTGTAACTGTAGCTTGATAGAGGAACAGTATTCATAGTAATTTTGAGATCAAGGATGTCGTCATCGTTGAGATCGAACGTTCTTGACGTATCTGCTGACATGCTGACCGTTACCGGGTCTGATGCAACAGTTACTGTTCGTCGTCCGTTACTGACTTGTCCGATGCTGATGACGTGTTCTTCTCCATCAAAGCTGAACGATATGTCGTCTCTGTAGCGTACGTTAAACGATTGTTCTGTTGTCGTTAATGTCGTGCGGTATGTTCGTCCACTGCTGCCACCGGATCCTCCGCCACCGCCGCCACCGCCGCCTGCGGACGTAACGGTAATGACCGTGTTACTTGATGTTGAAGTGCTGTTAAAACTATCTGTTACGGTAAGATTGACGGTATAACTTCCTGTACTCGAGTAGCTGTGTGACGGGTTCTGGCTACTGCTTGTGCTGCCATCGCCAAACCGCCACAAATACGTAAGACTATCATTGAGTGGTCCGCCAATGTTTGGATCGCTGCTTGTCGACGTGAATGTTACGCTTGTTCCTGTGGTGACGCTTGTCGACGATGTGGTAAAGCTTGCTGTTGGTGGCAGGTTAATGATGTCGCTGAGATTTGCACTGCCATTGGTGGAGGCATCGTAGTAGATCGTTGCATTGATAGTGCCTGAATAGATTACTCCGTTTGTTATGTTTGCGTTTATGACTGTTGCTTGATCAAGACTGGTGTTCATAAGCGTCGAGTTGTCCATCATGACGTTTGTCAGGACTGCATCCTTTATGACGGAGTTGTTGATATTGCTGTCTGTTATATTTGAATGGTCAACGTCTGAATAGGTAACATTGCTTGTCCAAATGTTTGAGTTACCTGTGATGTTGCTTCCGCTGAGATCGACGCTTGGCGTTGGCGGATCGACGAGACTGTTTTCAAAGTAGCATCCTGTTGCTGCAATGTTCTTGACGGTACTATTGATCACTACACAGTTTGTGAGTAATGACCCTGTTACTGTGCTTGTAGTGATATTTGCGTTTGTCAAACCGGTAAAATCAATGGTGCTACCAAGAGAGCGCGTGTTTACTAGAGCGCTGTCATTGCGAACAATCGTCGTGTTGAGTATCGTATCGTTAATAGTGCTGTTTGTGACAGTACTGTTGATAATGACATTTTCGACGTCATACGCGAGATCGAGATTCGTCGCAGATGTTTCATTTGTGCAAGAGACGTGAAGGTTTTGCATGCCAAGTGACGTCAACAGTATTTCTGCTTGATGACTTGTTCCGTTAACCGCGGTAAATGCGTTACTCATCGAAGCATAATCGTCATCGCTGGTACTGTAGCGACAAGTTGTACTGTTACTCGTTGTAAATGAGAGATTGAATGGACTGTTCACGCTTGATCCGCTTGCCGGCGTAATGTTTGATTTGATTATTGCATCTCCAACGAAAATGATGCGCGACACATTGCGTGCATTGTAATTACTGTCTCCTGCAAATACCGTGGTAACAGTGAATGTTCCGCTTGTGCTGGAGTTAAACATGCTTGGCACATAACCGGTTCCTGTCCCTATCTGATTCGAATCGACGTATAATTGTATCGAACCGGATGATGGGTTGCTGATATTTCCTGCAATACTGATGCTCTCATTTACATCAATTTGAATATCTGCGTCTGTTCCGTTGAGCAGCGTGTGCATAATCGGATCTGCTGTGCTCAAAACGAGTTGTACAGTGGTGTTTGCTGCAGTATAATTTGTGTTGCCCAAGGTACTGCAAGTATAATTATAGGTGCCGACGTCAAGAGTGTTCGTGTCTGGATTGCTCACTCCTCCTCCGTTTCTCGTTAGTGCTGTGCTGAGCGTACTTGGTGTAACTGAGCAATTGATTGTTGTTTGCGTTCCATACGTTACTGCTAATCCTGGACTTGCAATAATCGAGATGCCAGGACTTGCTTGTGCAATCACATAGTTCGTTACATTGCTACTCGCGCTGTTTCCGTTAGTATCATTGGCATGAAAGCGCAGTGTGTGCGTTCCTGCTGCCAGTGGTCCAAAGCTTGCGGTGTAAGTGCTTCCGGTGTTTGTGACATTTGTGCTGTTGACACCGTCGAGTTCAAAGATTGCTTCGTCGACAGCGACATTATCTGTTATCGTCGCACTAAACTCATACGTGCTGCTGCCGTACGTCGTGCCATTGCTTGGTGTGCTGCTGATTGCTCCAATGCTTGGCGCGTCTGTATCTGCGACCACAGCATAAGTCTCTGGAGTACTTGAACCCTGATTGCCCCATGTATCATTGGCGTACCAGCGCAGTCCATGGTTTCCTACTCCTGGTGGCGTGATTGTTGCAGTGTACGTATTGCCGTTCTTGCTTAAATTAGTGTAATTTGTTCCTGAAAATTCGAAGGTGACCGTGTCAACACTGCTATTGTCTGTCACGTCTATGCTGAAACTGTAGTTGCTAGTGCTTGGAAGACTTCCGTTTGCAATGCTTGGTGACGTATTTCCAAAGCTTGGAGCAGTGGTGTCTGCAGTAACAGTATACTGTGAGACATTGCTGCTTGCAGTATTTCCTGACGTATCGTTTGCAAACCATTGATAATCATACGTTCCCGGTCCCAGTGCTGGAATTATTGCTGTATATGTGCTGCCTGCATTGCTTATGTTGGTATAATTGGCGGTACCTAGTTGCAGTGTTACGCTGTCAAGTGCTACGTTGTCTGTCACGTTTACTGAAAAAGTGTAGTTTCCTGTTTGCTGCAGACTTCCGTTAACAGGTGTTGCTGTTGTTACATTGCTTATGACAGGATTGGTGACATCATTAACAGTTACTGTTCGTGTCATTGTTGCAGTATTGTAATTCTCGTTGCCGTCATAACGAGCGGTGATATTGAAGACATTTCCTTCCCCTAGGAACGTATAATTTCCTGTGGCACTTCTTGTTCCGTTTGCTACTTCCACGCCCTGTACAAGCAAATGTATGGTCTGATTTGCAGGGGTGCTCATGTTTGCCATGAGTGGTATAGTAGTGTTGTCTGCTACAGCGATGTTTCCTGCAGTGCCATTGAGTGCAACATCTATACTGGCGTTGGCTTTCTCGATGGTGAAGTTCAGCGTTTCAGTGCTGTTCGTATTGCCCGCTGTGTCTGTGACGAGCCAGCGATACGGATAGTATCCTGCTGTGAGATTTGTGAGGTTGATTGAGTACGTAGTGCTCTGGTTTGTTACGTTCGTATCTGTCACGATGCTGTTGTTAAGTTCAAAGGACACATTGGCTATGCCGTCATTGTCTCCTATCAGTACACTGAATGGTAAGACAAGATTTGGCGCGTACACGATTGGCGCTGTTGGTTGTGTCGTGTTGCTTGCCGTCGGTGTTTGATTATCTGTAATTGTTAGAGTGAACAGTGCGCTTGTACAATTAGTGGCGTCACAGATCTCTAGAGTAGTATTAACTGGTCCGTATCCGCTGATGGTATAGTTGAACAGTCCTGAACTCGTATTGATGGGCAACGCACTGTTTGATGAATTGAATGTCAGCGTGTCATTGTCTGCATCAAACGTCGGTACCTGATAAGTGAACACTGTTCCTGATTCTGCACTTTGATCTGAGAGGTTGTTAAATACCGGTGCGTCGTTGACATTTGTTACAACTACGTTGAGTACGCTTGACAGGTTCAATCCCGCACTGTCTGTGAGTGTTAATGTGATGTTGTCTGTTCCAAAGAAGTCTTTTTGTCCTCTAATGAGAAGGTAATCACTTGCAGTATCGAGTGATGAGTTCAGGTGGCTTGCATTGACGCTGGTGATGGTCCATGTCAGGTTGTTGTTGTTTCCTCCCGGTCCGTCTTCTTGATCGTTTTCATATGGTGAAAGATCTAGACTTGCCACGCCTTCCTCGTCAAAGGTGAGTGTTGGTAATGCTTGGCTGAGAAATGGCGCATCGTTTACTGAGTCAATATCAATGAGGACATTGGTCATCGTAATGGTTTGTCCGTTGCCGTTTGTTACTGTAATATTGAAGAGTTGATCGCTGTGCAGTCCCGGTCCTAATGCTACGGTAAGAATGTCTAGTGCCTGATCGACTGCGAGTGAGACATCGCTTGACGGATCCAACACTGAATAGGTGAGATTAGTGTCGTCAGGATCGATAAAGATGGCGCTCAAATTGATCGTTGCGTTCTGGTTTTGACTGACGTTTGATATCGTTGGTATTTGTACTATTCGTGGCGCGTCTCCTACTGGTGTTATGTTGATGGTGAGTGTTGCCGTGACATTTTGTTCTCCATCACTGACGTGTAATGTTCCTGTCACTTCGCCAAAGAAATTTAGTTGCGGAACGATGTCTATGAAGTTATTGCTGTTTAACCGCACTCCTGCTCTGCTTTCGTTGATATCGAGACTGTACATGAGCTGGTCTGCGACTGTTTCTGCGTCCGTGACGTAGTTTGGTATATAGAGTGCGTTGTAGAGTTGACTGTCTTCTGAGACATTGAGTACTGGAAGTGTCGCTATTACTGGCGCCGTGTTTGCACTGACTATGTCGATGGTGATCGTGTCTGAATCGCTGAGGTTTCCTGTATCTGTAACGAGAATGGTCACGTCGCGCGATCCTGACGATCCGCTTGCGGCAGTAAATGTTGCAATCCCGTTTCGTATGTCGACACTTAAGTCTGTGAGATCGCCCGATGTTTCGTATTCAAGATCTTCGACGCGATCCTGGTGTTCGTCAACGTAATTGTCGAGCAGTATACGTCCTGTGCTTCCTGCCAGGATGGTTAGTGAACCTGGTAATCGCAGGAGTGGCGCAGTATTTTCCTCAACAAACTGTGTATACACTATTTTGTCGCCATTGGTGACAGCGACTGATCCTCTTTTTGTGGGATATCCTGATTTGGTAACGGTGTACTGATACGTTCCTGAACTGACGGTAAAGACTGCTCGTCCTCGACTGTCAGTGTTGACTGAGTGGCCATTGCTTAGTTCGATGTGAGCGTTACTGACTGCATCTCCATCGCCGTCAACAACTTGAATGGTGAGTGTGTAATTGTGTTGTGCCTGGTCAACGTAGAATTTCATGGTGACTGCTGAAGGAATGTTTGAACCTCCGCAGATGATGTCTCCTGACGTTGCGCTGATGGTAATAATGTGTTCTCCGCTTGCTGTTGGTGTGAATTGAAAGCTCTGTTCGACCGGTGTTGTCGTGTCAGCGTTTGCGAGGTATGTATAATCCTGTTCGCTGTACAGTGTTGCTCCTGTGCTGTCTGTCACAGTGATATCGACGTCTGTTTGTACTGGTCGTAGTGTTCCTGCATTGTCTGCGTAGTTGCTTATTTTCGTAAATGTTGCTGTTATGGTCTCTCCTATTGCTGGTGTTGGATTGTTCACGTCAAGATCATTGAGTATGCTGTAGCATTGTCCTATTGGTTCTTCTGGTATGACTTGAAATTGTGCAGCGCTTGATTGTTCCTCGCTTGAACTGCACACGTTGTCAATGACTTGTGAGGTGACGCGTGCTTCGTAATTTCCTGTGCTTCGAGGGATATAATAGAATTGTACGTGTTTGCTTTGATCGACAAAAATGGGATTTCCGTTTGCTGCTGTAAAGAGTTGGTCTTCAGTATGCACTACTTGCCCATCTTTTAGTATTTCGAGCGTGACTTTTGTATCTGCGCTGTAATACGTATTTTTGAGTTCCGCTGGTATGTAGCCTATGTTTTGGTCTACTTTGGCAAATGCTCCTTGTGTTGTAGAATCCAGTCCGGCTGAAACGTCGACGACAACCGGAATGTTTGGTTTGATTTCGTTTTCAATGCTGAATTGACTGACTTGTGCTCTGCACGTGTCTATTTTTGTAAACGGTACATCAAATGTCGATGTGAAAAGGTATGGATTTCCGTTTGAATGAACGTTGGACCGGTACTCCATTGGCCGGTAACCGTCTGAGACAAAGAAGAGTGCGTAACGGTGTTCTGTTGCTAGAGTATCTGGAAAGCGTATGGTCATTTGTCCGTTTGTCGTCGGGTTTGATGTCTGTACGGTTCCGATAAATGGTTCTACAGAACTGCATGAGCTGTCCAGGCAATTGTAAGCGTATGCTTGTACGTTTTGCTGGTCGAATCGAAACGTGACGTCTACTGCTGCTTGTGCAGCGCCTGCAAGAACTAGCACCAAGGTCAATGCAAACAGTGTTGTTACTGTACTACGCAAATGTAATCCCCCCAAAGTAACTACTACTGTGCAGTACTAATATATAAGGTTTGTGGGAAATGATAACAAAAAGTAGCAAAAAATACTGGCAGTTTACACGCTCATGTCAAGATCGATAAGATTTGTTGCAGGGTCCATAAGCGTGACCTGCCCGTTAGCCCATACGATTAGATAGTATATTTCGACGAGTTTTCCTTCGACTTTTCGCAGGCGTAATGCGAGTCTGGCCCCTGCAATGACTGTCGTATCGCCAACGGAGTGCAGAGGAATCGAGGTCAATACCGAGAGTATCTCTCGAAGCTCCTGTTTTTCATCAGTAGAAAGCTCCTGTTCGGAATTTCGGAGTAGTTTTTGAAGCAATTCTCTGAGCCGGTCTTTTGCCTGTTCAACTTCTTCACGATGTAATCGCATTGCTTCTTGAAGATGCTTCACGTATAAAAAACCTGCGCGCAAGAGACCCTTATTATTCTTCTTTCTTTTGTTACTATACAATAATTATAAAGATTAATAACTATGCGGATGCTTTCTCGACGCATGGCAAAAACTATCCGCGTCGTGCATACGCATTTGACTATCGCCATGGCCGTTGCTTCTGGCAATCCACAGTCACCATCCTTTGAGACTAAGCTGTTTGCACTGCAATCTACGCCTGACGGGCAGATACTCTTTAATGGCAAGAAGAAGCGTGCCGTGTTTATTGGTCGCGCGCCCGAACTAAAGGCTTCTGACATTCATATTAATGATATGACGGGCACGGTGTCTGAAGAACACGGATATTTCATTGTAAAGGATGGCACATTCTATTATTATGACAATAAGTCAACAAATGGTACGTGGGTAAAGCGGAAAAAAGATCCTTGGGGAAAAGGCCAGCTTATGCATAGCGGTCCTGGGGAACCTGCAAAAAAAGTTCGTCTGGACATCCAAAAGCCAAGGGATTTTGCGCTTGGCGAACTTGACGAGGAGACGCATCAACTTTCTGGAAGACCTGCAGTACCGGTCGTTAAATTTACTGCCACTGCATCTGAAGAAATCCAAGAGCCTGCACTGCTCAGCGCTGCAGAGATGATGGTGACGATTCAAAGTCCTGAAGGACCTTTGCAACTGACCTATCTTCTCGAAGTGTTTTCAGGCAATTATCTTTCTTTGTGGTCTGTACGTACCTCAAATTCTGTTGAACTTTCCACAAAACATGCTATCCAAGTCGGTCGTGGTGTGACTATTCGCGATCTTCTCATTCCTCATAATGAACGGACTACTGGTGTCTCTACGATTCACGGAGAGTTTGCAGCGGATGATGGCCTGCTTTTTTATAGAGATTTGAATAGTACTAACGGGTCATGGGTTGATGACGATCGTGTGCAAAGTGGTAAGTCGGTGCCTTTGGCTAACGGGTTTCATAAAATTGGGTTATCCAAGACTTCTGAGGGTGTGCATCCTGTTCTTATTGAGATGAATGTGAAGAAGAAAGCAGCGATTGACAAGAAGCTTCCTATTCCAGCAGAGTTTAGAAAAGCAGCGTAATGGCCAATATTATTCTTGATTTTTACACATGGGTAAATTCATATATTGTGAGTGTTGGCGGATACTTGTTGTACGCGCTTATAGCGGTAGGATTCATTTTTTGGGGACGTTACGTGTTTGCGTTTCTTGAACATCTTTACGCATCAGTATTTCAAAAGCATTATCATCGCAGAGCACCCCGTATTCTCAAGAAAGCCCCTCACTTTGATAGTTTTTTGGTGTTTTTGGTTGGTGCTCTTATTTTGGTGCCGATTATTCGCGGTATTGTAGAATTTCTTATCCAACCAATTTTAAGAACGACTTCGCTTCTTGTCTTTATGATCTTTGCTTTTATCCTCTATTATTGGTACTATATTACGTATTATCGCAGAACACTTTAAGGTGACGGGTGTACACGTATTTCTTTGACTCCCTGCACTTTTCGCGCATTGTCAATTGTTTCTTTTGGCAGTAGTCCTTCAATAACAAGAATCATCGGATCACTGCCTATTGCAGAGTCTACGTCAAAGAGGTCCGTGACTTCCCAGTGCGCGCTTCTTTTTTCCTTGTCACTGCCTTCAAACCATATGCGTATGTACCATAATTTTTTCTCTTTGATGAGTGCTAGTTGTCTTGCTGTTTCTTCTGATTTTTCCTGATACATATCTTGATACATAATTTTTCGTGGCAGATTCTCGCCTCGCCATCCGCAGATGACGCATTTCATTCTTTTGGGACCGTCCTGCTCTATAGCAAGCAGACCACATTCTGGACAGATTGGTTGACTCATTTTTTCTTGTACGCATTGTTGAACTTTTGGCGTTTCTCCGTGGTGTGTTTTGTTTTTCGTTTATCCATTGCTTTTTTTGCAAGGATCATGCCAATGCCTGCTCCGGGAATGATAGTGCTTGCAAGTTCTGATCCGATGTCAAATACTGTTTCTCCAGACCAGTATTTATGCATTAGTGAAGCAAAAAGTCCGGAGTCCTTTCTGGCGTCTCCTGTTACGGCATCGACGAGTATCACTTTTGTTTTTTCTTGAAGTGAGAATTCGAATATATGTATCGGCACTAAGTGGAGTGCGAGCGCGTTAATAACCACTTTTGATTCTAGGACTTTATCTGCATTGATTGGTTTGATGACTTCTGCGTATAATTGGTTGAGCAGAAATGACGCGCGCACATGGATATGTCCTACTTTTCCGTCCTTGATTGCTCGCAGCGACGATAGTTCTTTTTTCTTTTTATCAAGATATGATGTGAAATTTTTCCCTTTTTCTGTTAGTGCGTCTTGCAGTAGTTCTTTTTCGTAGTGTTCAAAGCAGTGAGCGATTCCTTCAAATGCGCAGGCGTTCTCTCCCGGTATTGTTTTTATGTGTTGTTTGCCAAAGTTGACTTCGCGTACTTCCGGCCCTACGGAAAACTGGTACGTGTCTGTTCTCTTGTATTCAAAGAAACTTTCTCCCTGTACGTGCCAGAACGGATGATAGCGTAAATGGTAGTTCGCCGGTTTTGGTGGCTCCCCTTTACGTCCAAAAACACTTTTTATACCTTCAACAAATGCAAGACTTGTTTGTTTTTGTGCGAGTGCTTCTGCCTCTTTTTTCTTGATGTGTTGGTGGAGAACAAATGTTTTTTTTGCGCCCTTGCCCAGGGTTATCTTCAGGGTCATGTCAGAGAAGAAAACGGTTTGCATAATAAAACTTTTGTATTAGTTTTGCGAAACGCTATCTGCAGTGAACTGTACTTCTGTGTTGTTATTGGTATGCACTATTTTTACTCCTATCTCGTCAAGTTCTTGCTGTGCTTTTGTTTCAACAGGCAGCGCGTCTTCAAGCATGCTTTGAAATTCTTGCAGTACTTGTGCAGGATCGTCTCTTTGGTGATCGTTATATTCATCGATGGGTATGCGTGCTTTTTCAATGATATGTAGAAGGGAATACGTTGCGCTGTATGCTTTTCGGGCAACTCCTCGTTGCTGTAAAGCATCGCACATCATTTGTACTATTGCTTTTTGATGAAAGATCCAGATGAGAAGTGCTGTCGGGTCTTTTTTGGCAAGATCTCCTGCAGCCCATCCTAATAATTCTGATAGTGGTGCAAAATCAATCTCTCCTTTATTCATACAGCGATGGAATCAAAGAGTCTTAATAAACATTGCTTTTTGAAATGTTAATAACGCATCTAAACGTCTTTGTATGACATCTGGAAATCTTGAATGGTTGCAAACGGTCACGTGCCGATCGGGCTACAAGTCATGTTTTCATGCTGCTCAAGATAATTCTAAAGGATTTATATATCTTGTTGGTGGAAGTGTTTTTCGTTATGCTGCATGGTGGTTGTACAGTCGCGAATCGGAGTATCCTCCAAACCTGTTGTCTGCTGATTTTGATTTTCTAGTCGAAGAACTTGTCGCTTCCCCTCAGGTGCCTGAATGTTGGACTCGCGATGATCATTCGTCCGGCGGCAAGGAATGCCCGCGTTTTCGTCCCGGCACTCCTGGCACGGTGTTTAGGCCTGATGGGTCAGAGGTTCAGTTTTCAAAGACTCATTTGTCGTTAGTCGAGCGTGGTATTGCTGTTGACATACTGCCTATTGCTCATTTGTACGGTTTGCGCGGTGTTTCCTCCCCCTCTGTTGAGCAGTACTGTGGTTCTGTTCCTTTGTCCATTCAGGCTCTTGGTGTCCGTCTTGATCGCAGAACTGGAAACGCATTGGATGTGTGTGGCGATGTCGGTCTTGATGCTCTTGCATCTCGTACTGTGAGCATTAATAATGAGGAATCTGCATGGTATTCTGCGAGAAAAAGACGTTTGAGTCTGGAAGAATATGCTCGTCAAAAAGCGCGAAGTCTTGGTTTTGATGTTGTCAGTTAAGCTATCGCAAGCGGACTGCTTCGAGGTTTTTTGGCGCTATTGTTTCTATACGTCCTTGTTTGTGTATGGAACTTGCCAGATCAAGACATCGTGATGACTCGCCATGGTTGATAATGACTTTTTTTGGCCGGGGATTACATTTGAAGATGAAGTTCATGAGTTGTTTTCTATCACTGTGATCTGTGATTTCTAAACGGTGTACTTCAAGTCGTATCGGCGTGACGTATTGTTTTCCTTTTTCCATAAACGAGTATTCTCGTAGTCCTGCGCGTATGCGGTGTCCCAGGCTTCCTTCTGGTTGATAACAGCTAAAGACGAGCGAGTTTTTTGGATTGTCTGCAAAATGTTTGAGGTATTCTACGCTTGGTCCTCCTACAAGCATGCCGCTTGTTGCCAATACGACGCATGCTCCTTTTTCTTCTATGACTTGTGCTCGTTCCTTGCTGCTTCCTACTTTCTTGAATATGTCTGAGAGAAATGGGTTTTGATCTTTGTGGAAGATGAGTTTGTGTATTGTACTGTTCAGGAATTCTGGATATGCAGTGTGTATTGCTGTTATGTCCCATACCATGCCGTCGATGTATACTGGTACGGGCTCTATTTCTTTTTGGCGTACCATTGATTCGATCATGACTATCATGTCCTGTGCACGTCCGCTTCCAAGAACAGGCATGAGTACTTTTCCGCCGCGATCAACTGTGTTTTTGATGATATCTTTGAGTAATTGGTCTTGTTCTCGTTGCGGTGGTTTGATGTTTGTTTTTCCGCCGTACGTGCTTTCTATGGTTATTGTTTCTAATCGGGGAAACTTGGTATGTGCTGGTGCAAGCAATTGCGATTTTCCAAATTTCATATCTCCTGTGTACATGTAATTGTGTAATCCGTTGCCGATGTTGAGATGTACCATGCTCGATCCGAGGATATGTCCTGCATTGTAGAGTGTAACACGAACGTCCGGCGTGATGTCTGTGACTTCTTCAAAGTTGAGTGTGATTGTGTGCTTGACCATTTCTTTGATATCATCAACGTCATAAAGTGGGTCGCGGTTTTCTGCTTTCATGAGTTTGACAATGTCGAGCATGAGCAGACTCATGACATCTCTTGTTGGTGCTGTGCAATAGACTGGTCCGCGATAGCCGAACTTGAAAAGATATGGTATAAATCCGCAATGATCAACGTGTGAGTGTGTAACAATGATAGCGTCGAGTTCGTTGATTCGGAATTCTGGACTGTCGAGCATGGGGTATGCTTCTTTTGGATCGAGTGTGGCAACGTTGATTCCACAATCGAGAAGTATGCGTGATTCTGGTGTTTGCAGAAATTGTGAACTGCGTCCTACTTGTCGTGCTCCTCCAAGAAAGGAGAGTCGTACCCATTCATGTTGTTTTGAGCGTTTCCAGCCGTCATAAATGCGATGCCCTACTTTATCAAGGAATTTTCGTCGATAGTCAGAATTTTGGTAGAGGACCTTTCTGATGTTTTCTATGAGAACGGATCGTATGGGAGGGCTTCGTTTGATAATTGGCACCCATAATGTTTTTTCTCGTATTTCTTTGAGTAGCGAACCTTGTTTGCCTATTGCCAGTCCTGGTTTTTCTGCTTCAATGGTCACCATGCTTCGTTGTTGTTCAAAGATGATGTCTGAGACTTTTGCTTCTTCTGGCAATATTTTTCTTATGATTGTTTCTGCTTCTTCTTCACCTAAGAGAATGCTTGGATCGACGCGTAGTTCGATGCGTTTTTTGAATTCGCTGACTGCTTTTCTTATTTTTCCTTTATTATCTAGGAAAAAGTCTGCGTCTTTTGTATACAATACTATGTTTGCACCTTCATAGACAGCATCAGTGATGCTATCTGTAGGCATAAACTTTAGGATTTCTTTAGTAATCTGTGCCATTACAGAAAACGGATTACAAACCGATGTTGATTTCTTTTTCGAGGACGGTTTCTACTCCTTTATTTGTTAATGTGACGACGTTAATTCCGTTTCCAGAATAAATATCGCGTTGCAATGCCGCGTTGACTGCCTGCATTGCTACCTTGACGCCTTCTTCCACTGTCATATTTTTCTTGTATACTGTTTCAAGAACTCCCAGTGCAAAGACACATCCTGATCCGTCTGATGCATAATCTTGTACTTCCATCATTGCACCGTCCGGACTGAGTTGATATGCGTGTGCTCCAGTGTCATCGTATCCTCCTAGGAGGAATGCTGCGATGCCTGGCATAAAGCGTCGAAGATTGTGATACAGCATGCCTGCGAGCATGTTCGCTACTTCTTTAGTGTTTGAAGAGCGGTTAACGTGTAAGTCTTTGAGGCGTATTTCTGCTTGTATGAGTTTTGCCAAGAGTTGAATATCGCTTACTGTTCCGGCAGTGGTAATGGCCATGTTTGGGGCGATTTGTAGGATTTTTACGGTGTGCTTGTTTGCCACGTATCCTGCTGTGGCCCTTCGGTCTGCTGCGAGCACAACGCCATCTTTGCACACCAATGCGACGGTAGTGGTCCCAGTTTTCAATACATTATCTTGGTGTTCCATAATTTTGCACCTCAAGAACTGTTCTTCAAAGGGTCTTAGGGGATTATTTAAAGCTTTCGGTGATAGTGAGTGTGTTGCGCGCTAAATGATAATGATCTGCCACGCGTATTCATGGAGTTGTTTATTCGTAGCATTGCTCATTTGCATAGTGCAATGTTCGTAAACATGCTGATTCATCGCCTTGTACGTGCTGCGTTTCACTGCTGCAACAATAATGACAATCCGCGCGTAATCCGTTCTGTGACAAAAACATTTTAATACTTCACTTCGTTCTTCACATGCATGGCAAAAGAGGTAAAGACAGTTGATACTTCTATTGGTAAGGAGGTTATGCCTCAAAAACGGTTTAAACCGTTAAAGATTGCTATTATTTTTGTCATCATCCTTCTTGTTGCGGGGGGAGGTGCTGGTCTTTATGTCTGGCAGAGTAATAAGTTTTCTTCATCCTTTGATACGGT
Source organism: Candidatus Woesearchaeota archaeon (assembly GCA_014729505.1). Classification (GTDB taxonomy): domain Archaea; phylum Nanobdellota; class Nanobdellia; order Woesearchaeales; family ARS49; genus WJJS01. The sequence continues at coordinate 23,621 of WJJS01000012.1, forward strand.
GTCTGTGCAGGTCGAATCCTGTTTGGCAACGGCATTGCAGGCTTCGTTGCTCGATATTGGTATTCGTGGCGGCAAAGCAGAGTTTGCGTCTAACGCTTTGGATCTTGGAACATACAAAGCCAACCCCTTGTATCTTAATGGTCGCTCTCTAGTGCCAACACCTGCTGAAGTGAATGCTGAACTTGGCAAATCCATTGAGAGTATGATGAGCGAGTGTATCAAACAGGCACCTGAAGGCGTGACGATTACGCCTGATCCTTTTGATGTTCAGGTCACAACAGCTGGTGACAAAACAAAAGCCACGCTTCTTAGCCCTATTGCTGTGAAGAGTTCGTTTTTTGGTAAGGAACTGAAGAATTTGGCAGCGCAACTTACTTTTAATCCTGGGTCCGTACTTGTTCCTATCGATGGCATTGTGTCTCATGTAGCGTCATCTGGCGGCATTGTTGATGTTGAAGCGCTTAAACGGCCTGGTTTTGAAGTCTCATACGAGGTCAAGCTCGATCAGAATAAGATCGTGTTCCTCGTTCAGGATTTAAGTCAATCCATCACCGGCAAACGCTATGCGTGGGTCTTCTTTGCAGAGGGTGGGTTACCTAACAACTAGTTGAGTAGCGAAATATTCTACTAGTCTTACTCCATTCTTTTTCTATGCCGTTAAACAAAATACAAAAAGAAGTTGACGACTGGGTCAGCCAGTATAAAATAGGGTATTTTCAACCCTTGGAAATTCTTGCCAGATTAATGAAGAAACGGGCGAACTTGCTCGTGAATTGAATCATCGTTTTGGACCTAAGAAGAAAAAATCCACTGAGGAGACTAAGGAGTTAAGTGATGAGATGGCAGATGTGATATTCACGAGTTGTCTTGCTAATTCTTTAGATGTGAACCTCCAACTAGGTTTTAATCGTGCAATGGATAAGTGTTATGGTCGCGATAAAAATCGGTGGGAGAAGAAAGCGTAACGCTCATTACACGCTTTTCGCACAATACACAATAACTGTTGCTTTTTTGCCGCATTGCACGCAAACGTCGTCTTTTTTTGGTTCTTGGGCGTGAGCTAATGGTACGCCGCACACGTCTGCGCCGCCAGTGTCTGCCTTGATGTGTTCTGCACAAACAGCTCCTTCATTATTTGTCGTGCAGAAAGGTACTGTAACAAATCCTCGGTGATTCTTGATGACGTGGATGAGTTCTTCTTTTGTCTGCGCGTGTTTTATGCGGTCTTTGAAGTATGCTTCTGCTCGTCTGCCAATGTCCGTGTCAAGTTCGTTTGCCAGTGTTATGATTGCGTTATTAAGGTCTTCTTGTTTGACGGTTGTTTTCTTCTCTCCAAGACGTCGAGCGAGTGTTATTGTTCCCTGAGCGGCTTCTCTACTGCCTATTTCTATTCGCAGAGGGACTCCTTTCATTTCCCAGTGATTGTACTTATAACCTGGCGAATTGTCTGAATCGTCAATAATCACGCGATACTGTTTGAGTGCGGTTTTGAGATCTTCACAGTAGGTCTTTACTTCTTCATCAGTGTCGTTTCCCTTGAGTATTGGAATTATTACTATTTGTTGTGGTCCAAGGTCAAACGGTAGGATGAGTCCTGTGTCGTCGCCGTGTATGCCGATAAGACATGCCATGATGCGCCAGATGCCCGGTCCAAAGCATGTCTGCCAGCCAAATTCTTCTTTGCCGTCTTTGTTGTGAAACGTGATATTGAACGCTTCGGCAAAGTTATGTCCTAAATCGTGTGTGCTGCTGATTTGAAGTCGTCGTCCGTCAGGCAGGAGACTGTCTGAAGCGTACGTGTCATCTGCTCCTTTGAATTTGTCCCATTGTGGTCGTCTAAAGAATATGAACGGTACTTTGAGTTTGTCTCGTATGACTTCATCCATTATTTGCATGTCGACTTTGATTTGTGTGAGTGCTTCCTTGTGTGTTGCAAATACGTCGTGTGTTTCAAAGAACATGAATTCTCTTCCTCGAAGAAATGGGCGTGTCGTCATTTCGTGGCGAAATGTCGTGTGTCTGCTTTGGTACCCTTTGTATGGCAGATCGTTATATGATCGTATCCAAAGTGAGTACATGGGATAGATCTGTGTTTCTCCTGTTGGTCGCAGTGCCCATTTTTTTTCGAGTGTGTGCTCTCCTGCTTGTGTGACCCAAAAGACGTCCGGTATGAATCCTGCGTGTTCTGCTTCTTTTGTGAGATTATCTTCGAGTATGACTGTTGGAAAGAGATGTGGTTCGTGTCCGTCTGCTTCCACTGCTTGTTCGAGCAGTGTGTAGATGCGATTGAGTACTTTCATTGCCCATGGGCGGTGAACGATGAATCCTTGGATTCCATAGCGTATATCAACGAGTTGCGCACCCTGTTCACTGCAGATCTGTGTGAACCATTCACTGAAATTTTCTGTTTTTTTTACGGTAATGCCCCGTTTTTTCTCTTCAGTCATACACAGTATGTGGTTGCGGACTGTTTAAAAAAGTTTTTATACTTTCTTTCTTCCTCAAAGAGTATGTTGCAAAATGTTCAGGAGTTCTTTCCTCCGGTGTGGATTATGGGCCAAAAATGGCATGTGGAGTATTTCTTTGAACAGCGTATTACTCCTATTACTGGCGATCCTGCAGAAGTAATTGACAAAAATTTTGTTCCGCGCATCGAAATGTGGGAGTATCAGGTGTATGGTCGCGAGGTTATTGATGGACGCACGTACATTATTGTGCGCGCAGTCCCAAAGGATGAGGTTGTCGAAGACAAATTGCGCTTTTCAGAATATCAATTGTATTTTGAGGAACAGTCCAAAACCTTGCATAGTTTCAAGCGTCGTATCAAGGCTACACTTGGCGATCCTATTATTGAATATGTGAAGAATCCCTGGGGTGTTCAGAGTTTTTTTACTACAGAACATCTGCACTTGATTCTTGACTGGGCTAAGATTGATCCTGAACGCGTAACGCAGAGTGTTGGTCTTGGTCCTACAGAGTTTGCACAAAAAGCTTTTTTTGATCGTGGCGGTCTTATCATTGATTTTGCTCATAAGTTTGCGCATACTGCTCAGGTGTGGCAGCATGATAAACCCTGGTGGTCTTTTTGTGAGAAACTCATTCAACTTCCTGACCGCGCTTTTCATATTCAGGGAAAATTGATTGAAGAACAGCAGAGTCAAGACCAATAAGGATCTTAGTCCGTACCCCGGATCAGTTATTTTGATAAGTTATTATTTTCTTAACCATGGCAGTGCAAAATAGATGAAGGTGAGAAAATAGATAACAAAGAGTATCCATCCTGCATTGGAATGGAATTGATCAAGTGCGAGTTCTGGTGAATAGTATGCTCCGATAAGCATGAGTAAGAAGATGCGCAGTATCGACATGCCAAAGACTCCAAAGAGTCCAAAAGGGTAGAGGATGAGTAATTTTTTTGTGTTGTATTTGTCAAAATCAAGGAGTCCTATAAACCAGTACAGTCCTGTAAAGAGGAGTATGGAATCTACTCCTGAACATGGTGCGCCTATTATTACGCTAAAGGATTCGAGTCCCAGTTTTGGATCACCGGATGTAAGAGCAAAGCTCATCGTGTCAGTAAAGAATCCCATTAAAAACGTGTTTGCTTTGACAACCATTGAGGAAAAGAGGTGCCACTGCGCTCGCAATCCCATGGTGAGTCCAAAGTAAGGAATCACGACAATGCCCAGCAGTAACAGTTCTCTTTTGAACGCATGCAAGAATGTGGTGCCAAACACTGCCAGTGCGATAAGGCTTGCTGCTATGAGATACGTGACGCCAACAAAAACGAAATAGATGGTCGGATAGGAAAACGCCAGTTGAGGGTTAAGGTGGTATTTGAAGATGCTGTAGACGCCGAGACTGAGCAGTCCCATACCGAGAAAACCGATGGTGTGATACCAGTTTTGTAAAAAGGGCGTCTTGTTGATCTTGTTCATATTGATGATGAAAAATACTCCTGTAACAGCAAAGAAGAACAGGTTGAAGTAGACAAAGTTTGCAGTGATTGGCGCCTGTCGTGCTACGATGTGAAAAAACAGGTAATCTGCGCCAAAGAGCACTGCTACAAAGAGCGCGTATCGTCCCAGATACTGCAGCGCATGTGTGTACTTCATGCAAATATCCTCTCTAGAAGTATTCCAACACCAAATCCTGCAATGGAGGCAAGCATTCCTATGGCCAGCATTTCTGTGCCGCTTCGTTTCCATCCGCCGACAGTCCATTTCGCTTTAATCACTCCTGCAATAAAAAGCGTCGCTGCACTGACTGCGAGTGCGATGATGGTTGCAGTACCTACGCTCCAAAAGAAGTAGGGGAACAGTGGAATAAGGGATCCAATAACTGTTGCGATGAGTACGATTATTCCGGTTCGTAGTGGATTGCTGTACTCGTGTGGGTAGAGTCGCAGATCTTCGGTCATGATGGTTTCAAGCCAGAGTTTTTTGTTTGAGGAAATATGTGAGACTATATTGTCAAGGAGTGTGCCGCGAAATCCTTTTTTGTAATAAAGTCGTCGCAATTGTTGTTGTTCAGTATCCGGATTGACCCTAATTTCTCGTCGTTCTCGTTGTAGTTCTCCGTAATAATAGTCTCTTGCAGCTTTTGATGATGTATAGGCTACTGCTCCCATACTGATTGATTCTGCAAATAATGCGGAGAGTCCTGCTATTATGACTATTTTTTGATCGATGAATTGTGTTGCAGTCGCTGCGCCTAATAACAGTCCTAGTACATTGACGAGTCCGTCCTGTCCGCCCAGTATGAACTCTCTTAAGTGCGCACCTTTCCCTTTTTTGTGTGAAATAAGTTTGTTTGTCATGAAGCGTTACTGTTCGATGAGTTTTGTGAGCATGCGCACTCGTTTGTCCAGTAGTTTTTCGTCGCGAGCTTCTACTACGAGTCTTATGAGTGCTTGGGTGTTGCTTGGTCGCAGATTAAACCACCAGTCTTTGCATTCGATGGATAGTCCATCAAGAAAATCTATTTTTGCATCTTTGAATTTTGCTCGAATGGCGTTGTATACTCTTGTTATTGCTGCTTCGCGTTCTTTGACGCGAAAGTTGAGTTCTCCTGAAGTATAGTAGCGATCAAAAGGTCTTATGAGTTCTGAAATATATCCTTCATGATCGTTAAGCAGTGAAAATAAGTGGATCATTGCAAGTGCTGCATCATCGATGTATCCGAGTTCTTTGAAGAAATAGTGCCCTGAAAGTTCCCCTCCAAGTCGGGCTTTTGTGCGTTTCATTTCACGGTAAATGTTTGTTCTGCCCACTTTTGATGGCATGCCTTCGAGTCTTGCTCGTCGTAGTTCTTCACGTACTGACCAACTGCTGCGCAGATCATATACTATTTTTTGTCCTGGTTTTGCAAGATATTTTGCCAACAGTATGAGTATGTATTCTGGTCGTACGTGTTTTCCTTTTTCATCAACGATATGCAATCTATCACCGTCTGCATCAAAAATGATTCCTATTCGTGCTTTTTGTGCTCGAACTTCCTTTCCTAGTAATCGCAGACTTTTTGGTTCAAGAGGATCTGGCGGGTGTGTGGAAAATCGTCCGTCAGCCTTAAAGTTGAGTCGTTTGATTTTTCGTAGTTTTAATTTCTGGAGTAGTTCAGGTAATATTTGACCTGTACTTCCATTGCTTGCATCTATAACGATTGGCGCTGTTGAGTTGATTGTTGTTGCAAAGCTTGCAAGTGTTTTAACATAGTGTGTTTTTATGCTTTTTTTTGTGAGTCGGCCCCGGGGTTTTTTTATCTTAATTGGTTTGTTGCTGAGTTCTTCTACTCGGTCTAATCCTGCATCGTAACCTATTGGTTCTCCTCCTTTTAGACAAAATTTGAGTCCGTTGTATTCTTTGGGGTTGTGTGATGCAGTGA
>WJJS01000013.1 GCA_014729505.1 Candidatus Woesearchaeota archaeon
ATGCCCTGGCCGGGATTTGAACCCGGGTCCCTGCCTCGAAAGGGCAGGATGATTGGCCGGACTACACCACCAGGGCGCGTGTAGAACACAGTGCAAATCTGAACGGTTATTTATAAGCGTTATGTTCTAAGGAAAAAATATCACCGTAGCGCATGAATGATCCTTAGCTGTTAGATGCTCGTATGGGTGACAACTTAACTCAAGAACCTCTTCTTCAAACACCGCACCATCATTAGTTCTCGTCGCTGCTTCTCGCATCACAAAAATCAAGGTGAAACTTCGATTCTCAAATGCAAACGAAATTTTATCACCATCAACAGAAAAAGAAAAGGGAAAAGACTCTTCGCGATCACCAATCTCGACGTACTTCAAAGTACCCGAACCGTCTTCGTTAAACACCATGACAGTTTGCCAGGATTGCGAACCCCGATGGTCCACCCAATTTCCAACTATTTTCATCATAGAGATTGCAAAAAAAGCACAGCAGTATTTCACATCATAATAACAGCACTCCATACGCTGCAAGCAATGCTATACCCGTATTAAAGACAATATTTCCGGCAGCAAAAGGCAGAATAACACGCCAATAGGAAACGCGAGCAGCACCGAGTGGCACAATAATCACATCATTGGGTAACGGAATGATCGTACCATAAGTAAAAAGAAACCCATAAAATTTGAAACTGTGAATATCCTGCACCCACTTCTTAATACCCTCAAACGCTCGAGCAGCCTTCTGTGGCAGCATCGAACCACCAGCATACCCAAGAAAATACGACGTCGTGTCGCCAAGCATTACACCACTACCCGAACACAATCCAACAAGCAAAGGATGCGCACCACCAGCAGCAGTAGTGATGACAACAAGATAGTAGGGAAAAGGAAAAAGAATAGACGTCCCACCAAGAAAACCTGCAAGAAGCACAGCAACATACGTGTGAGCGCCAAGCCCATCGACAATGCTCGCAGGGGGAACAAAATACAATAACACAGACCAGGCAATAATGACGGCCAACAAAAACAAGCCACTCACCATTTTCTTCATACCCATAGATATACAGCAACGTATAATATTGTATCGGAAAAAAGAGTGCATAAAGCCACCAGTGGGAATATAGGAACTGCTGCTTAGCCCAGCAGAAGCAAAGTCCGACCCTGCCTTCAACGAGATCAGACAAAAAAAAATGGGCCTGCGGGGATTTGAACCCCAGACCTCTGGCTGTCTTAGAACGAAGCCATATAAGACCAGCGCTCTAACCAGGCTGAGCTACAGGCCCGATTAGGCAGAACAGCTTTGACAGGGCATATAAAGGTTACGCTGCTCACCGTCTCTGAAAGTGTTTTACTTCTGTGCCCGTTACCTCAATGGTTACCAACCACGATAGCCAGTAGCACGTTGTCACCTGCAAGAGTCCTAGCTCAAGAAAAGGTTTTTGTAAGCGCAATGTATTTATGAACGATACTACTACATTTGCCAATGGATTACGAACAACAACTCAAAGAGATTGTTCGCTCTGAAGACTGGTTGATGGAACTCTTGCGCACAGTGCGCACTCTAGGGTTACACGATTGGTACATTGCAGCCGGGGCGATCCGCAATACTGTTTGGGACAGACTGCACGGTTTTACCCACACCCCTCTGCAGGACGTTGACGTCGTGTACTTTACGCGATCAGATCTTCGTTCATCAACAGATACACAATACGAAGCCCTATTGGAAAAGAAACAAGCCACAGTCACGTGGAACGTGTTTAACCAAGCACGAGCACACTTACGCAGTCCTGGACGAGAACCAGCACGATGCACAGAAGACGGCGTGAAATACTGGCCCGAAACACCGACATGCGTTGGTGTACGATTGGAAACAGACGACTCACTTACCATACTTGCACCATGGGAATTACGCGATCTGTTCGCTCTTGTCATACGTCCAATCCCAGAACCATTTCTCAGCAAAGAATTATACCAAAAACGACAAGCAAAAAAGAAATGGAAAGAAAAATGGCCGCAACTAACGTACGTAAACTAATGTTCGTGCTCCAACGCTTCTTCCCGCGTCTTGTGCACCGTGCCATCAGGATGTTCTGGCGGTGTATAAATCGTATAGATCTTTAATGGTTTATCACCAGAATTCTTTACATAATGCTCGCTACCCGCAGGAACAATCACAATATCATCATCCTCTAAAGTCATCTCATTACCGTCAATAGTCACCAGCGCTTTGCCAGTTTCAACACGAATAAACTGGTCGATATCAGGATGCACTTCAGACGGAATATCATCGCCAACCTTCAAACTCATGACGACCAATTGCATCTTCTTACCAGTATACAGTACTTTTCGGTAGAACTCATTATCTACCGTATCCTTTTCAATATTTGTTTTAAAACCTTTCATGAAAGACCTCCGACGCCGGAAAAAGAAATGATCATATTTCAATTGTAATCCAACGCTAAAGAAGAAAAAACACGCCTGGAATAAAAGTCTTTTTATTAGGGTATCACGAACCCATATTTATTGAAGTACTGTTCATGGCATAATGAAATCGATTATTGCATTTGGAGACAGCATCACCTTTGGACGATTCGACCACTCCGCCGGAGGACGGGTGGGCAGACTCAAGAAGTACTTTGAAGACCAAGATAGTTATCACGCAGTTTACAACCAAGGCGTGCCAGGAGACACTTCAAGAGGTCTTTTGCAGCGAATAGATGTAGAGTGCAAGGCAAGAGCCAAGTATGTCTGGGAAGGAGACAAACACATCATACTTATCGCGATAGGGATCAACGACTCGAGAGGAATTGATGCGCCCGAAAACGTGGACGTGCCGTTAACAGACTATGAAAAAAACGTTCAAGAGATTCTGTCCATTGCTCGCAAACACTCAACAATAATCGTTGTCATAGGCATTACGCCAGTTGATGAAGACATCACAAACCCCTTCGAAAATACGTACTTCACAAACGAGAAGATTGAAGAATATAACGAGATGCTGAAAACCATCTGTAAGAATCAACAGATTCCCTTTGTAGACGTCTATTCCGAAATGAAAAGCAAGGAGTACAACACATTACTTGCTGACGGCGTACATCCGAATTATAAGGGGTATGACTTGCTTTACAAAATTATTAGGAAGAAATTAATTATAAAGAAGGCAATCAAGTAAGAAAATCTTTAGAGAATATCAGGACATAAAGCCTTGAATGCGCCAGCCGGGAATCGAACCCGGTCTGCAGCCTTGGCAAGGCCACGTCATACCACTAGACCACTGGCGCGAAATAAGAGAAAATGACAAAGGGTTTCTTATAAAGGTTGTGGATGGGCCTGCCCAGATTTGAACTGGGGACCTTTGCCATGTGAGGGCAACGTCATACCGAGCTAGACCACAGGCCCATTTACCTGAGAAGAAGAGGATCTGCATTTAAAGGTGACGATTCATAGTCGGGAAAGGGATCAAACAATCAGAGTTGTTCGTCACTCGGTTTGTCGTCGTAAGGCAAAGGACGACCGCAGCGACTCCATTGCTGAAATGTTCGATCATCCACTCTACTTGCCACACCATCGCCAGAAAGACTTACAGAACGAAAAAAGGAACGTCTCACTTTTCCATAGCTGTGCTGTTGAGCGTTAGCGAAACGCACTACGCCGTGGCACCGTGTGGTCGAGGACAACAACAAAACGCAGAACAAAACATCCTTACTCTTTGTCCGAGTGCCACACTCGCCGAAGGCGAAAAAAGACGGAAACGCGAAAAGCGTTTCCGAATGGGCCCGACCGGATTTGAACCGGTGATCCTCGCCTTGTAAGGGCGATGTCATAACCACTAGACCACGGGCCCGTAAAGCGTTTTGAACGCGAGCGGTATAAAAAGCTTACGTGCGACGACGAGCATAGTTGCGCGCCAGAGGCAATACATGCTTTGATTGTGGCGAACGCGCATCCACAGGTCGCGGTCGCTCTTTAGGAACAGGATCCTCACCCAAATACACCCGAGCAACCTTCACCTGCTTACCCAAACTATCAATGATTTCCTTTCTCGCATCTGCAGCTAACAATTCACAATTTTCCAATCGCTGAGCAACATAACGCAAATGATGCGCTCGTCGCTTCTTTGTGGGCGCAACCATCGCACAAGACATAGAATGCATCGCATGCAACCAATGCCACTCTGCATGCAACATGTCACGCTCAGATGCGCGCGCAGGATCATCAGGATCGCAATACTCGCGACTCAACTGTATCAAACGCTCTTCAACATCAAAAACTCCTGCATGATTCTCCAAGGTTAAGACAGACTGTGTGAGAAACGTATACGCAGACTTTGGAATATTCATACCAGCCTGACGAGAATACAGCCTCAACTGCTCCTGAGTCCTCTGCTGAGCAATATCCTTAATCCTCCCCTCGGCAACGGCAACAAAATACTGATCATACAAGGTATGCGCCGCACACAACAACAAATAATCAAGCGATCCCTCAATAAGCTCCAACGCAGGTTTAACCTCGCTACAACCAAGCTCATGCGCTTTACAAAGAAAACGACGAGTACGAAACACTTCTTCTTCTACCTCATCAGGATGCGCATCAAAAACATCGAGTACTGAACGCGTAGCACGACCATACCATGACTCCATATCATTCTCACGATCAGTTATGGGCAATTGCTGTCTGCCAACAATAGTAAAAATATCAGTAAGAAATTTTATCTCAACTTCACTTGGAACCTGTCCACCAGACACGCGATCATACGCCCTTGCAATATCTGTTGCCAATAATCCGGCAAATAATTCCTGATCAAAATCCGGCGTGCCATCAAAAGCATGACAATACGCAATCGCAGGCAAATGCGCACAGGCCTGCCGATGAACCAACTGTTCAAACCAATCAGTATCGCCATCCTCCGCATACGCCACACTGCCATGCGACTCTTCATCCAGCGTTTCTTCACCCAGCGTTTCTTCAACGTTATCATCTTCAACTCCATACAACTCATCTAACACATGCTTAAACCTATGCTTTGGCGGTATACGTTCGTCTTCACTCATACTCTCCCCCTATGCGAATAATTTTTCGACCATTTCATCAGGATTAAAGGGAACAAGATCCTTATACTCCTGTCCAACTCCCAAGTACAGGATCGGTTTCTTTGTCACATAACTGACAGAGATCGCTGCCCCTCCCTTCTCGTCTATATCCGCTTTAGATAAAATGATACCGTGCAGTCCAATAGCTTCATCAAACTTCACAGCTTGTTCAACACAATCATTACCTGTGATACTCTCGCCGATAAAAATATTAAGATCAGGTTGTGCAACGCGCACAATTTTTTTCATCTCATCGACAAGGTTATGATTAGAATGCAAACGACCGGCAGTGTCAATAAGCACTACATCCTTATCCTTTGCTCTAGCATGATTAATCGCGTCAAAAGCAACAGCAGCCGCGTCTGATCCATAATCATGTTTAATCAATTTAACGCCCAGATTATCCGCATGGATCTGCAATTGGTCAATTGCGGCTGCACGAAACGTATCAGATGCAGCAATGACCACGCTCTTATCATTATCCTTGAGAAATTTTGTAAGCTTAGCAATAGTCGTCGTTTTTCCCGCGCCATTAATACCGACGAGACAAATCACCAAGGGCTTCTTTTGTTCAGCAAGTTTGACAATATCAATCTTTGGTACGAAAAAAAGCTCTCGCACAGAACGTTGCAACGTATCAAGGATCTTTTGTTGAACCTTTGAACGTGGCAAGGGTGTATCGACGAGCTCTGCAGAAAGATCGGCCTTAATCTTTTCAATCACTTCAACAGCGACATTGTTTTCCAATAACACGACCTCTAACTCCCAAAATAAATCTTGAAATTGTTCTGCGGTAATCTTTTTTGTTGTTATCTTTTCCGTTATCCGCGAGAAAAAACCCTTCTTTTCCTTTTTTTCTGGCGTAGTTTCAACGACCGGTTCTTCCTTGATCTTTTTTATTAGTTCTTCCTTTTTCTTTCCCTTTTTAGAAAGGGTGTCTGTCGTCTTTTTATCACTATCCAGCTTCTGCGCGTTGTCAATACCTTCCTTAGATTCCTTTTGACCTTGCTTATCAGCTACATCTTGCAGTTTTAGCTCCTGGCGCTCTTTGTTCTCGAATGTTTCGGTATCAGGATCGGCCCTTTTTTCTAAAAGAGCTTCCTTTTCGCGGACCTTCTTTTCAGATTCAAGCTCTTTTTCAGTGTTGACTTCCTTTTTGCTCTCTTTCTTGTCTTCCTTTGACGTACGGTCCTTCTCAGAGGACTCCTTTGTAGTATCTTTCTTTTCAGAATCTGTAGCGTCAAGATCAAGGGGTTGTTCAATAACGTCTTCTTTTCCCTCTTCATCAATCTTGCCAGTGAATTTATCTACGGCATTCTTTAGTTTTTTCTTGAGAAAATTAAACATGATCCTTAAGTTCAGCCTGCAAATGTTGAATTTGTGAGAGCACCAATGTGAACTGTTTTTGCATCTCTGCTTGAATTTTTGTCAAATCCTGAATTTGTTCACCAATAATCTCCTTAGTTTTGTCAACATTTTTTTCCACAACAACACTAGCTCCGACGTTGACACGTAAATGCGAAGGATCCTGAATCTTTGCCACTGCAAAAATACCGCTTGCTAACTGGACAAGAATCTCCGTTTCAGGCTTGACAGTCTTAAACTCTTCTAAACTTTCATGTACATACACCAGCTCTGTCAATTGCTTTTCCAAGGTCTGCAGGTGTTCCTGTACTTGCTTAATCTGTTCGTGCAGCATGCGCAATTGCATGAACTGCTGTTCAGTCTTTTCCATCGAGTTTCTTCAATAAGTTCTCCAGAAAATGTCCATACTCGTGCTCGGCCCTCAAAAACGACATCGACATACCCACAAACAACGTCTTTTTTTGCTTGCGGAATTGTTCAAGTTCGGACTTCACTACTTGCGCAAGATATTGTCGCTCGTTACGATCTAGCACGCGCTTACCCCCGGTAGAATCGTGATCTCCTCACAATGGCCCTGTTGTTCCAAACGGACCTTTTGTTCATTACATAAATAGAGCAAAGGAATAAAGGTCTTGACGCGCTCATCACGATCATTCTTATCCAACAATTGCTCAAAAGAAATCTTCTCCTTACCTTTGAAAAGATTCTTCAATTTTGAAAACAACGATTTTAAAACAGTTCCAATATCCACTTTCTTATCAGGACGTTCAACAGTCACCGCCTGCAAACGGTTCTCCCGACGATTCTTTACTTCCAACGCTTTTTCAAGCGCATTTAACAAATCAAAAACACTCACCTTACGCTTGCGCATCTGTGGCGTGCGGGGATAAATGGGAAACTCTTCGCGATCAGTAACCGTGCGTGCAGCAACAGCAGTTTCTTGAGCCAGCTCTTCATAAAACTCCGTTTCATCAGGTTCTTGAGTGGCAAGCAATCGATCAAACTCCAACAAATCCTCACCCAGTAGCTTCTTTGACTTGATCTTGAGCAAAATAGCAGCGGCAAGCACGACTTTTCCAGAAATCTTGAGATCCATTTTCTGCATCTGGCGCACACGATCAATATACATTTTTGAGAGAGTCGTGACATTCACATCCCAAGGATCCATTTTTTGAGAACGCACAAGATCATGAATGAGAGAGCGCCAGCTAATATCATCCTTATCTACTAGTAAACTAAAGAGTTGTTCTTGCATAAGAGGAGAGGGCCAAGCCGCATTTATAAACATTTTCCCGCAAGAGTAAGAAAATACGCTCACTGCGCAACATATGCACGCACAAACGTTTTTAAAATGGATTCCGTTTATGAATACCAAAGAGGTATTTATGGTACGTTTACAAAAGATTGCAGGACTGCCGTTTCAACAAGCAAGCACATTCTTACTTGGTATTCTCTGCTTTGCCATACCCTTTGTCAACCTGCTGACAAGCATTTTTGGACTCGGTTTTCTCATCGACCTCTCACAACAGATTCAACAAGGAACCTACAAAACGCCCTTTTTTCGCGCCCGACACTTCCTTAACGGATTAGCAACAGTATTGATCGGCATAATCTGGTTTATGCCAGTCATACTCATCGCAAGCTATGTAGGCATCACCCTGTACGATTCCTCAACAATTACTGCACTGCCCGCCGGTCTCGCGTTTGAGCATACACCGACAAGAGGAGTGCTCTACGCATTACTGACCATCGTGGCCGTTACGTACTTTCTCTGCGCGTACTTTGTTCCTGCCGCATTAATGGCATATGCTCAACACAAACGAGTATCTGCGGCATTCAGTCGCACTGTTTTTCAAGGAGCATTAACAAGTAAGTATCTCATAGGATGGCTTCTTGCGCTAGTCCTCTCAGTCGCGTTAGCCACGTTTGTAGTCCTGTTTCGCAACGTCCTCTTTGCACTATTGCCAACACTGGGCCAGACACCCTCCATTGCAGGACAAATAACATTTTTTATCATACTTGGCCTCATCGTGTATGTCAATCTCGTGTGGACCTTTGGACTCTACGCAGACAGCTGGCCAAAAATCTAATAAACCTATGAACGAACTCATGAATATGAACCGAGAAGAACTCGCAGAAGCACTCCTCACACTGAAAGTCGTAGCAGACAAAGGAGAGGCAGAAACAATAGCAGCAGATCTGCTTGCCACCGAAGACGACATGATCATTGAAGACTTTCTCAGCGTTGTCAAGCAACTACGACACGACTTACTCACCGACATTGCAAAACATAACAAAGAAAAGAAACACATAGCAAAACTAGTGAACACGCTAGCACATCTCAAACAACATCTTGACGACACAGAATACCTGCTTGGACAGGCTAAAAAGTACCAATGAAACAAGCCATACTCGTACGGCACGATCTGAAACTTTCTCGAGGAAAACTTGCAGCACAAGCAGCACATGCAAGCGTAGAAGCAGTCCTTCGTTCAACAAAAGAACAGATCAAGAACTGGCATCGCGAAGGTATGAAAAAAATCGTGCTCAAAGTCCCAACAAAAGACATCCTCTACAAGTACATTCAACTGGCAAAAGATGCAGGCCTCACTACTGCCATTATCACGGATGCCGGACACACGCACGTCGCGCCAGGAACAGTAACGTGCGCAGCAATAGGGCCAGACGACGAAGAAAAGATCGATCGCGTTGTTGGCGAACTCTCACTGTACCCGTAAGTACTCCAAAAACTCCTTTGTTCTTGGTAGCTTTTGTTCAAACAAGGTCGAGTACAATTCACGAACAACAGGACTGCGCAACACAATGCCCGTCGACATATTCAGATGGGTTAAGGCAAGTACGAGTATATTGTCACCAATATCAATTTGCATAGGCACATATTCTTCAATGGCACGAACCTTTATGTTGCCCTGATTAATAAGAGCAGTAATCTGTTCGACATACTTGTTAAACCAGGACTCTCCAAAAGTATCTTTAATGAGACTGATATGATCCAATAAAGTCCATTTCTCGACAATAATATCAAATTTTTTCTGTTCTTCAATCGCTCGGCGATACGTCTGAAAAATAATGTAGAGCGCATCAGCATCTACAAAAGAAATCGTTGGACGAAAATCAGCAATAGCACGCCGCAGATCGAGGAACTCCTCAAACTTTTCAGGATACAAAATAAACGGAAACGAACGATGAAAACAACTCAAGCGAATATTTTTTGACTCAGAAATGAGCTTAATATGAGCATGCGTATAATCCTCCTTGGACTTGATTAACTCAATATTTTCAGGCGCATCACCCTTCATCAATTCAAGCACCTCTCCTTCGGCCTTGATGAACTTGTTCATGCGATGACGCATAAAATCAATAACCGCATGATTAAAATCCTCTATATAATATCTGTAGGGTTTTCTTGGTGTACGATATACTAGTTTCATAGCGCACAATTCGTTGAGATACGTATACAACCGACCAAGAGGGATATCAGTTACCCTTGACAGCTTATCAGCAGGAATATCAGTGTGCTGAGCAACAGTACGCAAAATCAGCACGTGTTTGTTCTTTAGACCATAGTCCTCTTTGAGTTTTTGCAAGATCCGTTCGCGATCCATCAAGCATTCGTATGCGCTGCAAACATATAAAAATATCCGTTTTCAACACGTTTTAACGGATTTTGGTTGGTTAGCCTTATATACGATAAAACCATATGATGATTTATAGCCCATGCGAACGTCTCTATTTGCCCACAATTTGAAGAAGCATTCGTACATAAAGAGGAGAATCGGCTCTGTACGTCAAGTGAGTGTAAGAAAGATTTCGCTTAGTTTGCCTGTTACCTATTGCGGTAACACACTCATTGCAGGCTAACTACGCGAGGATAGTACTAAAGTCTTTTATACCGACTTACTGTGAAGAACACTATGGTACGAGTAGCTATTAACGGCTTTGGCCGTATAGGACGACAAGTGCTCCAAGCAGGAATTGGGGATCCCGCTATTGAATGGGTTGCCATCAATGACTTAAGTAAAGTTGAAGACCTCGCATATCTTCTCAAATACGACAGCGTCTACGGCACATTCCCCGGCACCGTCGACGTGAAAGATAACGCGCTCGTGATCAACGGCAAAACCGTACAAGTCTTTTCTGAAAAAAATCCAGCAGCATTACCATGGAACACATTAGACATTGATGTCGTCTTAGAATGCACAGGATTCTTCACGGCACGAGAAGGTGCTGCACTGCATTTAGATGCAGGAGCAAAAAAAGTACTCATCAGCGCACCAGGAAAAAACCCTGACTTTTCCATCGTACGAGGCGTTAACGAACACGAGTATGACAACAAGAAACATCACATCGTCAGCAATTGTTCCTGCACAACCAATGCAAGTGCGCCATTATGCAAAGTCCTCCACGACAACTTCACCATCAAACGCGGCATGCTTGTCACAGCACACGCATACACCGCATCACAACGACTTATTGATGGACCGTCAAAAAAGGATCCTCGCAGAGGCCGCCATGCTGCCATTAACATCATTCCCACGTCAACAGGAGCAGCAAAATCAGTCGTTGAAGTCATGCCCGAACTCAAAGACAAACTCGACGCATTCGCATGGCGAGTACCCGTGCCAGTAGGCAGCATTGTCTCACTCATCTGCGAAGTTAAAAAAGAAGTCACAGAAGAAAAAATAAACTGGCTCTTTGAACAAGTCAGCCAACACCATATGAAAGGAATACTCGCCTACGCCAAAGATCCACTCGTCCTTCAAGACATCGTCAAAGACCCGCACTCAGTCATCTTCGATTCCCACTCAACAAAAATCGTAGACAATACGTTTGTAAACATCAGCGGCTGGTACGATAACGAATGGGGTTTTAGCCATCGTATGGTCGAAGTCCTCAAATTCTTATAAGATCGCAAAACTTAAGAAGAAGCACTGCGAGACACAACCCATGCCACTACAAGAACCAGAAAGCATGGACGATTGCGTCTACTTCACAAAAAGAGTCATCGATGGAAACACTATCAAAGCATGGGTGTATAAAGGCAAATGTCCAAAATGCGCAAAAGCACTCATGGGAAAACCCGTTGATGAAAAAACAGGAAAAGTCAAAATACGCGCAAAAGACTACGTCTGCCCTTCCTGCGGCTACACCGTTGCAAAAGAACAATACGAAGAAACACTCTTTTGTGAAATCAAGTACAAATGCCCAACCTGCAAAGCAGAAGGAGAAACCAGCGTTCCATTCAAACGAAAAAAAGTCTCTCGCTTTGACGAAGAAAAACAAAAACGCGTCTCTGTTGATGCGATACGTTTTGAATGCGGCAGTTGCGGAGCCAAAATCGATATTACAAAAAAGATGAAGTAAGTCGCTTGACCTCTATAGACATTGCAGGATCGAGAATACGAATCTTTTTTGGACACAACACAAACGGCAGGTCGTGATTCCTGCAATACTTCTCAAGAGCCAAACGTTCTTCATCCGAGGAAAAACGAACAATCACGTTAATACCCGAATGATGTTTGTGCACGATAGCATACTTATGTAAATCCTTCTTAATATCTTCTGCTTTTGAACGCAACCAGGCAAGACGCGCGTCAAGACCTGCAAGATGAGACTGCAATTCAGCAATGCGTTCCTTGTCAAAAGAAGCACTCACCTCCCCAAGCCAGTCACTTGGCGCCCCAACAAAACCACCATAATGCATATTGACAGGCTTATGCTTTCCAAAACTACCAACAAACACATCACCACAGGATGCAAGATTCGTTCCAATACTACCAGACACGTCATTAATCAACAAAATACCAAGATCCTTACACCGTTTACGAAGAGCAACCATGTCCTGCTCAAAAGCATATGCCGGCAAGGAATTAAGTATCAACGCGGCACGAGATACTTTAGGTATTGTTTTATGATCAAGAAGGCCAGCATCGGTCGGCAATTCGAGAATCTCAAACTTTTTTCGCTTAGCATAAGGCACATAAGTAAGCCACCCTCCCTGATCAGGCGTTAGTATAGTAGAAAAACCTCTGCGTTTCAGCACGCGATACACTGCATCAATAGCATGATCACCACTCTTAACAAGGATTTGCACCTCACCGCAGCGATCAAGATGTTTCATACACTACTCGAATGAGGAAGCGCATATAATACTTTTCCACAAAAACGCACACAGCAAGGTTTAAATAGAAAACAACAGCAAAAGAACACATGAACTCATACTATATTACGACGGCAATCGATTACCCAAACGGTCGCCCGCACATGGGCCACGCTTATGAGAAAATCATAGCAGACGCGCTTGCACGATGGCAACGATTGCACCAACAACAAGTATTCAGTTTAACAGGAACAGACGAGAACAGTCAAAAAATCGTAGAAAAAGCAGAAAAAGAAGGCATTCCCACCAAAGAATTTCTCGACAGAAACGTTACACTCTTCAAAGAACTTTGTGAGAAACTCGATACCTCTTTTGATAACTTTATCCGTACAACGCTTCCCGAACACAAAAAAACAGCGCAAGAATTGTTTACCAAAGTCTATGAGAAAGGAGATATTTACAAGGGCACGTATAAAGGGTTATACTGCGTTGGTTGTGAACGATTCTATACGGAAAAAGATCTCGACGACGGCAAATGCCCCGTGCATCTGGAAACAGTTAAACAATTAGAAGAAGAATCCTATTTCTTTACCCTCTCAAAATACCAAGAACGACTCATCAAACACATCGAAGATCATCCAGAATTCATACAACCAGCACATAAACGCAACGAAATCCTAAACCGACTCAAAGAACCATTACAAGATCTCAGTGTAAGCCGCACATCCATTTCATGGGGTATTCCCGTTCCTTTTGACAAAAAACACGTGATCTATGTTTGGTTTGACGCACTCATCAATTACCTGTCAGGCATTGACTACCCCTCACAAACATTTCGCACTTTTTGGCCATGCAACGTGCACATTATCGGCAAAGACATCACCTGGTTTCATACCGTTATCTGGCCGATCATGCTCATGGCAGCAGACATACCACTACCAATTGCTGTGCATTCGCACGGATTTGTCAATCTCAAAGGAGAAAAACTCTCAAAAAGTCGAGGCATTATCGTGGATCCACTCTCACTCATCGAAGAATACGGCAGCGATTCAATGCGCTATTACTTACTGCGAGAAATTCCGGCAGGACAAGACGGGGATTTCTCAGAAGAAGCGCTCGTTGAACGAGCAAATGCAGACCTTGCAGACGCTCTTGGCAATCTCGTGAATCGTGCGTGCGTCATGATCAACAAATACTGTGAAGGTAAGATACCAACGCCAGGACGCGCAAGTGCATTAGAAGTTCATCTTGAAGAAAGACTGACAAGCGCTTTTCAAGCAGCAGACAAAGCCATGAATTCACTGCACTGGCATAGAGCAGCAGAGTACATCTGGCAATTCATCCATGACGTCAACAAATACGTCAACGACAGTGCACCATGGAAACTTGATAACGAACAACAACGGGCAACAGTACTTTACTATCTCGTAGAAGCTATCAGAAATATAACGCTACTTACCCATTCCTTTGTTCCGCGATTAAGTGAGCGCATCGCCCATATGATAGATCAGGACATCACGCATTTTGCAGATCTAGGTTTTCAATCCACCACAACCGGCACCATCGACACACCGGCAATAGTATTTTCTAAACTCAGTGTCAAACAAGTTGATCCGTTCAGCAAAGTGCTCCTGAAAGTAGGAGTGATACAAGACGTAACTGATCATCCAAACGCAGACAAACTCTATATCCTTAAAGTACAAATAGGTCAAGAAGAACGACAACTCGTCGCAGGCATAAAATCATTCTTTACAAAAGAAGAATTAAGGGGAAAACATATCGTGATCGTGGCAAACTTGAAACCGGCAACACTGCGAGGCGTGGAAAGTCAGGGCATGCTCCTAGCCGCAGAAAAAGCACACGACGTGGTATTGATTGAAGCACCACACACTCCATCGGGCGAACAAGTAATGGTTGAAGGCATATCAAGTGCAGGCGGACAAATCACATTTGACGAATTCAGCAAGATCACACTCACCACCAAGGACCACAAAGTGCTGTACAAAGACAAGTTTTTGCACAGCTCACAAGGCCCGATCACTGCAGATATTGCTGACGGAGCACGTATTCGATGAAATGGGAGGAGACACTCCTCATAGCATTCTTTCCCCTCGCCATCATGATTGTCAGCGCTCATGCGCTCGTCTTTTGGCCTGGAGTCTACGAACATTTCCAAACAAAAGAAGAAGTCGACCTCTCTCATGGCGTTGCCTTAACACACTCGCTTCTCTCCTACTTTACAACAAGCAAGTACACATTACCTGATGCAGAACTGAGCAACAGGGAAGCAGAACACATTCTCGATGTCAAAATCCTGCTGCATCTGCTGCTTGCAGCAAGCGCACTCTATCTCTTAGTATTCTTGTTTTCTATAGACCACATCAATATGACAAAAGTACTGCTCTATGGTTCGAGTATCACACTGGGACTGCTCGCACTGAGCACGCTCATACCGTTTACTACACTCTTTGTCTTTTTTCACGAACTCTTTTTTACGCCCGGCTCGTGGACCTTTGCAAGTGATTCAGCACTTATCCGCGCATACCCTTTTGGATTCTTTTTACGATTTGCAAGCGCTATTGCAGGACTCGCAGCAGGACTATGCAGCACACTATTCGCAGTCACCCTTTATCGCACGTTCATGAGCAAACCTCTAGATTAAACCACAATAAAGCTTAAATAAAAAATACCATTCGAGAATAGTAAAAAAGTTTTGGGGTTTGATAGTATGGCTCGAATAATTGCACTTGTAATGCTTCTAGGATTTCTTGCAGCGTGTAGCAGCACGCCAACAGGAAACGCACCACTGCAAGGATCTGATGATCCACAATTAATGATTTCCGGCGATCCGCTCGACGGAGACACCACTGATTTCAATGATATCAACGATGTAGAAGACAGTGTTGACACGCTCGATGACACGCCAACCATTGACGATACACTCGACACGTCAGACGATACCACAGACACTGCAGACACAGAAGACCTACCAGTCAAACGTGTCAAAGAAGGCGAACTCGTCAGTTTCAGCAATCTTGCAGCATCAGACCCTGATGGAGACGAGATCACCTTTAGTTTTGAAGAACCACTCAATAATAAAGGAGAATGGCAGACAGGACGAGGAGATGCAGGCACATACATCGTCACGATCACGGCAAGCGATGGAACAACAAGTGCGACCCAAGACGTCAAAATTATCGTCGAATCCGTCAATGCCGCACCCACAATAGAAGTAGCAGATGTCACCGTAAAAGAAGGAGAAAAAGTAACACTAGCAGTACAAACAAGCGATGAGAATGATGACGAAGTAACAGTTGTGTTTTCAGGATGGATGGACAGCGCAACACGAGATACAAGCAGCGAAGATATAGGAGAACACGAAGTCACCATCACAGCAAGCGACGGTATGGAAACCACCAGCAAAACCATCACCGTCACCGTTATCGACGTCAATCACGCTCCAGTACTCGATGCACTCTCTCCCATCGTCGTGACAGAAGGAGAAAAAGTCGTCATTGTGCCAACAGCAAGTGACACTGACAAGGACACACTCACGTACACCTTTTCAGAGCCCGCAGACAAAAACGGCATATGGCAAACAAGGAAAGGAGATGAAGGACAATACACCATCACCGTTACTGTTAGCGACGGGGAACTCGAACACAGCATTGATGTGGATGTCACGGTAGAACATCTCAATACACCGCCAGAACTGTCATTAGCAGATGATCTTATAACCGTTACAGAGGGGGATACCGTCACCATCGCGTACAGCACCAGCGATGAAGACGACGACGAAGTGACCGTCACCTTTTCAGGTTGGAAAGACAGTGCAACGTTTACCACAACCTATGACGATGCAGGAGAACACACGATCACCGTTACTGCAAGCGACGGTAAAGACGAAGTGTCACAAGACGTCACGATCATCGTCGAGGACAAGAACAGACCGCCAGTGTTTGACAAAAACGCCTTTATCTAGGCGTCCTTTTTTTTCTTATACCATTTTAGCGCGTCACGCACATCCTCAGAACCGAAAGTAGAACCGCTCTTCATGTAAAAAAACGCATAACGGGAATCCCACAACAAAAAACCATCGAGTTTTGCAGAACCCACCTGAATAAGCAATTGCGGCGGGATCAACGAAGAAGTAAACAAATTCTCCTTAACCATCTTTGAAGTGATAAGTTCAGGACTTAAACGACCGCTTTGAATCTGCAGACCAATCAATTTAACAGCCTCAACAACCTCCTCATGACCATCATAATTTACACAAATATTAACAAAAAAACGATCAAAATCCCTCGTAGATTCAATAACATCCTTGATAGCTTCACGAACCCTCTCAGGAAGATCATACCATTTACCAAGAACGCTGACCTTCACCTGCTGCGACGCCCACAATTCACAATTCTTAACATCAGCAAAAAACGAAGCAATCATCGAGGCAAACTCCGTACCAGGTTTTTTTGGAAAACCAAACGTCACAATAGGAATCCGTTCTTCAATAATACAACGCACAAGAGGTTCAATCACCTCAAGAGATACTGCAGTAGCAGGCAAGGAAATCGCCACATGCAAAGGCCCCTGTCCGAAGAGAAAAGACTGCACCATAACATATTTCCATGCAAGCAAGCTTTAAATAAGTTAGGACGCATCACAGTACCATGTATATCGCCCTTGTCTTTGCCATACTGCTCATAGCCACGTACACCGATCTGCGATGGAGAGAAGTACCTGACTGGATCTCATACTCAGGCATACTCGCAGGCATAGGACTGCACGCAATACAAAGCATTACAGAACAATCAGTACTACCACTACTGCACGGAATAGGAGGGCTAACCTTTACAAGCATTCTGGGCGTAGGACTCTTTTATCTCGGACAATGGGGAGGGGGCGACAGTAAAGCACTCATGGCCATGGGCAGTCTGATAGGTCTAGAACCCCGGCTAGACAGTACGCTTTTTACCTTCTTATGCTACCTCGCCATCGTCGGAGGACTCTACGGCATCATATGGACAGTGGGAAGCGCTGCTCAACACTGGTCGCGCGTCTCAATAGCACTGCGACAACGCTACACACGAGGAATAATGACCGCACAATTAGCGCTCATCCTTCTCGCACTGGGCATTACAGGAACTGCCATTCATCTTGCACCAACCTCCGACATCCTGATCGCCTCATTTTTGCTAGCATTCCTCTTACCACTAACGTTCTTCCTCTTTACAAGCATGCGCGTCATTGAACAACACTGCTTTTTCAAAGAAATACACGTCCGAGAATTAACAGAAGGAGACTGGATAGCACACGACATCATTCACGACGGAAAAAGACTCTGCGGACCACAAGATCTCGGCATTTCAACAACACAAATCGCACAAGTACAAGAAGCAGGAATACAAAAAATACTGATCAAAACAGGCATGCCGTTTCTCCCAGCATTTCTTATGGCCTTTATCCTCACCACAATACTAGGATCATTACTCCCTTATCTATTCTAAGGCAAACGATGCAATTGATCAAGCAAATACTGTTCATCACTTGACACTTCAGATACTGAAGACGAAAGAGATTTTTTCTCAGCAAGAGCGTCACTTAAAGAAACAATCACGGCATCCAATTGCGCTTCTTCTACCTGCTGTGGCTGCCAGGTAAAATCCACACCGTCTTGTTGAAAACGAGGTAACAAATGAAGCATGACATGATTATGCGTTTGACCAGCAGCAATCCCATTTTGAATCAACAGATTGGAACCCTGAGCTTTAAGACCATCAAAAGCCGCAGCACCCAATTTATTTGCCACAACAAACAAATGATGCATTACCTCATCAGGAACTTGCTCAATAATAGCAAAATGTTCTTTTGGCAACAAGACAATATGACCAGTAGTTGCAGGACGACGCACAAGCTTTGCAAAACACAGCTCATCCTCGTAGAGATGATCGCCTTCCCTCGCCTTACAATACGCACATTCAGTCATTTTGTCAAAAAATCGGTCAACTCATCAAGACCCGAACCGCCCTTTTTTTCATCAACAATCGCAGCCTCATCCTCTTCGAAACCCTGACCATCATTTTCTGACGCCCCGTCACTACCGTCACCAGTATCTATCCCGTCAGCAGACTCCTCCTTATCGGATCGTACTTCAACTCCCGGCACATCAAAACCCAAAACCGTCTTAATCGATGGCGCAATAGCAGCACGCACCTGCAAGAATTGTTTCTCAGACAGTTCATGTTTTGGAAGATCAAAATGAATACCATCATCAGGAAGGCGGGGAATCACATGCACCATAAAATGCTGAGCACGCTGACCACCAGCAACACCATTAGCCACAAACGTTGTCGTGCCCTGAGCCTTTAAACCCTTAATCAATGCACGGGACACTTTCTTGGCCACCACTCCCAAATGCCCCATGAGATCATCAGGCAATTGCGGCATAATAGCAACATGCTCACTTGGAATAATCAGCACATGACCCGGACTGGCAGGATTAATATCAAGAATCGCAATACACTTATCATCACGATACACCGTTCTAGTGGGCACGGATCCAGCAATCATCTGGCAAAAAATACATTGATCGTCCATAAAAAATGCAAACAACGCCTCGTTATATAAACATTACCTGAGACGTGCAAGAACAGGCCCCAAAAATATATAAATTTGCAAAAGCTTCCACAATGCATGGCACGCGGTTTATCACCCCTCACCACCACAGGACTGCTCCTCTTTATCAGCATATTACTGGGCGCAACAGTCATGACGTTTGGCGAAGAATTCATTGAAGAAAGAAACACATTAGCTACGCCGCGATGCGACACCATAAGCATGCACGTCATAGACGTAGGAGGGAACAGCACGCTGTGCTACACGACAAACGAAGTACGACTCTTTATCGAAAACACAGGAGCAGCATCACTAACCGGTTTTCGCGCACAAATCGTCGGCACAGAAAACGTCCATGATGCAATGAGCGATACAAGCATTGAAGCAGGAACAAGCGGATTACTCGTGTTTACCATACCACCACTGGGCATCCCGCAACAAATCCGACTCACTCCAGAACTCGACGCAGGACTGTGCCCGCAAGAATCACTCACTATTACACCCTTACACCCCTGTTCATGACACGCATCATTCTCGACATTAAAAAAAATTTAGAAGAAAACGCATCCATCTATTTTGATCGCGCAAAAAAAGCAAAGAAAAAAATCAAAGGAGTTGAAGAAGCACTCAAAAGATTTGCACAACAACAACAGACACTAGAAAAAAAACAAGACGAATACGCCAAAGAACAACGCACAAAAGCACAACCAAAACAACTCCAACACTGGTATGAAAAATTCCGATGGATACGAACAAGTCAAGGACTTCTCTGCATAGGAGGACGAGACGCAACACAAAACGAGATCCTCATCAAGAAATACACAAAACCAACAAGCATCGTGTTTCATGCAGAAATGTCAGGAAGCCCCTTTTTTATCATTATAGAAGACCACGCAAGCGAGCAAAGCCTCAAAGAAGTAGCAACAACAACAGCAGTATACAGTCGGGCATGGAAACTAGGTCTTGGAAGCGCAGAAGTATACTACGTTCTCGGCGAACAAATCTCAAAAACCGCACAAAGCGGCGAATACCTTACTAAAGGATCATTCATGATCAGAGGAAAACGCACCAGCTATCATCCGCGACTAGAATTCGCAATAGGACTACGCGAACAAGAATTACTCGCAGGACCGCCACAAGCAGTACAAGCACATACAGAAAACATGGTTCGACTCGTACAAGGAACACAAAAAGCATCAGAAATTGCACGGGAGATCAAAAAGAAACTATCCTACAAAGGACATATCGATGACATCATACGATTATTGCCTACAGGAAAGATATCGCTTTCTCGATAAACCATATTATATTTATAGATGAAGTACTAACTACAAACCAAAAAAGAGGACGTGCATGAACGATTTAATTATTGATATCGGACTGGTTCTTATCATAGCCACCATACTCGCAATTATAGCCAGGCGACTCGCACAACCCATCATCGTCGGTTATTTAGTAGCGGGCATACTCATGGGTCCTGCAGGATTTGGGCTCGTTACCAATTCAGAAACCATCGCGTTTCTCTCAGAACTTGGCGTTGTATTTCTACTCTTTATCGTCGGACTCGAAATAAACCTGAAACGCATCAAAGGAGCAGGAACAGCAGCATTACTCGTCGGACTCTTGCAAGTACTACTCACCTTTGCAGCAGGATTTGCGCTTGCACGATTCCTAGGATTTAACAGTGTGACAGCAAGTTATATCGCCATCATTCTCACCTTATCAAGCACAGTTACCGTCATAAAATTGTACGGCGATAAACACGAACTCAACACATTACATGGCCGCGTAGCACTAGCAATACTGCTGGTACAAGATCTCGTAGCTATCATAGCACTATCCCTTCTTGCCACACAAGAAACAAGCACCTGGTCGTTTAGCACGATACTCGTTGGCATTGGAGGCCTGCTCACCATCGCAGTACTCAGTAAACTATTTCTTGACCGACTCTTCACCCTTGTCAGCCGCTGGCCGGAACTCTTGTATATTACCAGCATCGCATGGTGTTTTCTCTTTGTCATCGCCGCACAGCTACTCGGCATATCAACAGCAATAGCCGCACTGCTTGCAGGCATCAGTCTTTCCCCACTGCTCGTTCATCACGAAATAAGCGCACGAATACGACCATTACGAGACTTCTTTGCCACACTCTTCTTTGTCTCCATAGGCATGACTATCACGTTTAGCGGCACCAGCGCAACACTCATCGGCATACTAGCACTTTTTGTGATCCTTGTCTGCCCACTGCTGATCATGACAGTAATGAGCATCATCGGATTTAAGGCAAAACCAAGCTTTTTAACAAGCATCGGACTAGGACAAATCAGCGAGTTTAGCCTCATCATTGCAGGAGCAGGAGTACAAGCAGGACTCATCAACATAGAAATCCTCAGCATAACCGCATTACTCGCCGTTATCACTTTTGTCAGTTCCTCCTATTTTATCACGTACGACACCACCGTCTATAGCAGATTTTCCAGAGTGCTGCGACAATTCGAAAAATTAGGAATCCGACACTTACGACTCCAGTACGGCAACACATCACCCAAACCAGAATATATCATCTTTGGAGCGCACCGCATGGGCATGCGCATCATCAACACGCTGCGATCAATGAAAAAAAAAGTATTTGTCGTAGATCATGATCCGCAAGTCATCAAAAAACTGATGAAAAAACGCATCCCCTGCAGGTATGGTGATATCGAAGATCCACACATCATGGAACAAATAGGAATCCACCATGCAAAAATGGTCATATCAACAATTCCACGATTTGAAGACAACCTGCTCCTCATACAACGCGTTACTGTACTCAATCCACAAGCAGCCATCATAGTAACTGCAGACCACGAACATGAAGGACTGCAACATTATGAACACGGAGCACACTACGTAATACTGCCACAAGTACTGAGCGGCAAACACGTCAGCACACTCATGCAAGATCCCATATCCGCAGTAATCAAACGAAAAACAAAATACCACAACGCACTGCACAGGGCAAAGAATAATAAACAACGAGGTACACACAACACCTATGATCACCGGAAGTGATTTACTCATCGCGCATGGCTTTGTCAAAAAAGGAGTGGACAAAAGCAAGTATAAAGGAGAGACACCTCGAGAAATAAAATCATTCATCAGATCAGAACTTAAAAAAAAGAAAGGAAAAGAACGACAAGAATACAAACAACAATTACACGACGACGCAGACCATGACGAATTTGAAATGGTCAAAAACCAAGTTATGCTCGTCGACTATCCCAAACCAGACAATAAATACTATCTACTCACAGAAAACTTTCATCAAAGCATTGAACCGCTCTATTTTTGGAGTCTCAACCATTTACAATACGATTTAGGCTTTGGATGGGTCGAAAAAATCACAGACATCTTCAGCGCTTCAGAACACAGTTCGTTTTGGGGAGCTGCCACAAGCCGTTTAGGATTAGCACAAGACAAAGTACAAAGCTATATGGCCCTCATCGGCCAATTCGTGCGCAAAGACCTCTTTCAACTCGTGCGCGATATACGATGGATCGATGAACGACTCGATTATCACCGCAAAGCACGAAAAGGAGACAAAGACGCCATCACAGTACTCAAAGGCATCTGGTCCGATCTTGTCGATGGCGTCGTACAAGGACAACGAACAGGAGCAAACATCTTCCAACTCGCACAACAATTAGGTTTTACACACCTGCCAACACTCTTCTTTGAAACAAACCCTCCAAGCGCAGATGAAGTCGACACATACGTTGATGATCTTGACACCACATTACAGGTAAAAAGTATACTGCGGCGAAAACTGCTTGAATTCATGACCTGGATGGATCACAATTTCAAAGAACTCAAACAACGAAAACAATTCGAACTCAAATACCTGCGACAACACTATAACATCATCCGCATGTACATTAGCTGGATCAAACCCTACCTCACACATATCGAACGATTAGGAACAGACATGTCAAAACTCAAAGGACCTGACCTCGTTGCAGCATTTGAAGGCAGCATGATCAACATAGAAGTAGCAGCCATGAAACTGCCAGAAGATAATTCAGAGATCTTTGCCACAGTCGTCATGACGTTTGATTACCGCACACGACCACAAATGGGAGGAGCATTTACACAAAAAACACCAGGATACCACGAGGGACCGGTTCACGTCGGGGAAACAAAAATAACATGGCGCGCGTACGCATGGACAGCAGAACAAGTCGAACTATTCAAACAAATGAAGGAACGAGAAGACATAGAATTACTCACAACAATTGATGCAGGGATAAAAGCAGCAATGGACGCGATTGGAGACGAATTATGGGAATACCTCGAGCAGGCAGATCAAGAAGTACCAAAAAAAGAAGAAAAACAAGAAGAAAAAAAGACACCACCAAAACCGGGCATGTTAGACCCATTCAAAGAAGTAGGTAAAGGAGCAGCATCACTCTTTCGCGCATTCATCCCCAAGAAGAACCACAAAGAAGAAGATCTTGGAAAAGAAAAAGAAAAAGCAGCAGAAGAAGCAAGCAAACTTCTCTACACCCATTACAAGAATTTCAAAAAAAGTCACGGTATGAGTCACTGGTAATGATCATCTTTAGCCATCGCGCAAACGGGTACGGATTTTTAGAAAACAGCCGAAACGCCATACAACACGCACTTGCAAGCGATGTGGACGGTATTGAAATTGATCTTCGACTCACAAAAGACAACCACTACGTCGTCTGTCATGACGCGTATCTTGATCGCGTCTCGCGAGGAACCGGACTGCTACGCAAAAAAACTGCAGCACAACTGCAAAAAGAACGATTACTTGACGGACAAGGACTGCTCTTTTTTAATGAGTTTTTGCAACTCTTACAAACATCAAACAAACAGTGCATCATCGAACTCAAAGATAACGGACAAGAACAAGAAGTCATCACACAACTCAAAAAGCATCACCTACTCAAGCAGTGTTTTCTCGCCTCATGGAATCCGCACGCACTAGAAAAAATACGACACCTCTCAACACAAGCACAAACACTACTCTACTACGTACCTGTACCGCGCTTTCTCAGATTCATAACACTTTCAAGGAAAAAAATGTTTGACGGTGACGAGGTCACGATCGGTCTTAATACCTTTTCAGCAATGAGACCTCAAGATTTCACCGTACTCCTGAGTTCATACGTACCACAACTCTCATGTAACGGCATAGGCATACCGCACGTTGCAATACAACCACACGTGATTAAGGCATGCAAGACGCGAGGATTACATCTTATCACATATGCAGTCAACAACACAAGTACCTACACGCGTCTACGCGCCCTAGGACTCTACGGCGTGATCAGTGACCGCCCGCGAAGTCTTTATGCAGCACGGTCCGGAGACTCCATGTAACGTCCAAGTTTGG
Organism: Candidatus Woesearchaeota archaeon; assembly: GCA_014729505.1. Taxonomy (GTDB): domain Archaea; phylum Nanobdellota; class Nanobdellia; order Woesearchaeales; family ARS49; genus WJJS01. The sequence continues at coordinate 24,584 of WJJS01000013.1, forward strand.
TCACCACCCTGGATTCTTCTTGATTCCTATCATAATGTACTCTGTACAGTGTTTGATTGTCATACACAAAATAATATCCATCACCCACATATGCAAAATCCTCATTCATCGCTTCACTAATCAATTCTTCCAGCATACTATCACCCAACACCACAGTATTGACAGTCTTTACATAGCTTTACCAGGACAGCCCGAAAAAAAGCCATAAAAATCCCTAAAAATTTCGAAATATTTAAGAAACACGCCCGGGCAAGAAACCAAATGAGAGCACTAATCGTTCTCGTCGCGATAGCAATGCTTTGGGGTTGCACAAGCTACCAGGCAACGCTTGAAGAAAATACGACCGCACCGGAAGGAATCAAGGTACTTATAAGCGACTACAAATTCCATCCACAAACACTTATGGCGAGTGTTAATGATACGATTATTTGGCAAAACCTCGACAAAGACCCTCACAGCATACTATTTCAAGAAGAGGAATCGCCACTGCTGGAAAAAGGCGACACGTACAGCGTGCGCGTAGAACAACCCGGCAGATTTAATTATTCAAGCGGCAACCACCCGTTTATAGAGGGAATAATACGGGTAGAGACATAAAAACAAGACAGAAACCTTTATAAATGGATCGATGGTTTGAACGAGGTATGAAAGGAGTTATCGCCAATTTTCGGGGAAGTAGACGGAGAAAACGTGGAGACTACATGCTCATCGTTATCGATGGCATTAGTACACGAGAAAAAGCACAAGCACTCGAAGGAAAACCAGTGACATGGACTAGTGCTGGAAAGAACAAAACAGCCATTTCGGGCAAAGTAACAGGCGCACACGGCAACAAGGGCCTTGTAAAAGCGCAATTTGAGCGAGGACTGCCAGGCCAAAGTCTCGGACAAGAAGTGAGCATCGAATAATTCTTCTCTCTTCAGACAAAGTCAGTAATTTCTAATTGGAGCTATCTTAAGAAAGCCGGAAGAGCCGGGAGAATCAAATTCCAAATATAGGGCGACGCAGCTACCAGTCCGCCAACAAAAAACGTGTGAAACCAGGTTTCAGACAAACCACTGATATTTGCCTGAGCCTTAGTCGCCCGACTCACCGCGTGCACTTTGATTGCCGTAATCACACCAATAATAATACGAATACCTAGCACACTGCTAATCACGGGAACAGTCTTTAGCGCAGGAATAAGACCCAACACAAACTCTACATTAAATACAGCAAAAGTAGCAACAAGTGCATAAATAAACGCATGAGCGGCATGACCAAATTTGTGCTGTGGCACAGCTACGTCCTTCATAAGCGTAATTGCTTCATACAAACCAATAATAAGACCGCAAACAATAGCAGACTTCAACTGCAACTCAGGACTGGCCGATTTAGCTGCGGTTCGCTGAGCAAACACAATAGGAACAATCACCAAATAAAGCAGCCACCGCAGATGTTTCATCATAACCTCTTTTTATCACTGCATGGTTCTGCGATTATATAAATCTTATGCGGATTCCACATACAAGCGAGAAATTTCCCGTTCCCGTCGCGAAGAAAAATACGCTTCCTGTGCCGCTTCAAAATACGATATCGCTTCATCAGGCTGTTCATGAACCGCATGAAATCTCGCAAACCATTCCAGTAGTGCTGATCTACGCACACCAACAGCACGATTCAAGTGACGCTGCATAAACGTTACTGCACGTTCCTTATCTCGCAGAGCATACGTATCAGCAACAGCACAAATACTGCCCATGTCACGCAACGACGACGCACCAAGAGTATAACGACGCGCACATGATTGATGAAAATGGTCAATAAAAGAATAGTGCTCAGTGGCAAACTCCTCAATAACAACACGAGGCATTTCACGACCATCGAGCGCGCGATGCAAACGTTCATGATACCTATTATTTACTTTATTACGAAACCACCCATGAGCACCACTGTACTCCGGGGGAGGATCATGAAGCACTGTATCACTACTTGCCAGCAAACGATACCCAAAAGGTGAAAGAACCGCGTACTGACGCGTTTTTGGCAACTTCTCACACCAACTATTAGTTACAGCATATTCTGGCGGCAGTTGATCACAGTCTACGGGCAAACAATACTTGTGCTGCCCATCAAACAAGTGAACATCACCATCCTCTCTGCACAAGCGCAGCTGAAAGACTTCCTTATATGACGGTTGCCACGTCATACCCTGTTCATCTGGGAAAAAAACCTGGTGCTGCTCATCTGCAGCAAGTACACACCATTCAGATTCAATAATGCCAATCATCTTCTTCCTCCACCGCAGGAGAGCGCAGTGCGCGACGATACTCTTGACGAACATGTCTGCGAATACCTCCCGCACGTTCATAGGCTTCATCCAACTCCTCCATTGTCATACACTCCAAACGCTGCTCAATCGCATCAAAATCCCGTTGTGTCTTGATTCTGCGACGCTCAATGGAATACTCCTGCAGTATCCGATCGTGAAGACGAGGTACAGAAAAACAACACGAGATAACACCCACAGCAATAGCAGCATATAGTACCACTCGCGGCCGTTCATAGTCGTAAATTGCCATACTCCTCCTGTGTTTTGAGCCTTAAAGAACTTTTTTTCCATCATCTGCCATCACTTGCAAAGAAAGCGAAACATGCAACGATCGCAGCGAAGATTATTCGACAAAGAACACCATAACCGAAAATCCTGCGACCAGTCTGCAAAACATTTATATACGTCACTATCGCCTTAGTCATTAAAGAGGTGCAACATGCGACGATTGTTCAACTACAGCCTACTCACGGTGTTATTTTTACCTGCAGCTTATGCATCAAATCCTGCAGTTGATCGTGTTTTAACCTTTATTCGCGATATCTTCACATCAATCTTCAATCCAAGTGCAGAAGGCCTTGGCATTTTTCTAAAATTCCTCATTATTGTTACCACATTTGGCATCGTCTACGAACTGCTGCCAAGCGACTGGAAAAAAGGAGTGCGCGGCGTTATTGCAGGAGGACTCGCTCTTGGCGCAGGACTCGCCATCCCAACAAGTCTTGCACTAACATCAGGCACACTGCTTGGCGCCATCGTCGTCGCAGTCATTTTCCTTATACCCTTCGCACTCTTATCCTTAGCAACATATCACGGTATGAACTATGTAGACACGAACTGGAAATATCCGGCCTTTGCACTAATGTGGCTGGTCTATTTCACCATACTCGTGTACTTCCTGGCACATTGGGGGCAACTGCTTCAAGCATTCGCATGGGTCTTTTTTGTCGTACTCATCCTTGCCATCATCTCGCCAATCATCGTACTTGTCCTCATAGGTGTCGCCATTCTCGGCGGCGAAACACGAGAAGGAACGTCATGGAAAAACCTCATGAAAAACATCTCACGCAATGACGTCAAAAACAAAGCAACAGATGCCAACAAACATCTGGGACGCGCACAAGCATTACTGCGGGCAGTACCAAAAACCAAGAGCGTCGAAGCAAAACATGCCAAAATACGCGAAGCTCTATCAGCATTGCGCGCAAGCAAGAACTCTGTAAACCTTATCGCGGCACAAGCAGCAAAACTCTTAGCCGATAAAGAAATCGCAGATACCACAAAAAAAGACGCCGTGCGAGACGCGCAAGACCTAGTAGGAGAACTCAACGCACTCATGTTCGACCTGCATCCACTGCTCGATGAAGAGAAAGGCGATACCATCGATACCTATCTCAAGGATAACGATTACCATGAAAAGGATAAATCAAAGAATCCGATCGCGTTTTTCATGGATCGGATCAGCATAGTGTCACAAATCACCCGTCAGGGCGATTAGGCGCAAACATTAATAAATATCACATTATTACAAAGGCTCGAGGTGCAATGATTATGAAAAAGAGGAACCTATTATCATTCGGATTCTTAATTACAATTTTTTTGGCCAGTATGGTCTATGCGCAAAGCCCAGTGGATGTTATTATTAGCATCTTTGCAGGGATTGGTCGCGCATTAAGCGGGATCGGCAATGCGCTCTTTGGCAGTCTAGATACGCAAGCAGGAGTCATCGGACTCTTACAATTTATAGCGTGGCTCTTAATGGCAGTCGTGACCTATGAACTCTTACGATTTGTCAATCTAAGCAAAGGCGTACGCATCATCATTGGTGCACTCGTCTCACTAGGTCTTGTACTCGTCATACCAGGAACACTCATCTTGACACTGTTTGCACAGTTCGGCGCACTAGTAACGCTTTTTGTGCTCGTCATCTTTGGAGCAGTACTCACCTTAGCAACAAGCTGGCTCAAACCAATAGACAGCTGGCAGAAACTGCTCATCGTCTGTCTCGTCTGGGGTAGCTTTTTGTGGATCATGTGGAATCTGTTCCTCGGCATCAACACCTCAAATGCTATTCCAGGAGAACTCGCACAATGGCCCATGGTCGTCTTTACCATTTATGGCGTAGGTGTTCTTGCATGGCTCATCTTGAGCGTGCTGTTTTCAGGCGGACAAACAGTTGCAGAAGGAAAAACATTCAAAGCCATAAAAAAAGCTGCAAGCAAAAAATGGGAATCAGCAGTGCTATCAAAAGTAGGTCGCGAAACAGAACGAGTAGCATCATCACTAGACAAACATTACAACGAACTCAAATCGAAAGGAGCAACATGGGATGCAAACGCGCTCAAAGATAATTTTTGTCAACCAGTAGAACTCGAACTGGCAAAGATTTCTTCACTTCTCAACGTCGAAGTAAGCAAAATGGATGCGGTCTCAGGAAAACCCCATCAAACATTAGTGGACTATATCAAAAACAATGTGATAAAATTTATTGAAGCAACAGGAAATCCTACCATCGGAGGATTCCACCTCAAGCACGGAGGACTAGAACCATGGCTCAAGGAAGGAGGATGGTTGCACAGTAATTGGGAGACTGGCGATAATGTCAAGTCAGACCTTGCAACGTACTGCACGGCAGAATTAGGGCCTGCTCTTGCCACCTTCCACGACATGCTCTACAAAGTCAATAAAGATCTTCCCAACCTATAATGGCTTTCCAACGATTTGTCCGGATGCGCGCAGAACTCTCGGTACTCTACAATAAAATAGACGGGCCGAAAGTCAAAACAACAAGCGACGTAGACGATTTAGAAAAGAAATTCATCCCTCTGGCCGCCGAGCGTGTACAAACATTTCTTAAACACGACGGTAAAACAAGACTGCACGTTATCCAACAAGAATATAACGAGCTAGGCGTGAAAAATCTCGACACTGTCAACAAAAGCGTGTTTCGCGCACCAAGTGCAACAATGCCCCAACTGCTCGAAGCAAGCAAACATGTCAAAGTCGCTACTATCGATAAAGAAATCGTACGACAAGAAGAGAAAAAAGCAGAAGCACAACGAACAATCGACGAAGTCAAGAATTGGATCACAGATAACTACGGCGCGGTAGCAGGAGCTGCAGACGCAGCCAAAGCAGAACGGGCGACAAAACGAGCAGAAGAAGACGAAGCTCTTGAAGCAGTCACAGAAAAAAAAGCAGAACTACAAGCACTGAGTGGCGCAAACGCACTAGCAAAAGAAATATTCTTGCGTAGTCAAGCAGGCATGCCCAACCCACAAATACGCAGCGAACTCATCAGCGAAGGTAATGCAGAAGCAGACGTAGACGCAGCATTTGCACTTACCGATCCACTCATGATGGCATTGAGTGCACGACTTGATACGTGGAAAGAAAAAAACACTGCGAAAAAAGATGCAGAAGCACAGTACCAAGAACTCAAAAGTCAGATGCGCAAAGGCGTCAAAGCAAAAGAGAAACGCAAAGCAGCAGAAGAACAACTAGACGAACTACAAAAAAATCGCGTACAAATTATCACTCTAGGACTCGATCTTCAAGAACTCTGGCGCTTGCACACGCAGATAGTGAGTATCGACTTGACAGGTACGTACGACGAACAACAACTCAAACTCGAAATACTACACTTCAAAGCGACGATCTACCATCTCACACACCGCGTTCTCACACCGCTTATCGAAGCTTAGTAAAACCTGGCAATTCTTGTCAGTTTTCGCACAACATCCTGACGTTCTTCAGTACTTAAAGGCAAATCCAAAAGACATTCATAACAGGAACGGGCTCCTACAGCATCCGGACGATCCTGCTGGAGATACGCTTCGGCCATCCATTCAAGAGAACGACGCTGGAACGTCTCGCTGGCTTGAGAGTTTATACGAGACAAGAACGGAATCGCAAACGGAGCGCGAAACCCTGCCTTGTTCGAAAACACTTCTAAGTCATTCTCAATAATACCTCGCCAACCCGCATCAGCAGCACGCCAAACGTCTGCATAAATACGCTGCGCTTTCTCCCGACTCTCAGGAGTACCAAGATCAAGCAAGGAACGCGCATACGTGATCTTTGCAGTCATATCCGGTAAGTCAAGCGTAGCAAATCGGCCAGCAGCTGTCGACGCATCGCCATTCGCGTATGCGTTATACGCGCGCTTAAGCCAAAAATTCAAAACACTCGGTTCAGGCAAACGAGACCAGCGAGTCTGTCCACGAGGTTGAGGACGTCTAGGCAAAGTCGCCCTTGCAGCAGAGCCGCCTCCAGACATACCTGCAAGTCCGCCCCACACCTGTCTATACATATCAGTTAAATCAGTCATTGCACTTCCTCCACCACTTGGCATGGCGCCGGCGGCTCCAGCAGCAGGCACACTACCAGCTCCAGTCGAGCCACTAGGTGCGGGCGAAGCCAGCCCCCCACGTTCAGCAACATAGCCGGCCAAACGGCTCAGCTCGTCACGTGTTAATCCTAATTGTTCGCGCGCTGTTTCAAGATCTTCAGTGGCGCGATCACGTTCACGTTCAGCAAACGCATAATTCGTCTCGAGTTGTTCGCGATTACGCTGTTCATGCATCAAATCAATTTCAAGATCAACAACATTGGCTCTTTCATCACTTAACTCTTGTTCGACCTCTTCAATACGGCGTTCGTAATCTGCAATCTGACGATCAAGATAACGCACTTCAACTAACGCGTCGACAAGATCTCCGACAAGATCGTGAACATACTGACGAGCCTCACCAAGATCTCTTCGATTGCGCTCATCAACCGTTAACCACGCATCACGCTCATCACGACGATCAGCACGATCATCAGCTAACGCATCCATCCATGCATCACGCTCATCACGATGATTCGCATCAGCAAGACGACGAGCAGCATTACGGTCAGCATACAAACGACGACGTTCAAGATCACGATCAGTATAAAACTGCCTTCGTTCATCAGCACGATCATCAACCCACGCATCACGCTCATCACGACGATCAGCACGCTCATCACGACGATCACGCAACACACGAACAAGCGCTTGAAAGAGCGCTCCCGCTGGCAAATTGCTATAATCAAATCCACTCATTCCTATATGTTGTCTAGCCACTGTCGTTACTTATTGTTGTTTATAGATCGTCAAAGTCGTAATCACTCGGGTCCGGCACTCCGCCAAACATATTATAGACTTCATGAGCCTGTTCACAAAAACCGTCAAGAACCGTCCTCATTTCTTCAGTTCCCAAACTTCGTTGGAAGCCGCGATACTGCGGACTGCGACGAAACGCTGCCAAACGAGCAGCATCAACACGCCGAGCAAGTTCTCGCTGCGCATCAGTTTGTGAATACGAAGAGGTCGTTAACGGATCCGCAGCAGCATCAGGAAGATCAGCAGGAACTCTGCTGTCACGCTCAAAAGCTGCAAGATCTTCATCAGCAACATAAATGTCTGCCACCTTTGCAATACGATGCCAATCTTGCTGCATATTCGTACCATATTGTGCCATCACACCAAGAATGGCCATTCTACGCTGCAAAGAGCTTATCTCTGACTGTTGGTCTTCAATAATTTGATACAATTCGCCTGCTCGTCGATCAACACGCTTGACAAAGTCATGCGTTCGATAACCCCGAGGGCCAATCTGTGAAGGTCCGTCTTCACTCTTATCATCAGGATAGCGAGGCGCATCACCGTTAGCATCAGGTCGCATATACTCGTGCTCACCAACACTAGTATCAGTCATGGTATGAGAATCTGAAAGATCTGGGTTGCCAGGTTCTTCATGCGCTGCTTCAATAGCCATACGATGGACATTCGTATTTCTTGGAAACACAAACATGCGTCGCACCTGATCCAAAAAGTGATTTTCCATCAAAAAATTCTGCAAAGTGGTCCGTCCATAGTCTGAACGAAGCATATGACGAAAACGATTAAAATAATCGCCCGCAGCAGGTGATTCTCCAGCCCGATGAGCTTCATAACCGCGAACAACTTCTCGCCAGCAAATAGGACCTGTCTCATCGCGCACCGTGTTAGCGCCCATGCGATTACTGTACTGATCATAATTCCAGATGACAAGATCAATTAACAATTTTGCATCACGGGCTTCATCAACACTTCCACCATGAAAACCAAAACCATTCATAGCAACGTGGCGTCGTCGACGCGGAAAATCTTCTCTTTGTTCACTCATAATAACCCCTCCTAGGTTCTTCACAAGACGAGTAACCAATTTCCTCTTTTTAAATCTTTCTATTATTCACTACTCCAGAGTGTTAACCGTTGGCTCTATTCTCGTTCGACAAAACCATACTTTTCAGGACAGGGACGCAACTGCAGCACCTGATACATACTCACTGCCTGACCACACACTATCTCAGCTACCAGACGCATTTCTTCAGTATGCAAACCCTCAAGAAAATCATCAAAATCCGCAGAAGCACCAAACGCCGCCACACGATCAATGCTCAACGCAGGAGCACACTCGCGCTGCTCATCAGTCATAGCACGCAAAGAGGTTGTCTGATACCGATCAACGCCCTGACGACGACGATCATCTGCGTCATCAAACACCGCGGCATCAGTTTCAGGAATAACAAGACCAACACGCTCTGCAAAAGAGGCAAAGTCAGAAAGCAAATGCAAACCATACTGTGCCACTCTAGCATACGCCTCAGGAACAGCAGGCCCCGCAGCGCCATACTCCACACTCGACGGATCTTGCCCGCGAGATTCCCAGACCCTTCTCACGACCGGATGCAACCCGTCAAAATCAACAGAACCCATAGGCCTACCCAAACGCGGCGCAACAAACAACTCGTACAATGCACGACCCTCGCGCGTCTTCAGTGTCGGAGGCTCGTCAACGCCCAAACGCGAGCCAATAGCATTAGAAAGAATCACGACAAGATCTGACCAGGACCTTGCAGCAAGACGCAACCGCGCTTCGTCCTCATCCAAATCACGTTGTCGACGATTCATTCTTCACCCTTCTTATACAGCCCGCGAATAGCATCTCCAAGCGTGTCAGGCGCTTCACGATCAAAGTCACGCATCAAGCGATCGTAATTATCCGCCTTAGGCTGCAATCGCGCAATGATCCGTTCTGCTTTTTCTAGACGAGAGCGTAAATTCGTTTGCTCGCCACGAACTCTTTCTGTCATGCGAGAAAAATACGCCGACGCATTGGCAGGAACAAAGGGCTTTTGTGCACGATCTGGAATAATACCTACTTCCTTTGCCGTCTGTTCAAGAGCACTACCCATACCCACCATATAATCAAACCATTGACGCACTCCTGAATCAGCAATATTGCTAACGATTGTCGCGTACGCACCATCTGGCGCATCCTTTGATTCAATAACATCCCGACAAAGCGTCTGGGCTCTTGGATCTGCAGACAACCATAACTCTCCGAGCGCTCGATATTGTTTTAGCACTCCTTCAGCATGGCGCTTTGCCTGCAATGCTCGTTGTACTTCATCATCTGATTTGTTTGCCATTTCTACTCCTCCCCTCTTCCTAATAATTTGTTAATCACATCTCCCAAGGGATCTTCGATGGGCTCTTGGAGGCCCTTTATCAAAGTTCCGAAAGAATCACGCAATTGCTCTGCAGCCTCAACATGTTGTGCCATTTGCTGCAAACGCTCATCGAGCTGTGCCTGCCAGGGAGGCACTTCTTCCGATCCTGCATTCGCAGGATACTGCACTACACGTTGCTTTTCAGACATCATCGGACCGCCCAGGCGAGACCGAATATCCTGGAGCAATGCCACCACAAGAGCCGTATCCGGCGAGATAGCAGGTTGAATATCTTGTAAGCGTTGCTCCACAACGTCAAGACGACGAGATAAGGCACGTACGTCATCAGGTGCTTTCACACTCGGAGCATCGCAGGCATCACTCGAATCGCCACGTTGATCTGCAGTGCGCTTTTTAGCACTGTCAGACTGCTGACGATCAAGTGAAGCACGCAACGCATCCATTTCGTCATGCAAAATAGAGACCGCTTCATCATTACGTTCTTGGCGAACCTGTTGTGTACGCAAATACGCAACGATATGTTCTTGAGCCCGCGCCGCTTGTTGTGACGCCACACGCATCTCCTGCATCATCTCATCTCTTAACATTTCAAAATCGTTATACGTTCTACTCTCCTTTTCGGCATCTCTTGCACGACCAGCATGGTAGCGCACCAACGCGTGCAAGCGCTCAATATGCACACTCTGCTCATCAATACGGGCCAAAAGATCAGCAATCAAACCGCCCTTCTCCTCAGACTCGAGATGAGCAACTGCTTCTTCAATAGACGCTAAACGCACAGCACGTTGTTTGGTCTGCTCAATACTCTCTGTTAGTACAGCCACAACTCGCTCATTATATCCTTCATGTATTTTTCGCGACGTCTCTTCAAGAGTAGCAATATGTTCTTGAGATAAACGACCGTGTTCCTTTAAAATCGAGGCCAATCGCTGCAAACCCTCAAACGCATAGCGTATACGAGGGCCTGCCTGATCCGGGTCGAGAATCGTTTTTAACACCTCGCCTGTTAACGGCTTTCCCAACTGTCCATGCGTCTGCAAATAAGTGACTGCAGACTCCACAATCACGTCCAGCACAGTATTAAAAATCCTGCGCGTTCGAGGATCAAGACTCTCTGCCAACTCCACATACCACCGCATGCATCGATTATCAGAAAATTTTTTCGGTGAGCGAGACTTGAGCGCTGCGCGAGCCGCCAAACAATATCGAAGCGGCACGGTATCAGAACCGTAAAGAACAGTCGAGACTTTTCGCATACTTTCTCGAAGAGAACAATCCTGTTCAATACTTGCAGCCCTCCTGCAGAACTCATCAAAAGCAGCACGACCCCAGTCTGATTTCAAACGTTCGCGAGTCAAACGATAATACTCTCTGGCAGGTCCCTTCTTATCAAGTCTCACTAATCGATAGCCGTCAAGAGCAGACTGAGCTCGCTTGGACGCTTTTGAAAATTGGCGCTGCAAGTACAATGCATCCTGACGCGCGTCATGCTCTACAGGCACATCCTGCAATATGCGCGCCAAGGGTTCTTCATACTTCTGCTCTCCTCGACCAGCAATGTCCTTACTCATTTCCCGTTGCCATTTGGTTCCCATCTTAAATCTGCCGTTCACAAGACGATACTGCAGCACTTTTGCTAGTGCCTAAGCAAGGTACAAGGCCCTTCACTCAGCATTCTGCACCATCCTGCGCGCAACGAGCAAAAACTCTGCGCCTTACAGGAACTCTCACTTTTTCCATATTTTTTCACTATTGCAAATTAATGTGCGAATTTCTTTTTATACTTTTTGTTCTTCTATATTCTTTCCTCTATTTTCTCTTGTATTGCCCTTCTTAGTTGTAATGTTTTGTATATTATGTTACATATATTCTACAATAACCCATTTGTTTCAAATCCATTTCTCCAGACGAACCAATCTTGCCAATTCCCGTCGGGAAACGGAAACACACTACAAGAACACCCCAGAATTCGGCAGAGGAGAACGAGCACATCGCATCATCTGGTTCGCGAAAAAAACACTTCAAACACCAAACAAAATAGGCCTTTAGTCAGGTCATTTCAGAGCCTTTACTGCGCAAAATCTTTAATCAATAGAGGCTGTCAGGCATAATGCCAGAATCACTGAGAAATCGACAACAACTCCGTTTTTTCGTCTGAAATCTCGCCCTCGCAAGATTCTGAGATAACTTACTTTGTCGATATTTTCCCAGAAATTTTGTTATAATGCCGTCAGCGCAGGGATAATGCCAGAATCACCCATTTTTTGTGTTATCGATGCTCTGCCCGCATGGGAGAACGTGTCGGGATTTTTTACGACAATTAAAACTTATGCTCGTCAGATTTTGGTTTTGAGTATAGAAAACCCTTTGGTCGCATAAAACGCCGCTCCAAGAGGCCCTATTGATGAAATTCGCCAAAAAAACCGCGCTAACCACATTACGATCCAAAAATAGTATGCAATCTTTAATCAAATCGCAATTATTATTTTCCTTTGACGAATTAAAACTCTTTGATCAATGATCATTGATTTCTTTGTCGCGATAATGAGAAAGCAGTGTCGGGAAAATCAAAAATTATTTATAAACTCGTTGCTTTGCATCCTCATGAATATCCAACTCGAACCACGAGAACCAAGCACACACGGCGTCGACGAATTAGCCACCACGCTACTTGCACGCTTCGGACTCCTACCACGCAAACGCGACAGTGCAGCAACAATGCACCAGCTACTCCTAGAACTCACCGAAAAAAAGAAAGAAGCGATAAAGCACAAACAGCCGGAATTAGGCATCCTTACCGTCGAAGAAATGGGCAAACACGCGGGCATTGCACGGCAAACGATGTACGATTATTTATCCCGCTGGTTATCTCTGCATATCCTGAAAAAATCAAGCTTCGTGCAAGGCGGCAAAGTCATCATCGGCTACGAGCTTAACGGCACCTCACTTGAAAGCGCATTTAGAAAAGCAGAAACAGTGATAAAAAATCACGTCGAACAAAGCTTCAAAATCCTCGACACCATGCAAAAGGAAATCAAACGAGAAAAACTCAAGCGCGCTACATCCAGCGAGTAAGCGGCACTTCAAGACCAACAATATTCTTTTGAATCTGCAATTGGCGAAAACGAGGATGCAGAGCAATACCAATCTTTCCCTTCTTTACCTTCTTTACAAAAGGAACGCCCTTCTCGACGAGACGCGCCACATAACTGCCCACCACGCTTGTCGACGTGTTCAAATGCGTTGCGATCTGCGCATACGTGACATACGTAAATGATTCAGTAAGCGACAAAATAGCCCAAAATACTGCCTTTTCTCGAGTGTTTAACGGCGAGACTGCAAAGGATTCCCTTCTTGTTTTTCCCGATACAACGAGAAACAGTTCATCAATACGGTCTTGAAGATGATTGATACGATTATCTAGTTCGCACAAAAAATCAAAGTTCGTCTGCACTTCTGTCGTGTTTTCGTTAATCGCGGTTCTATGTTCGTCAATTTCTCGTCGCATAGAGTGCAAAATATCTTCAAATATTTTAGCCCCCGATCTAGACAATAACTCTTTTTCTCGAATACATACCACCCCTTTGGTACTTCTTACGTTCTAATCTTCAGTGAGCCTGCGACCTTTAAATACTTTTCTGTTCGATGAAAAAACACGTTCCCTTCCCGACGAGACAACATCGATCAGACCCTCTTTGACCAATTCTTCGAGCAAGCGATAAAACGAACTCCTACTGCACAATTTCTGTTCATCAACTACAATCTCGCGCAAACTCGTACCGGAAATGCGCTCGTACTTTGCGAGCAACGATAACAGTGTTTTTTTTATGTACTCCTTGCTCTTTCGCGAAACGTTTTGAACAATCTTTTGCTGCAGATTACTCGTACGAGGACGTTCGCTCACTTTTGGCACCTCAACAGGCACGATTTTAGGTCTGCGCGCCTCTTCAAGCAAGGTCTCCATACGCGCCATGCGCCTCTCGAATGCCTCAATACGCTCCAGTTGGCGATCAACAGGATACTCACTACGCAGAATATGTATCACTTCTGCGCGACCCAGAGAGTCCCGTTGAGCCTTGACCACCCTATTAATAGTACTTCGATGAGCATTGTTTTGCTCACGTAAGTACTGCACCCATCGAAACAAGTTCTGATTATCCTTTTTTGCCTGGGCCAATTCCTTTTGCACCCCATCCATATCTGTGCGAACTTTGGCAAACGAAGACTTCACTTGAGCGTGCAAGTCATCCACTTTTTTTTGCGTCTTCCAAAAGACCATCGAGTAATAAGAAGTGGCAGTGCTATAAAATTGTTTCGAACACAAAAAAACCCAGTCCCAGTCCTAAAATAGGACTGAGACAGTCCTATAATGAGACTGAGGCGGGACTGAGACTGAGATCGAGAGACCGCCGCACAACAGAACTAGAATCTATTTCCCGTCGTGAACGGTAATTTCCATCCAAAAATCACGTAACAAGAGAGACGCGAGTGAGACAGTCCCAAGACAATCCCAGGACAGTCCTAGGACTGAGACTGGGACTAAGAAAAATGCAAGAAATTATATAAGAAAATAATATCCTTAAGCACATGCTTGCAGGAATTACTCCAAAAACACTCGCCATAGCATTGTCCAAATTACAAGGATTCTCTGATCCAAAAGTTTCAGTAGAACAGTACTGCACAGATCCCACTATCGCAGCAGAAGTGATATATCGGGCAAGCACATTGGGAGATGTCGCAGAACGAGTCATTACTGATCTTGGAGCAGGAACAGGACTACTCGGACTTGGATGTGCACTAGCAGGAGCCAAGGAAGTGAGTCTTGTAGAACAAGACCGAGAAGCCCTAGAAATCGCCGCACAAAATGTCCTACAGGTCAAAGAATGGATGAACAGTGAGAAACACCACCCAGTACAGATCCACACTATCTGCGCCAATATCACAGAATTCACAGGTAAAAGTGAGACTATCATTATGAATCCGCCATTTGGGACAAAACAGAAACATGCGGACAGACCTTTTTTTCTCAAAGCATTCGAGCTGGCACCCGTGATTTACGTGTTTGCAAAGAGCTCCACGCGTGAATTCGTGCGAAAAGTGAGTCTTGATCACGGATATTTGATGAGCCACAAGTGGCGCTATACGCGATTTCCCCTTCCCCGCAGTTACGGATTCCACAAAAAACCGCGAGCATGGACCGATGTGACCGTGTTTCGGTTAGAAAGTGAGTCATGTGCTCAAAAACGTAAGGCAAACCGCAAGGACAAATCATAACTGCGAAAGATATATAAAGAGGTGCTTCGGCAAGGAATGCATGGAAGTGCAGGTAAAAGAAGAAAAAAAAGGACATCTTCACGTCGACATCGTCGACAGTCCAATCATCGCCATGAACATGCTCAAGCAGGAATTATGGCAAAACAACCACGTCAAAGCAACAGGGACTAATATCGATCACCCACTTCTCAACAAACAAACCTTTGTTCTTGATACAGACGGCGCAGAACCGCGCAAAGTCATCGCTTCTGCAGTGAAAAAACTACACAAAGAACTCGACAAAGCAGCCGAAAGCCTTAAATCAGTACGATAAACACTCCCTAACTAGTGCCTAATGGGATTTATACGCTGCAAAATAATAGGTAAAGGAACATACGCCTACCTCGTAGAAAACCAGTGGACAAGCAAAGGAAGCCGACAAAAAATACAAGGATATCTTGGCAAAGTGATCGCACTCACCCCTTGTGCAAGCGCCACGTATGTACCGTCAAAAGAGTATGGCGCACTAGTACACCATCTCATAGAACAAGAACTGATAAAACACGGTTTTACACAAGAAGGAACAACCTGGCGCCATCAAGATATTATCGTCGATATTGAACAAGAAAGTGTACGGGAGGGCACGCGCGCAGTCGTCCTAGCACTCAACGACGGATATCTCTGCACGCACACACTGCGAGAAATCCACACCTACACTCCGCACTTGGACAACTTTGAAGAAGAACTCGCCACGCGCATCATTGCAACAGGTATCGCAATGCCCCCGTCATTTTTTATCCACCTCTATGAAGCGGCAAAACATTTAAAAACGAATACGCAGCCAACGAAAAGCAATGGTTAAACATCTCGGCGTCATTCTTGATGGCAACAGACGGTTTGCTCGACGACTCATGATGCAACCGTGGAAAGGACATGAATGGGGGGCAAAAAAAGTACGCCAGCTCATGGAATGGTCTCAAGAACTTGGCGTTAAGGAACTCACACTCTTTGCTTTTTCTATGCAGAACTTTAACAGACCACAAAAAGAATTCGATTATCTCATGAAAGTCTTTAGCACAGAATTCGACAACCTACAACAAAAAGACAACCTGCAACAATTACAGGAAAAAGGCATACGCATACGATTCATCGGCCGCACACACCTCTTTCCTCAAGACATCCATGAGAAAATGAAACAATTAGAAGAAAAAACAAAAGATAACAACAACTACCGCGTCAATTTTGCAATGGCCTACGGCGGACAAGAAGAAATACTGGATGCCATAAGCGCAATGGCAGACAAAATACGCACAGGAGACATCAAAGAAATCACCAAAGACCTCTTTGAACAACACCTCTACATGTCCAGCGAACCAGACCTCATCATACGCACAGGAGGCGACAAACGCACAAGCAACTTCCTCACATGGCAAAGCTGGTACTCAGAATGGCTCTTCTTAGACAAGTTCTGGCCAGAATTCGAACGCGAAGACCTCGTTAGAGCAGTCAATGATTTTAACGAGCGCGAAAGAAGATTCGGAAAATAATCATCTAGACAATTCTACACGAAAACGGCGAGGGCCAAGACAATACACTCCCACCTCGGGCCAAGCCTCTAACTGCTTACGAGCAATCATCGCCACAAGGGGCAGCGAGCAATTTCTGGCATCAGCAAGTTCAGCATAATGCTGTTTAGCACGCATCACCACATTACGACGAACCTCACTACTCACTTCACGCGTACTACGCACCTGTCTATCATACCCGCGCACCTCCTTGAGCAGTGTGAGAAATGCAGTAGGATACAACGGTCCTGGAAATTGTTCATGCGTAATAGTCAGATCACCCATGCGATACCCAAGACACACATCTTCGACATGCTGATACTCATGATCAACAATCGTACTCAAGAGATCGCGAGGATGACGAAAAACAGGCGCAGGATGATCAGATTCAGTAAACATACAATCCCCCACAAAAATCGGTGCACACAGTACACAACCCACCACTGATATCGGCATCACCACCGACGCCAAAGGATCGCCGGAAAACGCCTGCGGATCAAACACATAACGGTCAACAAGACTTTTCAAATACTCTTGAACGTTCCGGTATCCAGGATCATACACTATACGAGAACACAAAGAAAACGGATTCTCATCCAAAATACGATCAAGAAAGACCTGGCGCAATGCAGGATCCTTTCTTGCCATCGCATAGGCAGTATCCAAAGAGTCATGACACACCCAATACTTGTCAGACCAGCGACTAGCCCTAGACCATCCAAAAGGCAAAACACATGCCACAGTTGCAAGACCAGAACCGATCAGCCATTGTCGTCTGCTGATACCCACTGATTTCGCGGAGCATTTTGGCGATCGTCCAATTCCTGCCGCTACATGATTTGGAGGACGACGTTTTTTTCTACGCGAGGATCCCATGAGCAATTCCCCAACACATGTCCTTAAAAGGCTTTGTTCGAACACACCAAAACCTTTATAAAAGACCTCCAGTCTTGCAGGAATATCCCGCACGGACTACGTCGGTAGGAGGGTACATGGACAAACAACAAGTATTACACACACTGCAAAAAGCGCAGGAAGCTTCTAAGAAACGAAAGTTTGAACAAACTGTCGACCTCGTCATTAACCTACGCGACATCAATGTCAAACGCACAAACGAACGAGTGAACCTGTTTATAGACCTGCCACACCCACACGGCAAAACAGTGCGCGTCTGCGGATTAGTTGACGCACAACTTGCACAGGCAGCAAAACAACACTTTGATACGACAGTTCAAAAAGAAGAATTCGACGCCCTACAAGCAGACACAAAAAGACTCAAAAAGCTCGCCTCAAATCACGATTACTTTGTTGCACAGGCAACAATCATGCCACTGGTTGCCAGATCCATGGGAGCAGTGCTTGGAAAAAAAGGAAAAACACCAAACCCAAAAGCAGGCTGCGTGGTACCACCAACAGCAGACCTGGCCGCAGTGAAAAAACGACTCGAAAAACTAGTCAAAGCAGAAGCAAAAACCGAAGCAAGCATCAAGTGCCCAGTGGGCAAAGAATCAATGGACAAAGAAAAAATCGCAGAAAACGTCATGGCCGTCTATAACAGCGTCAAAACAGCATTACCACAAGAAGAACACAATATCAAAAACGTCATGCTAAAACTTACCATGGGCCCGGTAATAAAGGTGGAAAAATGAAACCAAAACCACATATCAACCCGGAAAAAGTAGAACAACTCAATAAGGCACTGACACTTATCAACAACAACCCAATCATAGGAGTTGTCAACATGCAAAACCTACCTGCAAGACAACTGCAAATCATGAAAGAGCAATTACGTGACAAAGTAACACTTTTTATGACAAAACGACGACTCCTTCGCATCGCCTTTCAAAAAAGCGACAAAAAAGGACTAGACGCATTAGAAGACTACCTGCAAGGCATGCCTGCACTACTCGTAACAAAAGACAATCCCTTTACACTATACAAAGCAATCAAGAAAAATAAATCACCTGCACCTGCAAAAGCAGGACAAGTCGCGACAAAAGACATTATCGTAAAAGCAGGACCCACACCATTTGCTCCAGGACCCATCATCGGAGAACTAGGATCCATAGGTCTCAAAGCAGGAATCGACGGTGGCAAAGTAGCAATCAAAGAAGACAAAGTAGTGTGCAAAGAAGGAGAAGTCATCAGCGAAGAACTCGCAAGCATATTGACGCGACTCGATATTAATCCTATGGAAATAGGACTGGACCTGCTTGGTGTTTACGAAAACGGCACACTCTATCCAAAGAAATTACTCGATATTGATGAGGAAGAATTCCTCGATGACTTGAAAAGAGCAGGAGCTAACGCTCTGGCACTCGCCATGGAGACAGGCATACCAACAACAGAGACAACCCAGGCACTCCTCGTCAAAGCAGCAAGAGAAAGCATGGCCTTAGCAAGCAGCCAGGACATCCTCACAAAGGATACTGTAGGAACAATGCTTGCAAAAGCACAATCACAAGCAAATATACTCAAGAAAGAATAAGCGGAGGAACATCATGGAATATATATACGCAGCAATGCTGATCCACAAAGCAGGAAAAAAGGTTGATGAAGCAACCTTGAAAAAAGTACTTGAAGCAGCAGGAGTCACCGTTGATGACGCAAAAGTAAAGGTAGTCATCGCAAGTCTTGACGGCGTAGACATTGATGAAGCAATCAAAAACGCAGCCGTAGCAGCACCAGCTGCAGCACCTGCTAGCGAGACAGCAGAAAAAACCGAAGCAAAGAAGGAGGAAAAGAAAGAAGATACCAAGAAAGCTGAAGAAAGCTCAGCTGCGGGACTCTCATCCCTCTTTGGTTAATTTTTTTCCTTTCTTCTTCATTACATGGACAAGAACATAAAAAACGAAATACAAGAACTGCGAAACCAGCTTACAGAACTCAATGAGCAAAAGCAAGCAGGATTTGCTACAAAAGATCCTATTAGACAACAAATTCTCGATGGTATCGCAAGCATAAAACAATGGCGAGCAGATCGCAACATACTCACTGAAGAAGTAAAAAAACTCAAAGAACAGCGAGGAGAACTCAATGAAAAAGTAGCTCCACTAGCAAAAGAACTGCGAGAATTAAACAATCAAAAAAAGACATTACAACAAAAACTTGGCCTGCGTCACGATCCAGTACAACTCTCAACACAAATTGCGCGTATCAACCAACGAATAGAAACAGAAGTACTCTCATTTGACAAAGAACAACAACTCATGAAACAAGTCAAAGAGTTGGAAAAAAAATTCAGCGAAGCAAAAGGGACACGAGAACTCTTTGAAAAAATATCGACAAGAGCTGGTGAACTAAAAGTTCTG
Source organism: Candidatus Woesearchaeota archaeon (assembly GCA_014729505.1). Taxonomy (GTDB): domain Archaea; phylum Nanobdellota; class Nanobdellia; order Woesearchaeales; family ARS49; genus WJJS01. Next base: position 44,569 of record WJJS01000013.1, read on the forward strand.
CGACAAGAAGCTGACAAAATACACGCCATCATCCAAGACAAAGCTTCACAAAGCCAGGCATTACACAAAAAAATACTCAGTAAGAGCAAAGCGCTCGACCTATTGCGAGAACAAGAACAAGAACAACGAGAAAAAATAGGAGAAATAAAAGAACAAATAAAACCAGTAGCCGCCCAACTCGAAGAAAAACTCGGAGAAATAAGCAAGCACCAACAACAAAAGAAATCACATACAAAAGAACGAACACAAAAAAGACTGGCACAAAAACAAAAAGAAGTGCAAGAAAAACTGTCACGAGGAGAAAAACTCACGACAGAGGATTTAATGATTCTACAAAGTATGGATGATTAGGCTCCCACAGAGATAGTTTTAGTTATAAAAAAACTGTCGGACCTTTCAATGAAAAGAAGCAATTGATTATTTGCCTGTTTTTCACTGCTTACAGACAGTCCCTTAATAATGCAAATTTCCTGCAAAGTGTATCGCAGCGATACCACTTATCGCCTTTGGATCATTTGTACAAGTATAGTTCCTGCTTTCTCCCATCACTCTTTAGAACTCTCTTGCACAATACTTGCGAAAATAATTCTGGAACTATACTAGTTAAACTCACAATAGTGACACTTACCACAGGTAGAACGATTCTTATGTGTTGCCATAAACGTACCAGCACCACACTTTGGACAACTCTTCTTCTCACGCTTTAACGCATCGCCTTCCTTCTTGTAATACTCGTGCACCTTGATCGGCTTACTCGGTTTCTTTTCTTTTTTCTTTGCCATTATTTCTTTTTCGTCTTCACTGGAGGTTCTACTACTTTTTGAGCTTCAGCAGATTCATAGACAAAAGCTGTTACCTTAGCACGATTACCACCAAAAGCAGTATAAATACTTTTTACCACCGTTTGTTCTTTTGAACCATTTACTTTAGCAGCGATAGCTTCTTGAACCTGCGCATTAGAAGGCGTGGTACCGGTATACTTCAAAGTGGCCTTTATTTCCTTTCGCCCAAGCAACACATTATCAACAGTATTCGTTATATCGAGTTCCATTATACTACCTTAATTGCGAATTCGCCGTCAGCCTCCAAACCCATTTTGTCAGCAACGCGACTCTCCTTGTGATTAAGAACAATAATACGCCCTTTCCAATTAGGAACAAACTGCGCCCCTTTACATAAAGGACAAGTATCACCCGTCACCAGAATTTTGCAAAGTTTACATGCGAGCTTTTTCATTTCTTTTCCTCTTCAGCAAGCCATTCAATTTTACCAAGACCAGCTTGGCGCATCGTCAATCCAATCTTAGGATTTGAGAGATCCTTAAAACTTACTGCAACACAACGCGCACGACACACATCACCAACCTTTAAGACACGCTTTGAATCACGACCTGTTAAGACCTTCTCTTTTGAAAAAGAGACAAAATCGTCCATTGTCTGAGAGATGTGAATCATACCCTCAATAGGGCCTAACGTAATAAACGCTCCAAAGTCAGTAATATCCTTAATCTTACCGACACAAACCTCTTGCAATTCAGGACGAAACACTATGGCACTAAACACCGTTTCAAAATAACTGGCCCCGTCACCAGGAATAATTTTTCCCTGACCAACTTCGTTAATATCATCAATCTCCACAACAATACCAAGATTTTGGTCGATACGACCCTCATATTTTTGGCGGATACTCTTCGCCACAGATTCCTTACGATCATCGCCAAAATAGATTGGCGGTACTCTGATGTGATCCTTTATCTCAACACGATAGAACATATACCGGATTTTGAACAGACTTATTTATAAAGCTTTCTGTTGATAACCGCCACCATATCCGTTTAGGGCAGGACAAGCTGTGCATACTTTCGCTGACGCAAAATAATGACAGGACACGGCAGAGCAAGCACACGCTTTTTGAGCAGCGTATCATGCGTCGCCACTATCACGCCTTTATGATGCGAAGCATAGTCGACAATCAAATCGTCGACAAGACCCTCCTCTTTAGGCACAAGAACAGACATCTTCTTTAAAAACAGTCGCGCCACCCGCACAGCAGTCTTCATCTTGCCACCACCAGGCTCTACTGCATCAAGTTCCTGAGCAGTACCTTTTATCACACAAAATTCGACATTGCTATCAACAACCTTTTGGACTTGATCGAAAATATCAATACCATATTCTGCGCATTTGATCAAAAAACTAGTATCAATGAGAACTTTTACCATTGGGCAATAAGAAGCCTGAAAACTTCAATGTAACAGTAGAGATAAACAAGGAATACAGGATAAAGAGCAAAGACATGTCAAGAACAAGACGTACATTTCCAAGACCAGCTGCCTGAGTAGCGCCGATACCAATAGCAAAGGAAAGAATCAACGTAGCAGTAGCAATACCCTTAGTCACCTGCAGCGTTGCAAAGATCTTCTCACCCCACGAAAAATCCCTGCTCGCTAAAGATACCATAACTGCAATAAATCGGATAACAAGATACAATCCAAAAAGGATAAGCGATTGCCACACATACGTCATGCTCGGTGGAATAGAGATAAGCAGACCAATCAATACAAAAACCAACACATACAAGGCCCTGGAAAAAACAGATTCAATAGTAATCACCTTCTCCTTTTTCTTTTTCATGAAATTTCCAAACAACAAACCAAGAGTAGTTACAGAAAGCACACCATCACCACCAATGTTTTCAGCAAGAACATAGGCAAGAATAGCCGAGACAATCACAGACAACGGCGTGTAGACCTTTGAATAGCGACGTTTGAGCACCTTATATAATAATACAAATAATACCGCGCCCGCGCCGACTCCGGCCACTATCTTGATCGTCAAGGGCCGAATAATAGGAAGAAGATCCACACCAGTGCCCATCTGCCATGAAGAAGCAATATCAGCAATAATAAAAGGAATAATCACAATAATAGGAGTGTTAAAGATCGATTCAAACTTAATAACCTCTACAATACGCTGACGATAATCAGCAAGCATAGTCGTGATCACATCAGAAGAACTACCACCTACAAGCGCAGCAAAAAACACCGACTGCATCCACGACAACCCAACAATATAATGAGCGGCAATAGAGAAAAGAATCAATTCAAAAAAAAGAAAAATCGCTGTTAAACGCAAAGCACCACCCGAATGTTCTGAAAGACTACGAAGTTTAATCTTTGTTGCACCATCAAAAACAACAAGAGCAAGAGCAAGCAAAGCCGTCGTTGTCAAGAACAATTCAGGAAACTGTATAAGCCTCGCCTCACCAAGAGGAATATACGCCAACACCATGCCTGAGAGTATAAGCAACAAAGCAGTAGGAATCTTGACACGTTCAGCAAAAAAAGAAACTATAAGACCTACGAGCAACAACACTACAAGAGAGGTTGCAATGGAAATCGCCGTAAACACCATCTTTTGTTCTCGAAAGTCTTTGAACGTATAAAAGGTTTGCGCGCGAAACACATAAATAGCGCGCAAGACTTGATAACCGCATGCGTCTGGCAAACCTAGTACAAGACATTGCAGCACAATTGCGACCGTCACCAACACATGAAAAAGCATACCAGCACACCATAGGTCTTTTTCTCACCCAGATCAACAAACAATTACAAGCAACACATCTCAAAGCAAAAGCAGTACTTGGTGGAAGCTTTGCAAAAGGGACGTGGCTTGCAGAAGAATTCGACGTGGACATCTTCGTCCTCTTCGACAATTCCTACCCTGATACTGAACTCAGCGATTTGCTCGAGCGCGCACTCCAACCCTTCTCACCAACACGAGTGCATGGAAGTCGCGATTACTACCACATAAACGACAAAACGATACGCTATGAAATCGTACCTGTCACTGCTATTGATAAACCAGAACAAGCGCGCAATGTTACCGACTTTAGCCCATTACATGTTCAATGGGTACAAAAGAATGCAGGCACTTTACGCGACGATATCAGAGTTGCAAAACAATGGTTTAAAGCACAGCGACTCTACGGAGCAGAGAGCTACCTTCATGGTTTTTCAGGGCACGTACTCGACATACTCGTCATCCATTACAAAGGTTTTCTTGCATTATTACGAAAAAGCAAAGAATGGACAGCGCCAGTCATACTAGACCCTGAAAAGCATTACAAAGGACGAATACTACACCACCTCAACAAATCAAAAACACAAGGACCTCTCATCATTGTTGATCCACTTGATAAAACACGAAACGCAGCAGCAGCAGTAGGACAGAACACCTTTATACGATTCAAAAAACAAGCACAAGCATTCCTCGATGCGCCAAGTGCAGACGCATTTACCCTTCCAGTCATAACGATCAAAGAACTGAAAACTAAAGCCGACATTATCATTGAAGCCAAAGCGAAAAAAGGAAAAGTAGATGTCGTCGGCACAAAACTCTACAAAGTACATGAACATCTCATTCGTGCTCTGCAAGACTTTAAGATCATTACCGCAGACTGGCATTGGAAGCCAGGCAAGACCGCGCTGCTCTGGTATACTGTCAAACACCACACACTGTCAAAAACAAAAGAAGTACAAGGACCTCCACTCAACATCAAAGAAGCAGTGAAGCGATTTAAACAAAAACACCCCCGCACGTACGAAAAATCAGGACGGCTCTATGCGACCGTCAACAGAACACATCGCACACCACACAGCACAATACAAGCAGCCCTGAAGAGCACATACGTCACCTCGAGAGTCATGCAGACCAAAATCCTCAAAGCCCCAAAAGATTTATAAATACCTGCTTGAGACCTCAACATATGGCACGAATGCACAGTCGTCGCAAAGGAAAGAGCACAAGCAGCTCACCACTACAACCAACAAAGCCCACCTGGCTTAGTTATTCAGCAAAAGAAGTAGAACTCCTCGTGACAAAACTCGCAAAAGAAGGAAAAAACGCCGCAATAATCGGCACTATACTTCGCGACAGTTACGGCATTCCCTCAGTACACTTGCTCACAAACAAGAAAATAACAACACTCTTAGAAGAAAAAAAACTACAAGGACAATTTCCAGATGATATGATGAGCCTGCTGCGACGCTCAGTACAAATCAGAAAACACCTGGAGCGCAACAAACACGACAAAACAGCTCTACGCGGCCTACAATTAACCGAATCAAAAATTCTTCGATTAGCAAAATATTACAAAAACACAAAGAAACTAGCAACAGATTGGAAGTACAATCCACAAGAAATATCGCTGCTCGCTTCTGATTAACGCTCTTTTTGTAACAGACCAAGTACGATACTGATAGAATTATCAGTCAACACTTATGGCAATGCTACAGCAATACCATTAATTTTTAAGAATACTGCGAATAGAATCAATGCGATCAGCAACATCAAAACCACGTTTTGTTAAAGTAAGCAGCTTGAGACGTCCCTGCTTATCAAAATTAATCAATCCCTCACGCTCCATTTCCTGGAGAATCTTAACGACGTGGGAATACGTGCAATCGATTTGTTTTGCAAGAGAAGAAGCATATACATCCGCTTTCGCGTTCTTAAGCTCGACGAGCATCATCGCCGGTTTTTCACGAAAAAATGTTTTGAATATTTCTTTATTTTTCACTCTTCCAACCCCAAACAGATACTAAAAAAAACATATTCGTGCCGATATTTAAATGTTTCGAAATGACCGCTCATCGACGATAATAACAGATTCGCCACGAATAACAAATTATATTAAGGAACTCTCTGGCCGAGCAGACATGGACTTTCTCTTTGCACATCCACAATTACGAAAAGAACAAGCAAAACTCGCACAAGCCATTTTCAAGACGATACAAGATAAAGGACAACTCGTTGCCCACGCACCAACAGGACTGGGAAAAACAGCAGCAAGTCTTGGACCCGCGCTTACCATAGCACAACAACAAAAACTTACCATCTTCTATCTCACTTCACGACATACACAACACCGCATCGTTTTAGAAACAGTCAATAACATTAACACACTCCACGGCACAGCATTTTGTGCCACTTCAGTCATTGGAAAAAAATGGATGTGCCTACAAGAAGGAGCAGAACAAATGAACGCAGGAGATTTCTTTGCATTTTGCAGAACACTACGTAAAGACAACAAGTGCCTTTTTTACACGAAAGCCCGAGGAAAAGGAAACGTTGTTGCAGACATTGCACTCACACAATTGCGCAGTAGCCCTGCAACAGCAGAGCGCATCATTGAAGAAAGCAAAAAACACGAACTGTGCCCGTATGAAGTAGGGCTCATGTATGCAGAACAAGCAGACGTCATTATCGCGGACTATTTTTATCTCTTTTACCCACACATACGGGATCGTTTCCTCGACAAAATAAAAAAACGACTAGAAGAAAGCATTCTCATAATAGACGAAGGACATAACCTGCCACATCGATTACGAGACATCCTCTCAAAAAAAATGACAAGCATCATGATCAAAGGAGCACGAACAGAAGCAGAAAAATATGAACTGGAAGACATAAAAGAACCACTAGAAGAACTCGAACGATTACTTACCAGTCTTAGTCCAGCACCAGGAAAAGAACGACTCCTCACAAAAGAACAACTACACAAGACTATTACTACCATCAAACCATATGATGAATTCGTAGCAGAACTCGTATTTTGCGGAGAACTCGTTCTTTCACAACAAAAACAAAGCAGAATAGCGTGGATCGCCTCATTTCTAGAAGAATGGACTGCTCACGACAAAGGATTTGCACGCATCATCTCGCGAGATAACACACAAACCACGATCACACTGCGCTGTCTAGACCCCGCACTGTTGAGCAAAGACGCCACACAACAAGCATACGCAAGCATACTCATGAGCGGAACACTCACGCCGCCAGAAATGTACCGCGACGTGCTGGGATTTACAAAAGCAAACACGCAAGAATTCCGCAGCCCATTTGAACAACACAAACGACTGCCCATCATTATTCCAAAAACAACAACAAAATTCACAAAAAGAAGCGAAACAGAATTCAAACGGATAGCCGCAGTCTGTGCATCAACTGCAAACACAATACCTGGCAATGTCATCATCTTTTTTCCAAGCTATCACCTTCGAGATAAAATCTATGAACACTTCATTGAATGGTATGATCACACCATCTTCATGGAACAACCAGGACTAACACAAGAGAAAAAAAACGAACTCCTTGAGCGATTCAGCACACACAAAGAACGAGGAGCATGTCTTTTAGCAGTCTCAACAGGATCATTTGGTGAAGGAGTAGACCTTCCAGGAGTACTAAAAGGAGTGCTCATTGTCGGCCTACCACTTAATAAACCAGATCTTGAAACACAAGAACTCATAAAATATTACGATCAACAACTCGGAAAAGGATGGGATTACGGGTACACACAACCTGCGATGAACAAAACATTTCAAAACGCGGGACGATGCATACGAACAGAAAACGATTATGGCGTGCTCGCATTTATCGATGAACGCTACGCCTGGGAACAATACAGAAAATGCTTTCCAAAAAGCTGGGATGTACACCTCAGCCACGATCATTTAGCAGACATCGAGGACTTCTTTCTCACACATCAACGCAGATGCCAAAAGATGAAAAAACAGTAATGTTTTTAAAGCACCTCTAAGTTCGCAGGAAGTATGGAACAATGTAGTTCATGCAAAGCAAATATTGCGAACAAACCGGGCACTGTTACCTTTGCGTGTCCACAATGCGGAAAAACAACAATCATTCGCTGTCCGAACTGTCGAAAAACAGCAGCAAAATACATCTGTTCAGAATGCGGATTTGAGGGACCTAACTAATGGCAGTAGAAGTTATTACACTCCATATCATGCCAGTGGATCCAGACGTTGATCTTGAAAAAATCCTGCACCAAACACTTGACTACCTGCGAAAATTCACAAACAAAGAAGATATGGAGAGCAAGCACCAGATCAAACCAATGGCATTTGGTCTTCAAATGCTTGAAATTATCTTTGTGCGCCAGGAAGGACAAGGCAGCCTTGAGAATCTCAGCAAGGATATTAACGCATTTGAAGGCGTAAAAAGCGTTGATATTGCAGACATGCGACGCGCTATTGGCTAAGCAACTCAAGACATTCTTTTAACGGCATTGTCGTGCGAATACTATTAGGATTGAAATGAGTGCGCGACGCAGCATAACCCATCGATCTCATACGCATCATCACACTATCCAAGGGCGGAACTGTGCATTTCTTACGCTTACACCACGACGGAGGATCAAAAAAACCCACCACAGGAATGGCGGCTTCTTGTTCAATAACTGAAAAAAATTTCTCATGATGACCCTGAGCCAGCGCGCGCATCTTTTTGACGAGCAATACATCCCACAATGGACCATCATAAAACGGTCCGAACTCCTGAGCAGTACCACATGATGCAGAATATGCAAGACCACAACAAGAACACCACCAGGCACTCACGTGGCGAGCAAGTTCTTTATCCACAGCAGACTTTCCCGGCCTTGCCATCATGTACGCCCTCACATAATGCCTCGTAGCGTGCACAAAGACAGGCACAAGAGCTTTATCATACTGCGCGCCAATCAATTGCACTTTGCGAATAAGAATGCGCAACCCGATCTCATGCATGAGTTCATTACGCAAAGGCCGCGACCAGTACTTTCGAGCGCAAGCCTTGGGATACGTCCCTGCAAGCGCTGCAGTATCAGTAGCAGTCACTGCAAGAATACCTCCTCGAGACATTCTTTTACAACTGGCATCAAGAAAAGGATTGGGTGATCCAAAAACATCAAGATCAATATACTCAAAACCTCCAGAAGAAAGCAGCAATTCATTAGCATCCCTGTTTTCAATATCAAACCGTACCTCATTCATCTTCGCATTTGAACGCATCAAAGAAACAGCCCGAGGATTAACATCATTTGCACATATTACTGCTTCAGGCACCTGCTTAGCAAAACGGATAGCACGAATACCGGACGCTGCAAGAGGCAAACACATCCTTTGAGGCCTGAGCACCCCGACTAGTAGAACAGAAATATCGCGATTAAAAGCCATGTGCGGATTATAAAAGACAGGCATCTTTTTTGATATGCCGACGGCCTTTGGGATACGAATACGCGCAGAACCTTCAACAATCGTAGGCATCACCGATCCTGATCACGACACTCAACAGAACAATACACGCGACGCACATGCTCCACTTCACGTTCAAAAATATCATCTGACTCCTGATCGAGCACCTTGCCACAGGTATAACATTCCGCCATAGAACCACCATGAAGTTCGCCATGCATGAAACCTTCCTCCCACGGTTCGATCTCATCATTTTCCATCTCTTCATCAAGTCCTTCTTCACTATACACATCAACAGGAGTCTCACCAATGTGCATCTGCATCTCTATCTCATCACTCGTCTCAGTATGTTCTTCAGGCTCATCAAGAAATTCAAATTCCTCAGGTTCTATACCTTCCTCTTCATAGTCACCATCAAAGATGCTCTTTTTTTTCGCCATACACGTGTCTTTGCCATCACAATATTTAACAGTTTCGGTCAGTACCTGACACGTACTGCCACACGACAGCGAGATGAACACTTGCCATTTATCGCACAGAATTATTTCTGTAATTCAAAAAAGGGATAGTACTTGTTACGAGGACCATGCGCCGTCCTAGACAATACTGCGCAAATGTCCTGTGCACCCACACGAATAGACACATCGCTTCTAGCCAGCAAACCAGCGCAGTAGCAGACCGGTCTTGGCATCAGTATACAACAGAGTTAGCCCAGCTACTTATGCTAGCGCAGTATTCCTCTTCCGTTTTTACCAATACCGCCACGCAATCACAATCAACACTACAATTAAGAACAGACCAAACGATAACCAACCTAAGTACTTTTCCACAAACTTCTCAATACGCTTGCCAAAAAAGAAGAGCAAGGATGCTTCAAGAAAAAAGCGCAGACCACGACCCGCGAGACTGGCAATAAAAAAAACCCACAAATCAATAGACCAAAAACCAGCAGCAATAGTGAAGACCTTGTAAGGAATAGGAGTAAACGCAGCACCAGCAATAGTGAGAAACGCACCAGCAGAGAAATACTCACCCACAATGGCAAATTCATCATGCAACGACCAACTGTCAAGGATAAGCTGCCCAACAGAATCAAAAAGAACCGCTCCGACATAATAACCCAACAATCCGCCAAGCACAGATCCTACCGTTCCCACAACAGCATACCAGAACGCACGAGAAGGTCGCGCCAATGCAAGCAGCACAATGAGCGTGTCTGGAGGCAAAGGAAAGATACTGCTTTCAAGAAAAGCAACAATAAAGAGCACAAGAGCAGCATACTTCGTATACGCCCAACTCAATACCCACGCATACATTCGTCGAAGCCAGGCACTCGCACTCTTATGCCAGCGCACCAGACGATCAAAGACCACATTCATGACGTACGAGTACCTGACTGATATAAAAGAGTAGCGCGCACCACACACAAGGATCACAAACATTCACTATTTATTAATAATGACAAAAGATTATAAAGAAAGTTCAGCTTTCTTATAGTATGGCCAGTTCTGCGTCACTCAGTCGTGAAATTGAAAAAAAGAAAGAGAAGCTTGAACATCTCAAAAAACAACTAAAAACCACGCAAGACATTATCGATCACGGTAAAGAAGTAGAAAAAAGTATCAAATACAATACTGCACTCGTCAAGGATATTAAAAAGAGGCAAGAACAAGTAAAAGATCTTCTGCATACAGTCAATCAAAAAAAACGAGCACTCGACGCGCAGGAACGACGCATAGACAAAAAACAGACAACACTCAAACGACAACAATCGCGCTATGAAACCATCGCAGAACAACATTCTGAAGAACACGAACAACTCGTAGCCAAACGAAAAGAACTTGCACGAGCACAAAAAGATGCTCAAAAAGCCCGACGCGCACTAGCCGAACAACGGGAAGTCGCCTCAGCAATACGCAAAGAACGAGAAGCTATACAAAAAGAACGGGAAAAAATCGCACAAGAAAGAAAAGTCATCTCGCAAACAAAAAAAGACATTCTCAAACTGCAAAAAAACCTCGCCAAACAAAGCGATCAAGCAGAAAAAAAGCTCACCGCCCTTGAAGCCAAAAAAACAGAACTGGCAGAACAAGTTGAAGAGCACAAAACATTACAACAGCACGCGCGCGACGTAGAACTCAAACTACTGGCACTCAATCAACGAGAAAAAGAACAACAACAACGACTTGAAAAGATGCAACGAGAACGACGAAAACTCCAGGAATTACATAAAAAAGTCAAATCATTTCCTCGCCTGGAAAAACAACTACAACGGGCACGAGAGAAACTCCAACAAGAACGAGAAACCCTTTCACAAGAGAAAAAACAATGGAAAGAAGAACTGCAAGAACAAAAAGACGCACTTGCAGCACAAGTCATAGAAATCAGGTCCCTGCAGCAACAACAACACACCGCACTTGTAGAACAACGAAAAGAGCACAAAGAAAAATTAGCACGGGCCCGAGAGAAATACAAGCAACAATACCAAGAACAACTACAGGCTCTAAAAGCAGAACGCAAACAACTACAACAAACACTGGAAAAAGAACGAGAAAAACAAAGAGTAACACATCTTGACCGCAAAAGAGAGCTTAACGAAGAAAAAGCAGCACTACAAGAAGAAATCATCGCACAACGAGAAGCACTCGAAGGCAAGTATAACGATCTTAGGCAAACACTCAAAGCACAACACACACAACTCGTCAAAGAATTAGAAAAAGAACGAGCAGCACTCCATCAAGATATTGTCGCACAACGAGAAGCACTGCGCGCAAAAGACAGAATACTCGAACAAGAAAAAAAGGAATATGAAAAGCGCTTGGAAAAACAGCTCAAAGCCGAAGAACATGCATTTAAGGAACGAGAAGCACAGCGACAATCACGAGAATGGGAACGCATTGTAGCAAAAAAGAAAGAATTAGATGAGCTGGCAACAACACTAAAAGAAGCCAAAAAAGCACAGAAAAAAGCACACGAACAACAACACGAATTACACAAAGAACAATGGACTCTGAAAATAGCATCAAAAGAACAACAACTCAAAGCAATACAAGCATCCATTGAAGCTGCAAAAAAACAACAAGAAAAAATAGAAGCACATCACGAAGAACTCGCAAAACAAATTCAACAAGACAGAGAACGCGTCGATGCAGAACGTGTACGACTCACCAGAGAACAAGCACAATTTGAAGAAGACAGCAGAAAAGAAAAGGAAAAACTCGATGCACGAGAAGCAGAACTCGATGCACAAGCCAAAGAAATCAAACGCATACTCTCACAAGCATCACAAGTAGAATCACAGGCACAAAAAAACAAAAAAGAGCAAGAACAACTCGCACAACAAAAAGAAGAACTCAAAGAACTGCAAAAACAAGCAAGCTCGATTACCAAAGCACAACAATCATTAGAACAAGCACAGCAAACACTGGAAAAACAGCGAAAAGAACTCTTAACACGAGAAGAATCACTCAAAAAAACAGAAGACAACATTAACAAAAAACTCAAAAAATTAGATGAAGAAAGCCAAACATTCCACAAACGAGAACAACAATTTGCAAAAGAAAGAAAACTACTCAATGATCTGCGAGCAGACATCCAAGTCGAAAAACAAAAACTAGACGAGATGGACGCGGCAGTCAGAGCACAACTCAACCTATTTACTGAACACTACAGCGAACAAGCACAGTTCATCCAAGGACATACAGAAGAATCTCGAAAAGCTCTCAAAGCAGTCAATACTCTTGTTGACTCCGATCTACTTCTCCTCAAAGAAAAAGAAAAAGAACTACACGACACAGTAACTGCTTATCAAAAATATTACAACAAAATGTCACAAGAAGAACAATCGCTACTCGCAGCAGTACAAAAAATGGAACAACAACAAGCGAAGCTTGAAACAAAACAAGCATTTATCGCAAAACGACAAGAAACACTCGATACTCGAGCAAAAGAAATAGCAAAACAAGAAATCCAACTCAAAAAACAACAAGAATTACTCCAAGAAGAGCAAAAAGTCGTTGCACGAGCAAAAGCACTAAAGGCACAAATACCAAAATTGGAAAAACGAGAAGCACGACTCAAAAAACTTATTAAAAAAGCAAAAGCGGATCTCATGTCTGCAGCAGTAGATCCAAAAATTGAAGAACACCTCCTCAAAGAAAAAGAGAAGGAACTCAAAGAATTAGAGCAACAAGTAGATCGCAGGATCAAAGACATGGTCAAACGAGAAAAAGCAGAACATATCCATCCAGAACTGCATAAACCTATTTTTTCCCACGGCAATATTCATGAAGAACTGGAGTACATCAAGAAACTCATTGAACGCGGCGACACTCAAGGAGCAATAGTACGCCTCTCAAAAGTAGAAGTACTTCTTGACAAAATCAAAAAATCAGATGAGAAAAGAATCCTCAGCTATGAGATAAAAGTACTCAAAAACAATCTCAAACTAGCCGAACTTGCTTGAAATCATTTCTCCCTCTATTGTAAACCTCGAAGACAAGAATTTCTCGCACACATAAATATTCGTTCTCGTATGCGAAGTCACGTTTTGAACAAGAATAGTGCTAGGACAAAGCAAGGCCATCAAAGGAATAAGGTTGTCAGCCGCATGAGCATCAACCGCAGCACCAGAGTCCATTGCAGCAACCAACTCGCGAGCGGCCCGAAGTCCCACCTCATGAGCAGGAACATTCAGCTCGCCCAGGCGATCAGCGCCAAGCACGACTTGAGGCATCACATCATCGGCATGACTGTAGCGCGCCCATAACGTAATACCCGTTCCCGTACTCAACGTATCAGCGTATTCAACACGGATCCTCGTCAAAGCTCTTGGCGCAAGAACTTGTTTTGCACCCTGCGCAATGCGTTCTGCAACATGACGGGAAGCAAGATCAGAAGATGCATGAGCAAGACCCTGAATCATCTGCAACGTGCCCTGCTCTTTTCTCGTAAAATTCAAACCACTCGTACGAACATCCTCCCAAAACGCTTCAAAACTGTCATAGTCATTTACAGAAAAACGAGGCCTTACCTTCACTTCAATTTCTCCACCACCCTTTGGAAAATAACCCCTGCGCAGAACAGCAACTTCAACCTCACGAGCCAAGGGTCGAAGAAAAGGAAGAAACACATGCTGCAAATATTCAACAGGCATGGACCACCATGTATTCGTACCACCTCTCACACGCACACGCACCAGTTTATCACCAAAAAGAAGAGGAAGCCATAAGGATTGCAGTAACAAAGTAACAGAACCGGCTGTACCAATATCAATTTTCACACTCTTAGACTGCAGTTTTCCAGGAATATACTCCACTTCAAAAGATCCAAGATCACCTCCAGTCACTTCAGCATTACACAATTTTTCAAGCGCTTTAATAGCATGCACATGCTGCGCTTTAAGACCAGAATTTTTTCGACCCTTACGAATATTGCGAATACGAAAGGCCTTCCCAGTAATCGTTGATAAGGCAAGAGCGGTACGCACAATCTGGCCACCACCCTCAAGATAACTGCCGTCAATATCAATCATAAAAAGAGAAAAAGAAAAGAGTTTATTATGTTAGGGTAAGATCGCCGAGATCCTCATCGAGACTAGACTCAAGACTTTCAAGATCCTCAAGATCAAGATCATCAACGATATCAGTAACATCATCAGCGACAGCTTCACTCTTAGAAGCAGCAGTATCAGCAGACGTATCAGTGTCTCCCTGATCAGTGTCCATCCCATCATCCGGTGCGGTACCATCAGTAGGAGTGTCAACGTCGCCCTTACAAGCCACAAAGATGATCAGCAGCACTGTTACAACAAGCAGCAACTTTTTCATATGTATCACCAAAAAGGAAAAAAGAGTAAGGTACATTTAAACCTTACGCCGCATTTCCTCCATTACCAGTGCTGTTATTGCCACTTGCGCTATTGTCATCATCGTCGCTTTCATCCTGATCATCAAGATCATCACTGTCAGAGTCATCAACATCATCAGCTTCTACTTCATCCTGTGCCTTTCGCAATAAACCTCGAGCTTCTTGACTTTGTTCTCGCAATTGTTCGCGAATCTCTCTGACTTCACCAGCGGCTTCACGAATACGATTCTTGACTTGCTGCAATTGTTGCGCTGCATTTTTCATATCACCAGCATCAATATATCCGTTCATCACATCAATAGCGTCCTCAACCTCAACAACAGCCTCATCAAAATCGGTACGATCAATATCGCTTACATTAAGCCCTGCCGTTCTTGCACGTTGCATAAATTTGTCCAACGTAGCTTCGAGCTTTTCAAGATTCTTCAAGGCGCCACCATATCGTTCACGGGCAACCTTTGCAACAGTACTTCGAGCCTCTTCTTTTCCCTTAGACCAGGCTTCACGAAGTGTTTGAGTAGCTTCTTGAAATTCTTCTCGAGTACTCTCGTCATCAAGAGACTCAATCAATACTCGCGCAGCCTCCACTTCTGCTAATCGCTCATCAAGATCTGCGAGCTGTTCTTCCTTATTCTTAGCAGATGACGCTTCAAGTCGCTCCTGAGCCTTTGCCAAAATATTTAACATACGATCAGCAGCGGAAAGTAAAAATTCCCGAGCATTATCTTTAGCATTCAAACGAAGCTGCTGACATTCCTGAGTCTCAGCATCCCCACATTCTTTTACTTGTTCAAGACGTTGCTTAGCTGTTTCGTGACGCTCTTTTGCCTGTTCACGAATATTTTTTACACGTTCCTTTACCTGATCCAAACGATTCTTTGCTACTTCAAGACGATTCTTTGCCGCCTCCATACGATCTTCAGCGTTTCTTCCACGATCCTCGGGTTGCGAAGCAACCAAGGGCATCATACTCAATAGGAAAACACCCAAGACCACCAAAGCCATAATTTTCTTCATCATCAATCCTCCAGAGCCATGCTCTAGGCTCTAGGGGGCAAAAGTTCCTTATAAATACACTTGCCTAAAGCTTTAGAAAAGCTTTACGAGCGATGAAGAACGAGCAATCTTTATAAGTAAAATACGAGTACGCACACACATGAACTGGGCTATCATCATCGCAGTGCTGCTCACCAGTCAAGCAGCGCTTGCAGCAACACTGCACGGCACGGTGTATGATCTCTCACTACAAGAAGTTGACAATGCGATCATAGAACTCAGCTCAGCACAAAGCAAGCAACAATTGGTCGCACGTAACGGAACATACTCTTTTGAAGTCACACCAGGAACATACAAACTGGTCGCCCGAACTGAACAACTCGCAGTAATCGAAGACGTACAAATACCACACGAAGGAACATACATCGTTGACCTTATCCTTGTTGACACGTTTGAAGATCTCGAACAACTACTCTTAGATCTTGAAGACACCAGCGCAGAAGAACCATATGTTGAAGAGACAACAACGTACACTGCATGGTATGTTGTCGTGGTGGTCGCCGTTCTCGCGCTGATGGGAGCGTGGTTAGTCATACGTCACAGGAAAAAACGAGAACACTCAGAATTCGATCAACAAGTGGATGACGAACTACTGCAAAACATTATCTCCTTTCTACAAAGTCAACAAGGACGCACAACACAAAAAGAAATACGAAAACAATTCTCCTACTCTGAAGCAAAAATCTCTTTAGCACTCAGCCAACTTGAACACGAAGGACGCATAAAAAAACTCAAGAAAGGGCGAGGCAATATCATCATCTTACATGGATAAACTTCTCATAGCAGGCATTGATCCGGGCACCACAACAGGCTACGCATTTCTCGATCACCACGGATCGCCCATCCACATCGGTTCAGCAAAAGGATTGGGACATGACGAAGTCGTTCGCATCTGCCGCGAACAAGGCCACGTGCTTATCATCGGCACAGACAAAGCAAAAACTCCAGACCTCATCTCCTCGCTTGGCACCACAATAGGCGCTATTGTCATCACACCATCACAAGACCTCCTCTCAAAAGACAAAATAAAAGAACAAGGAAAAAACCATCACGAACGCGACGCTCTTAGCGCAGCACGCTTTGCATACAAAAAACAACAAACACTGCTTAAAAGAATAAAGCGCTTTGCAGACAACAAACAGATCTCCTTTGTCCCGCTTGCGCGCATAGTCTTACAACGACAACTCAGCATAGTCCACGCATATGACCTGCTCAACACAAAAGAATCGCATAACACCATTACCAAAACGCCATCAAGAGACTTTGCAAGCGAGATACAACGACTGAGCAAAAGAATAATTGCACTTAAAGAAGAACTTTTCCGAAAAAAACAATGCTATCAGCAACAACAAAAAAAAGTACAGCAACTGCAACAACAACTACGCGAAAAAAAGAAACAACCATCTCCGCGAATACCATATAGCGAAAAACACGCAAGAATCATTGCAGAACTCTACAAAAAACTGCGAGAAAAGGACAGATATCTTACCCAAGAAAAGAAAAAACACGCAGATCTACAGATTTTTTTACAACAAGACACAAAAAAACTGTTTGTACAACACCTGCACACCCTGGCAAAAAAAGTTAAACGTACCAGCAAACACCTCTATATTGATAATCCGGAAGCATACAGCACAGCATTTCTCAATACACTATGCGACGTGCACCTCTATTTTTCCCAAACACCAGGAGAACAGATCTGCAAAGAATTGGCACGGAGAAGCATACCATATACCTGTCCAGTCACACTCCATAATATCCAAAATATACCTTACCTATTCACAACAGAGATCACACAAGCGCAACAATCAAAACAACACCTCTCACACCTCATAAAAACGTACCAACAACGATTCAAAGAACAGTAATCTGCTCGGGGTTAACCCATTCTTTCTTGTGCGACTTCACATGTTTTACTTGCACCTTGTTGCGCAATTGTTCGACCACATACTCCTCGCCACCGACAAGCACAAGATCGCCCTGCTTAAAATCATACAAACGAAAAAGTATCGTAATACGATACAATTTATTACCCATCTTATCCTGCGTATGCAAAGTGGAAGTAAGTTTATACTCCCCCCAAAACTTTTTCTTGATCTTTTTTCCAAGAATCTGCAAATATTTCTGCGACGAAATATAATAATCAAGACCGCCCTTGACTTCCTTAATTTTGGTAATCACCGCCCTCTCATCGTCTTGGACAGTAGTAAGTACAAACTCTACCAACTCTTCAGAAGGATTGCGCAACTGCAAAATGCCCTCGTAATAATTAGCGTGAGGAATATCAACCATGAAAGTATAAAATAAACCGCGCTTATAAGATTGTCTACTATCAAGCAGCAATAACCACTATTGACGTGAAACAAAGAACCATCACGTTTAAAAAGGAGTCCTTATTGCTCCACCGTATGAGTTTTGCAAAGCAATTAAAGCGATTTTGGCGATACGTGTGGTACGGAGACAGTCTCGGCAGCCTCGCACTTAATCTCATCCTTGCATTTATTATTATACGATTTCTCCTGTATCCCTTTCTCGGACTGATACTGGGAACGGGTTTTCCCATCGTTGCAGTCGTCTCGGGAAGCATGGAACATGACGGAACATTCGACCAGTGGTGGACCTCCAGTTGCAGTTCGTCACCACAAGCATCCTTTTATGACCAGTACGGCATAACAAAAGAAACATTCCTCGACTATCGTTTTGCACACGGATTCAACAAAGGAGACATCATGGTCCTTGCAGGAGCAGAGAACGTAGAGATCGGCGAAGTCATAGTGTTCATGAGTCCACGACGAAGCGAACCCATCATCCACCGGCTCATCGATAACACGAACGGCACGTATCGTACAAAAGGAGACCATAATTGCGCGGTGGCAGCTTTTGAACAAAGCATACAACCAGAACAAGTCGTTGGTAAAGCATTATTCCGCATACCATGGGTGGGCTACATCAAAATTATCTTTGTCGAATTATTAGCACTCGTCGGCATTGGAGGGGGCATATGATCTTTTGCAAAAAGTGCGGATCAATGATGATGCCAAAACAAGAAAAAAAAAGAAAAATCTTCATCTGTCAATGCGGAGAAACCGTTGAAGATGCAACAGTCACTTTCACTGAAGAAGGAAACAAAGAGATAGAAAATGTGGAAGTAGCAGACGAACCAAACGTTAACCCACTCATCGATGCCGTTTGTCCAAAATGCAAACACGGCAGAGCACATTATTGGACCATACAAATGAGAGGAGCAGATGAGCCGGAATCACGATTCTTCAAATGCGAAAAATGCGGTCACACGTGGCGCGAGAAATAAGCCTAAACGAATATGTCAAGAACGGACAGCTGCACGTCATTATCAAGGCGGGAGCTGCAAAAACAGAAATTCTCGGATACGACCATGAACGGGAAGCCGTACACATCTCCATTGCAGCACCAGCCAAAGACAATAAAGCAAATCTTGCCCTCGTCAAATTTGTAGCGAAACACACAAAGAAGAAAGTGCGCATACTAAGAGGACATCGCTCACGCGAAAAAATTCTAGAGCTCACGTAAACTTTGTGGACGGACCTGCACAAGAACTAATAAGCAAAAGCATACTTATACTAGTATGTCGCTCGTGACATTGATCATCATACACCGACAACACATCTTTGTGATGCAAAGCCATTACCGAGTGATCGAAGACCTCATAGACCAGGGTCCAGAACAACTCCGCATAGTACGCAGCAAAGGTACGTTAGAAAAAGACGCAGGATACATCATCTACGATGCGAACGAATCACTCATCATAAATGGACAACACGCTTTTCCCGTGGTCAAGCAAGGATTCACCATCATTCACGCGCTGTAGCATCCCTGTAAAAAATATTTTCACGAATATTATCAAGGATCTTCCTGCTGGCAAAGAAAAGAGGAGTAGGCAAGGCATCAAGAGAGAACCAACGCCACTGCGTTATTTCGTCCGGCTCACAAACATGAGGTTCGCCGATAAAACTCTCACACATCATTCCTATAGTCACAAAATGCGCTCCCTCAACCCTATCATTATTAATGCACATGATCCGGACCTTTTTTACTTGTATCCCTGTTTCTTCGCGCACTTCACGAATCGCTCCTTCTTCAAACGATTCACCAAATTCCAATTTGCCACCAGGCATAGTCCAGGTTCCTTCACCCCGCAATTCACTCGAAGCCTTCTTGGGATCATCATGACGCTTACCAAGAAGAATCAAGTTACCTTTACGGATAAGCACGCCAAAACCCACTCCGACTCTTTTCTTTTCACCCATTGTTAAACGCATCTAATCTCGACTGATCACGATCAAAACGTTGCAAATACATCGGAGGAGTCACCTGCTTAAAAGAAAAACCCCAGTCCTCCAACATCTTTAATGCATTACCAGTAATCTTTGGCGCAGCAATGATACCGCGCACTTGATCAACACCCTTTGACTTCTTGACCTTCTCCACATAACGACGAAGTTGAGTTACCGCTCCAAGATCCGCACGAAAACGCTTGCACTCCACAATCGTGAGCACACCATCCTTATCAGTGCCAAACACGTCAATAAAACCATACGTCGTTTGCTCCTCGCGACTTACAGGAGTAAAACCCGTCTCAACCATGGAAGGATTATCATAAAGCATGTCAGACATATCTTTTTCAGTACCCTGCACCGTAATCGATTGCCCATCCTCCAACTTATGCGTGTTAAAGAAATACACTTTTTCAATCTCAAGACTCATAAAATCCTTATTTTTAACATTGCTCGTCTTAATAATCAAATTATGCCTTTTCACAAAAGCATGAATATCAGTGTCGGGCCTCATATAATTAACAGGTGCATTACCAGAAGGCTGATGTACAATAACCACATTATCAGGCTTAATCAGGACCACACGATCACCAAATTCAAGAAAACTCTCCACACGACCAGAATAACGAACAGTACAATAACAGGCAAGCACAATACATTCATTGCGCTTTAAAGCATCCTGAATGAGTAGCGCATACTCCTCTTTATCCATAGCGCGAACAAAAAAGGCAGAGTATTAAAGCATTTATGTAGAAAAGAAAAGAAAAGCGACTAGTCGTCCTCAAAGAATTCATTCAAACTTTTATTTTTTATCACGTGTTCCCATTTAACTGCTTTCATAACTCTCACCCCTTCTTTTGAATGAGGTTCACCGAAGTGAACCCCAGAAAAGCATCACCTTTTTTCCCGGTATTTTTTTAGAAAGACCAACTGGTATATAAGCACTTTGAGACGCAAACATACAAAACAAAAAGTATACTCCGCACGATCAGTGTCAGTACTCCAAGGTGTCTCATTATTTACACTATGAAAAATTAAAGAAGAAGTGTGTGCAACCACTCATCAAGCAGCGCCACAGTAGGACTGCGAGCAGCAACCACTTGTGTATGAGCCAAGAAATCCTTAACAAAACGACATAACAACCCAGCATGCTCCATACGATCCAATTCCCTAGCATGACGCTTACGATCAAGTAACAACAACAGCTCAGATCTGATCCTCTCAGGCAACGCGACCTTCGCTATCGCACGATCCAAACGAATAGGAGGAACCTTCTTGAACTGAGCCACATACAATGCATTGACCAAACCACGAAACACATACAAATACTTTTTCATAGTAGGCTTTTTGCCAGACACAATATATTTCTCAAAATTTTTACGACACAAGCTACGATAATGATGATACAAACTAGCAGGATTACACTGTCGAAGAGCAAAACGACGAAGAGGAGCAGGTTGCTCGCCCACATACACACAATCAGACACCAACCATTCAATCACCGTCGGATTAGACGCTGCAAGAAGCTTGAGAAACTTCATCACATCAAATCCTACCACATCAAACAATCCCATCGTATGATCAATAACAGCAAGAGGCGGACGAAGAGCAATATAACGCTCAAGAGGATGGACAAACACAAAACGCACATCATAATCACTATTGTGAGATTGCATACCCCACGCACGAGAACCATTCTCAACAGCAAAAAGAATCTTTACCTTATTATCGCGCTCAATATGACGGCATAAACGGACGATCTCAGACTCAACACCTACCATTTGAAACGCTTGACCTCCTTTCTCACCAAACGCGCTGCCTTATGAACACCCTTTTCAGGATGAAACTCTGCCATTTTCAAAAACACTGTTCCCATAGGTGCCTTAGGCTTACCAGGAATACGCCACAACATACTCGCACTGAACAACCGCAACACCGCTGAAAGAATGAACACCAAAGGAATACCGCCCAATACCCACGCGACATTATCCGCAATCCATCCGCCAAGAAGAGGAGCAACAACAAGAGGTGCCGCAGCCATGACCACATATGCTGACATGTAAAACGAACGATCCTTATCAGAGGTAAAATGAAACAACATATTGATCACGGTAAGATCAGCACCCGCAAAAGCGAAACCCACCAGCATGTGAGCAGCAACCAACATCCATGGACGGCCGTCACTTGCCAAAAACACTAAAGGAATCAACGCAGTAAGTGCGACGCTTATATATGCTACAGGCTTTTCACCATAACGTGCACAAATCTTTGCCAAATGCAGTTGAGACAAGACACGAGTAACCATTGCAATCACAATAAGACCCGCATAAAAACGATAACTCAAAGCCAAATGATCCAACTGGTACACTGTAATAAACGGGCTTGCCAACTGCACAGCAAAATTAAAGACAACCACAAACATCATGAAACGAACAAAACCGGGACGCAAATGAAAGTAATCGCGAATACGATGAATACGCCTGCGAGGCTCTGTCTTGGTCGTCACACCAGCCATAAAATATGACGCGATAATAGCAAAAATCACACCCATAAGCATCAGATTTGAAAAACCAAGAGTAGAATCGCGAGGATACAAATCAAGATAATAACCCGCAATAAAAAAACAACCAGTATTAAACAACACCTTCACAGAATTCTTAGTAGCGAAAAACCATGCACGCGTCTTCCTATTTACCACTTCAGCAATCATCGTCAAATACCCAGGCTCAGCAAAATATTCCAAAAAATTGATCACAAAGAAAAACACCAAAAGAACACCAAGACTACCACCAAAATAAATGGGAACTAAAAGAATCACCATCCATAATAAACGCGCCAAAGTCGTTGTAGCAAAAAAAACAACACGCTTACCCACACGCTCCACCGCGCGCTCACCAGGAATTTGAGCAAGCATGATAGCAAGAAACTGCGCGGCAGTCAAAAAACCAATAAACACATTAGACGCTCCCAACGCAAGAGCAAAAGGAACAATCAAGGATAAGGTAAGAGAAGAATAAATAGCGTAAAAACTCGACTCACGCAAAATGTTCCGCTGATCACGCGACAAATACATACACCACAAAAAGGGCGAGAACTATATAAGCATGGCGTTAGGAGAGCAAACTCTCATAATCCTCAAGAACAATACGATCAACCTGCTCAAGATTCCTCACCAGAGAGAGCCGACCATCACCTAGCTCAGTACAACGCTTAGCAAAAGACATTGCCTTCTTATCAAGACCAATACCAACAATACTCACCGTAATACCTGCATCCTTTGCCAAGGAAATAGCACGCAATGTCTCCGTTTCAGGCGCATCACCGGCAGTGGGTAAAGCATCAGTCAACACAATAAGATGTTTGGTTACGCCTTCAAGAGGAAAAAGACGGGCAGCACGCTCGAGCATTACAGCAAAGTCAGTCTGTTTTGAGGCGCGCACACGAATAATCCTTTGAAGCAACACACTAAAATCACTCGTTGGAGCAACAGCAGTATGCACATCCTTGCTAAACACAATCAAACCTACCTTATCCTGTTGCGACAAGGCCTTAAACGCCAAAGCCATACCAGCACGTTTTGCCACAGCAATCTTTTTACCCTTCATACTCGCAGAAGCATCAACAGCATACACGATATAGATCGTTCCCAACTTGTGACGCGTATGAGTACGCAAATCCTCTTTATGCAAACTCTTATGACTGCGCCGTACTGCCATACGCACACTCTCGCGCACAGCAAGATCACGGTACGAATCACCCTTCTTTGTAGGCCGTGTTTCATGACGATCACCATACTGCGAAGATTCCTTAAGGAGTTTTTCACCAAACATGCCACGAGGAAGAACACGTTCCAATTCACGAGTATACATCACGAGCGCGGCAAGCTGAATACCCTGATCAGTAAACTGACCAAAATCATCAATAATCTTCTTTCGACGCATCTGCTCAACAGCAGCGTCCATATTCTTCTTCATCTCCTTTTGAAACTCAGGAATACGAACATTCTTCTCAACATACGATTCATCAAAACCAGTAAGATAACGAATAATTTTTGGACCAAGAATCTTCTTAGCCATCTGAAAATTATTAACAAGCTGTTCAAAAGAAAGATCAGGCGTAAAAGAATGAATATTACGATTCAAAGCCTCCTCAATTACTGCACCCTCATCAATAGTCTTCTTATCACCTTCAAGAACAGAATGCATCAAGGCCTCATCAAGACTCGTCTTCAGCTTCCCTTCCGCCTCTTCAGCCTTAGTAAGTTGTTTTACCTCGACCTCAAGGTCAAAGGCCATCACCACCGTCAAGACCCATATCACGAGCAAATTTTTCCAGCTCTTGGGCGAGGAATTCCTTAGGCGTCTGCAGGTACTTGACAGAAGGTTTGAGTTCGATACGATGACTCAATACAGAAATAATAGCCTCTTGCACTTCCTTCATAGACACCGTTGAAAGACCATGAAGAAACGCATTAGCCTGTGCACGTTCAAATAATCCAATCGATACACGCACAGAAGGCTTCTTTTGCACATCCTTATGCTCACGAATACGACGAACAAAAACAATTAACAAACGCAAAACCTTCTGCGGAAACTCAACATCCAAGGTCTTGCCCTTTTTTCTCACAATCTGCTCTTCTAAATCCTGACTGTCAGGATATGACATGTGCACCACATCAACGCGATCCATAAAAACAGCAGACAATTTCTCCGTTGCAGCAGCCTCTTCAGGATTCATCGTGCCAATAAACAAGAAATTCGTCGGAACCTCAACACGAAAACCGCTCAATGTAGCAGTTCCCTCCTCTAAGACCTGCAACAAACTATTCTGAATCTTTTCAGGAGCACGATTAACCTCATCAAAAAACAAAATACCATGATTAGCACGAAAAATTTTTCCAGGACTAAACGCTTCCGGCGATGAAGGACCAAACTTAAGAGCCATAATTGGATCAATATCTCCAAGCAAATCCTCAACAGTCAAATCAGGACTTCCCTGCACACGAACAAAACGCTCAGCACCAGGAATCCTTGCAGTCCTCGGTTGTTTTTTGCGACAAGCAGTACAGCGCGGTTGTTTTGGATCACAATGAAACTCGCAAGTAGACAAGGTTTTTGGAGGCAACAGCTTAGCAACGTTTTTTGCAAGCGTCGTCTTGCCAATGCCGGGAGCTCCAACAATCAAAAGATGACGATTCATCAAAAGCGCAGATTTAAGCTGAAACTTCGTACGATCCTGACCCAAAATATCAGTAAAAGGATCATCGCCAGTAAATTGCTTGGCAAAATCAAATTTCATTGCCAAAACAAAAAAGAAGAAGTATAAAAAACTTAGTTTTTCGCCTTATTTCTTTGATTTTCTAGACGATTTTCTGCCTGACCTCTTTTTACTTGATTTTGACGAAGACTTCTTTGACTTACCCTTGCCTGAAGTTGATTTCTTGCCTGATTTCTTAGAAGACCTTTTCTTCGTTGACTTTCCAGACTTCTTAGAAGGTTTTTTGGCCATCTTCTTGAGCTTCTTTTCCGTATACTTTCTGGCTTTGCCCATTTCAGACTTCATCTCTCTTTTCATATACTTCGCTACTTTTTTACCTTCCGAAGTCACCTCAGAATAGACATCCTTTAAGATCTGCTTTCCTTCTTTTGGCGATAACACACCTGCCTCCATACACTTCTCAACACATTGCTGTGCAGAACGCTTACTTGCCTTTGCTACCTTTAAACCAAGAGTGAGAAACTTCTTTAACGTTGCCATGAACGATCACCTCACGAGAAAGAATGCGACACTCGTTTAAAATTCTTTTGTTTAGGAACGATGAGGATCATACTCTTCAGATCCTTCCCGCAAAATGGACACTACAAGAGGAGCGCAAAAGAAGAGCGCAAGACCAAAGAACACCAGCGAGATAAACGACACATGACCAAACATCGGACCGATATTAATCGTGATAGCACCCGTCAATGCCAAAGCACTTATGAGCAGTGCAAAAGACAAACGATTGCTACTCTTGTTAATATCTGATCCAAGATGACGAATATCAGTATCTTCAATATCCAGATTAAACCTTCCATGCTTAATATGATCAAGAAGATGCAACGTCTCGACAGGAATCTGATACGCCACATTTGACAATTCCTTAGCTTTTGAAAAAACCTGATGAGCCAGATTTGCAGGCTCAAATTGGCGACGAGCGATCTCCTCCGCTTTAACATTGGCATACCTGTAGAAGTCAAAGGACGGATCAAGAGAAAGACAAGTCCCTTCAGTAGTCAAAAACGCTTTTGCCAACAAAATAATATCAACAGGAAGAGAAATCTTATACTTCATACACGTATTGAACAATAAACGTAGCACATGAGACGGACGCCTGCCGTGTTCAGACGGGTGACGCCAATCTCTCATCGCATCAAAAACACTCTTTCGAAAAGCCTCCAGATCAAGAGGTCCCCTAGCAAACCCCATATCAGTCAACGTGCGCACCATGCCATCAATATCATGACTTGACATGGCAATCCACAATTGCGTACCTTTTTCACGAAGATCTTCAGAAAGCCTGCCTACAATACCAAAATCAATCAATCCAAGACGATGACGAGGAAGCATCAAGATATTGCCAGGATGCATATCCGCATGAAAAACACCCAACTCAAAGACCTGAAAAATAGAAGTATCAATGATACGCTTGGCAATCCTTTGAGGATTTTTTACAGACACGTGAGATAATTTAACGCCCTCAAGATATTCAATCACCAACACCTGTTTTGTACAATAATTCCAAAACACCTTAGGAATACGCACGTCTTGCACATGACGATACTGACGATAAAACACATCAATATTGTTAGCTTCATTTGTAAAATTTAATTCCTGATTAGTATACCGCTCAAACTCCTCAACAATATCAATTGGAGAAACAGTATCCTGAAGACGCGGAGCAATTTTTCGAGCCAAATAATAAAGCAACTCAATATCTGCTTGAAAACTCTCAGCCACATAAGCCCTTCGGATTTTAACCACAACACGCGTTCCATTTGGCAAGACTGCGCGATGCACCTGAGCAATAGACGCTGAACCAATAGGTTTCTCCTCAATAGAACGAAAAATCTTATCAACAGGCTTGCCAAACTCCCGTTCAATAACCTTTTTTAT
Organism: Candidatus Woesearchaeota archaeon; assembly: GCA_014729505.1. Classification (GTDB taxonomy): domain Archaea; phylum Nanobdellota; class Nanobdellia; order Woesearchaeales; family ARS49; genus WJJS01. The sequence goes on from WJJS01000013.1 coordinate 71,995, forward strand.
CTCACTAAACGGTTGTGCTGGAACCTCGTCAAGAAGCTTCTTGAACTCATCAGCATACTCATGAGGAATCAGATCTTCACGCAAGGAAAGCATCTGACCAAGCTTAATAAAAGAACCACCCAATTCTTCAAGAGCATGACGCAATCTTCGCTGAACGCTCTCCTTTTCCGAATCAGGACGCGGTTTTGGTTTGAAAAACGGCACATGCCAACGCAAACCATACTCTTCAACAACCCACTCGAGTCCATTACGTACCAGAACACGCACAACATGAGCGGCACGCTTCGTTTGCTTTGAGAACACCATCTTTTCAACCTACTGAAGGCTTACGACAATATAAATAATTTGCTATAACAAAGCTTAAATACTCTCCTCCCTGGGAGTGGAACATGTCGGACGCGGAGTTCAATAAGGATATGGACAGTTACATCAAAAAACGCCGCAAGTATCCCGCTCAAGAGACCGTTTCCCGCCGAGAAGAACCAGAACCAGAACCTTATGAAGAACCAGTAGAAGAAACGCTGGACGAACCCCTCGATGAGGAACCACGGCAAGGATTCTTTTCCAGACTGCGCAAATTTTTTAGCGGTGACGAAGAACCTGAAGAAGACTTTGAAGAACCAGAACCGGATAACGAGTACCTCACAGATATCAAAGAACTGGGCCGCATCACTCTTCACGTGATTAAACAGTTACCCGACGAGCAACTCACTCATTTTAAGAACAGCGATCGATTCAGCCAGTTCAAACACATTCTTGAAAAACACGGACTAGTGAAGACGAAGTAAACTTTTTACAAGCGTCTGCTTGCTCCCAGGATACGCATCCTGCAAAACATCCAAGGCAAGCTGTTTTGGAAGTACCGCTTGATGAATGTCCAGATCTTTGGAGCGACCCAAAAGAACGACATCATCATAAGGGATCTGTGCCAAAGGCTGCGTTACTTTTGGCATCACCTTACCGCACAACAACTCGTCAAGAGCCTGGACAGCACACACTTCAAGACACCAAGGAAGAACATTTGCCTTACTCTGTTCTTTTACAATACACAAGCTTTTATTCCCCCTCTTGAATACCTGTTCAAGAACTACGCGCAACACATCGCCAAGGATCGAACCATCATGAAACATTCGAATCGTTTTCTCCTCAGAAGAAAAAGAATGACGCAATGCCTTTCGAATACGTTTCTCGACGAGACAAACATAGCACTCGCGACAACACCCGTCTTTATAAAGCGCTGTGCGAGCGCACCGTTTACAAGCAGCCATAGGCTAATTTCACCCTGCGGCCTTTTTAAACATTCTGTAGAGAAAGCGAAACATTTATATATTAGAGTATCTATTACCCAGTAGTAACGGGTTGGGGAAGGCCATTATTAACATATATCTATCACCTCTTTTTCCCGTGCAGATCCAAGGGCTTGCTCTTGGATCTGCAAGGGTTTTACCAATCACCTCTTTTTCCCTCGCGAACGCCTCTTACGAGGCGTTTGCAGGGTTTTTCTTCTTCTGACAGTCTTCAGTGCAAAAGCAAAATAGATCAAAGAAAACACAATGCCTGCCCCAATACCAATAAGAAAAGAAGAAAGCGGTTCAAAAGACATCTCTTCGACAAGAGTTGGCTGCTCACGATCAAAATACAAATCCAGTTCAGCAAATTCCAAAGCATACTCTGCAAACAATAATGCGCTGTCCACATCATCATCTGCCAATGCGCGCGCATACTGCTGATAATTGTAACTAATAATTGGAAAGACACCCTCCTCTTGAGCGCGAAGCAAGGACGCATTAACAACACTTAACTTCAAATCCAGGACGGCACGAGGATCATTAACATTCATTACACCAAGAACAGCATCAATATCCGCCTTCACCTTACTAGCCGCATACAAACAACGAGAGTATTGGCCCTTATCCGCATACTCATAAGACAAGCTAATAGCATCTCGCAGAGCAGTAACGCGCTGACCCAGTAAGTCAGTCAAGTACGAATACCGCTCTTCTGCTTCCAAACGCTTATCAGCACAACTCTTTTTCAAACGCGCCTCATCAATCACATACTCATTATCTTGTCCGCCAAAAAAAGAGGCCCAACTCTTGGCACTCACCAAGCGTTCTCTAGCAAATGCAAGAGCTTCAGCATCACCCTGTTCAGCCTGTTCAAGCAAGTCGTAGACTTCCAAAATCCGCTCATCAACAGACATATACACCTGCAAATCAGTCAAGGTCTGCAAATCCTGACCTTCCAATTCCTGCTCAAATTCCTCGAGCTTAACAGTCAATTCATCAATACCTGCCGCAATATCTTCAGAAGAACTGTTAGCCAGAAGTTGCTGACGAGACAACACATTAATGCGAAAACAGTAAGACGCCGCAGCATAATACTGTTGCTCCTCATAGCTTTGAGTTGCACGGAGAGTCAAATTCTCCGCATCTACTGCAGATACGTTAAACGCACGACTACATAAATTGTCAGCAACCTGTTTCATCGCTTCGGTATACTTTTCAGACAACTCCACAGTACCTTTAGGCGACGAAGTATCAATATTCATAAAATAAGGAAGAACTTCATCGAGTGTACCCACCTCAATTACCTCAATACCAAGTGCCTTACCATGCTCTACCAGATCAATTGACTCATTACCCCTAGAAGCATTACGAGTTCCAAGAGGAATTAAGACCGTCTTCATACCACCAGTAGCAGCAGCTTCGATCTTTTCAACAAGACCACCGACAGGACCAATAATACCGCCACTATTAATCGTACCGGAAATCGCAACCTCCTTATCAAGAGGTAAATTTTCCAGAACAGAAACTGCAAGAATAGTAGCTGCTGCACCAGCACTGGGGCCGCCAACAACACCAGGAAAACCAGTAATAGTGTAAAAAAAGTCATAATGAGCACAAGACGCATCACGAGCATCACAGGCAATCTGCTTTGCAAAACGCATACTAATCTGCGTCGTAATCTTTGTTAACGGAATAGTCTCAAGAAATACCCGGCCCTTGCCAGACAACACTTCAAGATGTAAATCAACAATGGCGCCACTCGTATTTGTCCCATCCTCGACAAGAGCAAGCAAAGGAATAGTACCTTCTTGAGCACACACAAGAGGAAGCACCACCAAGAGGATAACAAGAGACCATCGCATAGCATCTCTCGACGCGAAGAACTATTTAAACATTGTGCTGCAATTTTTCTGTATGTTTGCACTTCGGGTACTGATCACAAGCAAGAAAAGCACCATACAAGGATTTTCTAACAACCATATTACCCTTACCGCACTTTGTACACTTCTTAGTCTGCACAGGTTCTGCAACATCCTTTGAAGGACATTCGTTATTCAAACAAAGCTCCTGATGCTTACCGCGCCTAGAAATCTTAATCATCGGATAACCACAAATCTCACATTTCTTATCGAGACTCTCAATCTTTCCCGTCTTAGGCAATGCAATCGTGGTTTTGCAATCAGGATACTGATCACAAGCAGCAAAACGACCATACTTGCCCGGCTTGATAACCAAAGTACCTTTACCGCACTTAGGACAAGGACCCAACGCATCAACAATGTGACGCGTCTCCTGCAAGGTCAAAGCGAGCTCCTCGCCGACCTGCTTTTCCTTCTTTTTAAAATCAGCAAGAATCTTTGTCAGGACTTTCTTAGCATTATCAAGAATCGACGACATCTTCTTCTTATGCTCTTGAACCGCATCCATATCCTTTTCAAATTCACGCGTTAACTCCGGATCAACAATCTCAGGAACATGACGTTCAAGAACCACCGCAATCTCCATACCAAACTTTGTCGCACGAATAGAATCATCAACAATATATTTTCTCTTATAGAGAGTCTCAACAATCTCAGAACGCGTCGCCTTAGTACCAAGGGACTGCCGTTCGAGTTGACGAACAAGAGATGCAGGAGTAAAACGCTTAGGAGGTTGAGTATGCTTGTCCTCAAGAGTGAGCTTCTTAATCTTTACCATATCATTCTTTTGCAAAGGCGGCAACTCCTCCTCTTCCATCTTAACATAAGGATCATACAATTCATGCCATTGACGATCAACAGTCCTCGTCCCTTTAGCAATAAACTCTTCACCATTTACATCAAGATGAACCTTTACCGTCTCACGAGTAGCAGGATTACCAAAAGTTGCAAGAAAACGCTTAACAATCAAATCATACACCTTTACTTGTCGAGGATCAAGATCATGAGGTACCAAACCTGTCGGATAAATAGCAGGATGAGCAGGATCCTTTTTCTTACCATTAGCAGGAGTCAACTTTCTGCCCTTTAACAAAGCACACAAAACCTGATACTTCTTTTGCTTTGCCAAATCCCCAATAATCTTTTGAAAACCAATAGCAGCAGGGTATTCCTGCGATGATGTTCGAGGATAAGAAATCACACCCATCAAGTACAAAGACTGAGCAATAGCAAGCGTTGGTTTAGGTTTGAGACCAAACATACGATACGCTTCAGTCTGCAAGGTCGTTAAATCAAAAGGGTGAGGAGGTTTCTGCTTAAAAGAATGGCGATCAAGTTTTGACACCTCTGCTTTAGAAGCATGTTCACATTTCTTAAAAACGGACTTTGCTTGTTTACCGTCCCAAAACTTACCTTCACCATGCATTGCTGCAATAGATTTTCGTTTTGCCTGACCCAACAAATGCAATTCCCAAAAAGGAACAGGCTTAAACGCCAGAATCTCACGCTCACGATCAACAACAATCTTTAACGCGGGACCCTGAACACGACCCGTACTCAAAATTTTGAACACACCCGCAGATTTAATCGCACACGTCAAAGCCCGAGACACATTTATACCATAAAAGAAATCCAAATAATGCCTCGTCTCACCAGCACGAGCCTGGCCCCAATCAAGCGTCTTTGACGCCTTATCATACGCCTTAATAAGATCAGGTTTTGTAAGAGTTGAAAACTTCATGCGACGAGCATCCTCTTGCTTACACACAAAACGCAAAACATTCAGACCAATCAAACTACCCTCAGTATCATAATCACAAGCAACAGTAAAACGCTTTGCCTTTGCACAAATTTTCTTAAGCGCCTCAATATACTCGCGAGTATAACTAGCATTGCGATCCACAGTATACGACGCTGTCCAGACCACATCAAAAACAGGATACAAAAAACCCTTGGACTTCACACGCTCAGCCAAAGTGTATACATGACCTACTGCACAACCAACAAGAATGCTCTTCCCTTTATGAGACAATTCATAAAAGGGCACATTCTTATACGAACGCTTTGTCGGCTTGCCGTCGGCAAGAGCTTCGGCAATCTTTTTGGCTGCAGAGGGTTTTTCTGCAATGATCAACTCAACCATGCGACAAGCAGGCTGTCAACGGTTTAAATAAGTTTTGTCTACAGCTCTTCAGCAAAATCACCAAAAAAAATACCTTCAATAACTGTCTTACCCAACAACTCCTTATCAGTAAACAGGGTTTTCACATCAGCCCTTTGCAGACGATTCTTAATACCATCAACTATACCCTGCTTTTCTTCAGAAGAAATAGATCCAATCACATGAATTACCACATAATCAGCATTGGACACGCCCTTTAGCAGATGACCGAGTTTTTTTGCCACCACCTCAGTGTCCACACTCGTCGAATAACTATTATTGGAAAAATCAAGAATTTTTGTGTTCTCAATAGAGACCTTCTTCTGCTTAAAGTTCTCTTCAATCTTATTAACAGAACGAAGAAAATCCATAATCTCGCGATTAGCGCGCAACTCATCAGACAAATTAATGAATCGAAAAAACAACGGATCATCCATCTCTGAAGTCTCAAGAGCAAAATCCATAGCGCGCAAAGTATTGAGCATCTTATTAATCTCACGAAGACTGCCAAGCGAGTCAGCACTAGTAAATTCAATACTTAGATGAGGAAAAGAAATCTTGGCCCTCAAGTTTTCCTCCTGGGCACCCCTGCGCTTAGTCATACCACCTCTCGAGGGAAACTTGTTTTTAAGATTTGTGGTAAAGAGAACCAGAAGCGCCATTTTTTATAGTTGCATACCACCAATAAATACATGTCAAAAAATGCGGCGATTGCAGAACTCCTTGAAGAGATGGCAAACTATTATGATCTCGACGAAGAAATCTGGAAACAACGCGCATATGCCAAAGCCGCACGCATCATTTCAGGACTTGGACAAGACATTGAAGAACTCTACGAACAAGGAGGAACAAAAGCACTCATAGCACTTCAGGGCATAGGCAAGGGCATTGCAGAAACACTACAAGAATATCTCAACACCGGAAAGATCAAAGAATTACTGGCAATGAGGAAAAAATATCCCGGCATTGCAGACATGCTACGCGTGCAAGGCATAGGACCAAAACATGCAAAAGTATTGCATACCACATTAAAAATACGTTCTCTTGAAGATCTCAAAAAAGCAGCAAAGAATCACAAGATCCGTGCACTCCAAGGTTTTGGTGAAAAAAGCGAACAAGACATCCTAGAAGGTATAACACTCCTAGAACAAACAAAAGGCAGACAATTGCTCGGCGTTGCACTAGGATATGCGCGAGAAATAAAGGCAAGCCTACAACAGCATCCGTCCATACAGAAGGTACAGATAAGCGGTTCTCTTCGACGACGAAAAGAAACCATAGGAGATCTAGATTTTCTCATTACCAGCACACATCCAAAAGAAGCCATAACATACTTTACCTCACTGCCAGAGGTCACACGCGTCATTACAAAAGGAAACAGCAAAGCTAGCGTCATTCTCAACATCGGCATGAATGCAGACCTCAGAGTCATTGACAAAAAATCATGGGGAGCCGCGTTACAATATTTTACAGGAAACAAAGATCATAATGTAGCGCTGCGACAACTCGCAATAAAAAAAGGTTACAAACTCTCAGAATACGGATTGTTTAAAGGAACCCTGCGCATAGCCGGAACAAGTGAAAAAGAAATCTATGCCGCATTAGGACTTGCATATATCGAGCCGGAACTACGCACGCACACCGGAGAACTAGAGCATGCAAAAAACAATACCTTACCCACACTGATAACCCAAAACGACATCAAAGGCGATCTGCATATGCATACCACCTGGAGTGACGGCATAGCAAGCAGCGAAGAGATGATCCGCGCGTGTATGAAGAAAAGATACCAGTATCTCGCGATCACTGATCACTCACCATCACAACGACTTGCTAATGGTCTAGACAAGAAACAATTACTTGAACACCTCAAAGAACTTCGAACATTACAAAAAAAATACAATATACAAGTCCTCTTTGGGTCAGAAGTAGACATACTCGCAGACGGACAACTGGATTATCCTGACGAACTACTCGCACAACTGGACGTAGTCGTTGCAAGCGTCCATACCAGGTTCAAAATGTCAAAAACAGAAATGACAAAAAGAATATGTACAGCGCTGCAAAACAAATACGTCACCATACTCGGTCATCCCACAGGACGATTACTCAAAGAACGAAAAGGCTACGACGTTGACTTCGACAAAGTCTTTGACTGCGCAAAAAAACAAGGGGTAGCAATAGAGATTAATGCACAACCGCAGCGCATGGATATCACAGATTCACTCATACGCAGAGCAATTGCACAAGGAGTCATGCTCTGCATCACTACTGACGCGCACAGTACAGAACAACTCAATACTATGGAACTAGGCGTAGGACTTGCCCGACGAGGGTGGGCAGAAAAAAAGAACATCCTAAACACAAAGACATGGAAAAGCCTCGAAAAGTATATAAAGCGAAGGCGACAATAAGACAGCATGAAAACACTAAAAGAAAGAGTAAAGGAAAACGTTCCTGAACGATACAAAGACACGCCAGAATTTCACATATTTCTCAAAATCATCGAGACAGAAGATCTTACCACAAAAACCGCCCTACGACGATACCTTAACAGAGAAATACGAGCATGCGAACAACAACTTGCAGAACGAGAAGAATACACCACTTTCAATCGCAAAAGAACACGCCTGGCAAAAAAGATCGATATGTTGCGCACATGCCACGACAAACTACTTCCATACCTCAAGTAATCATCTGCGACACACTTCTTAGCCGCATACGCGGCCAAATGTTTCGCAAAAAACCAGTTACATGTGTGTTGAGTTTTCCAAAGGAAGGCCACATAAGCTTACATACCTGGTTTTGCAGGTATGCGCTAGACATGTACTTTCTCGACGCCAAGAAAAAAGTGGTAAGCATACAAAAGAAGGTCAGACCATGGCGCTTTTGTAGCGGACACGGTAAGTACGTTGTTGAAGTTCCCGCGGGAAAGAACGTTACTCTTTCAACTCTTCAGCTCGACTAATATCAATGTGACAAATGCCGCGCGGACCGGGAAGTTCAATATAGTAAAAATCATAAGGATTGCCAGTGGCAGTAGCACGAAACGATTTTATTTTCTTGTCAAACTTTTTCGCATATGATTTTAACTCTGTGAGAGAATCACCATTCAACTCAAAGACCAAGTGTTGGATCATCGGCAACTCATCGCCTTCATCAGATTCACTACAAAATCAGAACCCGGGATTTTCAAAACAACCCATTCCTTGTGAGTATAGCGGTCCTTAACTTCCTTGAAAAACTGAAGGAGAAACTGCCTAACCTCATCAATATGCTCTTTACAGACTATATAACAACTAAAAATTCCCATGAAGTCCGTGCTTCATATCTTCTATAAATCATTTTCGCTGACTTCAAAACGCAATACTTAAATGTGCTTATGACAATATTTTTTTATGGATTACGACCAATTAAAAATTCGAGATTTCAAACACTGGGGTCTTTTTCTTCACGCGAACCAATATCCCTACGTTGGCCGCTGTTATGCATGGGCGCATCGAGAACATGCAAGTACAGTAACCAGTATGCGCATTGCAGAGCAAGAAGAACTCTTTGGACTTGTCCTGCCAGAATGGAACAGAACCATACGAGAACTCTACACACATGACTGGCCAAATGTCGCATGCTTTGGCAATACCTCGCCACACCTACACTGGCATTTCATACCACGCTATCACAGCCCAAGACTCGTCCATGGCATAACGTTTATCGATCCAAACCCTCGCGGCAATTACGCCCCTTACGAACGAAAAAAACTAGACCTTGAAGTACTATTGAAAATCAAAGAAGACATACAGGCAAAACTATAAACGCGCAAGGTTTATAAGAGACTACTTTTCTCAACAGCTTATCGGGGCTGTCGTATAACCCGGCTATTATCGCCGGCTCCAGCAATGGAGCACTGAGCTTATGCAATGACGAAATCCTTGGTGATACCGGCTGATCCCATCATTTCATGATGGGAGCCGAAATCAGGGTTCGAAACCGACCTTCAACGAAGGCAGGCGATTTTCCCTGCGGCCCCATTTTTCTCATTTTTATTGCGCGATCCACTGAAAAAATCAACACCAAAGATTCCAACAATTTCTGCTGGTATCTCTTGCTCTTCTCAGGTAATAGTATTCATTTAAGATAGTTTACTGGTCCGAAGAAATACCTAAATGACAACAATGCTAATCCAGTGAACCTACTCCTCTAAATACTTCGACAATTGCCGACGGAACTGAACAACAGAAATAATAAGAACTATCAAAAGAAGTCCGATAATACCATATTTAACCCAAGGCCAAATCTTAGCAGGGATGAGACCGGGGGTTACGCGAAGCACCACAGTATTACTGCTTACCGCTTCACCCTCATTATCACGAGCAGTAAACACAATAGTCTCCTCACCAGTCCAACCAGCAGCAGGGGTAAACACAGCAACTCCATCGCGATCGATAAATACATCAATATTATTGGTAGGTGTTGTTGAAAACAATAATTCATCACTATCAGGATCTTGAAAGAACTGTGTCAAATCCAGAGTATGAACCGTGTCTTGAGACCAGGTTTGACGAGGAATACCGTTAAACTCGGGCTCTATTGAAGGAAAGAAAATAAACAAGCCCAAAAGAGCCAAAGCAAGAACTGCTGTTGCAAGATAGACACCTATTCTCGGCGGCGAGGATTTCCTCTTAGCAGCAATAGCAAAATGCCCGCCCTTATCACTTTCTGCAGTAAAATACGTCCAACGACCCTTCTCACTCATTTTTTTCGTTTGTAAAGGTTTCCAAGAACCACGAACAAAATGAAGCACGGTAAGATCCTCATGCTTATCAGCCCAGGCCTTCTTCACACGGAGTGACAAAGAACACTTCTCCTTTACCGAGGAGAAAATGCTAAAATACTGATACACATCAGCATCAGGCACCACAAAGGCCTCCTTTGGACGACCCCTCGTTATTCTCATGACGAGATGCTCGACAGTCTTAGACAAGTGCAAACGCACATCGCCGAGTCCGTAACGCCACTTCGTGGGCACAACGACATGACCGCTTGCAGAAGACCAATTCCTCGATATAGAAAATTTTCTCAACATCAAAAAGACAAGGATAATCACAAACAAAAGTGCTGCGCCTGTCACCACATACGGCCAAAATGCAAGGAGTTGTTCAAAGAAGAACGCACCAATAAGCACGAGTCCAATGACAAGCACTGCGAGGATAACAGCAAACACTGCCTTTGGCAATGGATTAGAGGTCTTTTGTTCTTTTTTTTCACGACGGCGCTTCTGCTCCCATTCCTCCTGCTGCTTTTGTAACCGTTCCTGCAATTCCTTCTCTCTTTTAGCATATTTTTGGGCCAAGCGAGCTTCTCGTTTTTCAATTTTTTCTTGTTTTTTACGGAGCTTCTCGTCACGCTTAGTAAAGTAAGAAATGCTTCTAAGACGAAATGATAACAATGTAAAGACCACCACAGCAACAAGAAGTAAAGCAGCCAAGACATAGACGATTTGAGCAAACAACACTGATCTGAACATGTAAGCAACAACACCAATAGCAGCCAAAATGAGCACTAGAATCGCCGCCAAGACAAGCTTTTTTGCCAAACTATCCTGGCGTTCTCTTTGTTTTTTTATCACAAAATAATCTTCTTTCACAAGAGAGAGCGCCTCCCGTTTATCGCGCTTTTTTTCAGCTTTTTTGGCACGTTTGAATTTTTCTTTTTCCTTGCGCTGTTGTTCTTTTTTCTTCTTATGCTCCTTTCGCTTTTCCTTATACTCCTTACTGGTAACTTTTATGACGATAAGCACTATCAACACGATGATAACAAGAGCGCCAAGCACAATCAACCACGAATATACGGGATGAGCTGCGTAAAATCTGGTAATCATATTGTGCTGTTTGAGCGTGAGACTTATAGGCGCAGCCGTATACTGCGTTCCCGTTTCAAGAACCTTTAGCGTTACAGTAATATCGTATTCTCCGGCAGCAGTTTCATTTGACGGATCAGCATAAAGCACAACGGATTCTGTTTGTCCCCCTGCAACAGAAAGCGTTGCAGGTTGTGCAGTGACAAAATCTGCACCTTGCACCATAATCTCGTAACCAGCATCTTCATCACCAATGTTGGTAATCTCCACTGGAATCCATTGCTCTTCGTAATAATTAGTATAACTCGTACGGGAAACTACAATCTCAGGAATGTAGCTCTTTAACACCGTAAGCAAAGCTTCATGTTTTTTTACAACACCGCTGTTTTGACCCATCACCGTCACTTCAAGTGGAACATCACCGTAAAACGTGCACTGTTCAGGTTGCATCGTAACAGTCACATTCTTTGTCTGTCCAGGAGCGACAGTAACCTGTTCATTTGAGAGCTGAACTTCCAGAGACGAGCTGGCACTGATCAGGTATGTTTCGTTAAAATTTATTGGATTATGAACAGAGAGCGTAAAAGTTCCGGTGTGACAAGGCCTGACTTCGCTCTTTTCGGGCAACAAAGAACTATCAACATTATCGGGAATGAGAGCGCTTACTGTTTGCTCCAAAGTCTTTTGCAAACCAAAACTCGTTCGAATCGTCGTGACCAAAGAGAACGTTTCCTCACCGGTACAAGGTGTTGCAAACGAGTTCTTCAAGGCAGCGGTTTGTCCAGGCAAAAGCGTAAAGGTAGGATAATCGAGCGTGGCAAAAGAAGAGGCCGGACCATCCTGGAATACCGAATACACAGAAGTCACAGCACCAGTATTAGACACGTAAAGAACAGATTCTGCTGGAGAACAAGAATACACAGGAATGACATCAGGACCGGAGGCCTGAAAATCCTCGCTTAGCGCCATCACTGTAGGGAAAAGCAATACCGTAATCAGTAATAGCGTCGTAAGCTTCATCGTCGTGGGAGAGGAAAAAAACAAAAAAATTAGTAGTACTGCGTCCCATCCTTATCGTCAGAGCCGCGAAGACGACTTAATCCAACGATCAAGCCAATCACGACAAGCAAGACGATCAAGACAACAAGTCCTACTTCAAGTACTCGCGCAAGGTCAAGACTTTGCGACGTCTCCTTTACGTTAGCAGTAAGTGAGATTTGCTGAAGACTTTGCGCACCAGCATTCACACTTGCCGTTAACACGTTAGGTCCTGCAGTTGCGTCCTGACTTGCTTCGACAAACACGTAAAAAGTCTGTGCTTGACTGGGAGCAAGAACAGCTGCACTCGTCGGACTGATCTTATAGAGCAATCCTTGAGGTGCACTTACAACCACATTATAGCTCGTACTTGTTTTGTCATTATTTTGAACCGTGAGGCTATAGATGCCACTTTCGCCCTGACCAATGGTCTGAAAGTCAGTACCGACCAATATCGTCGTCTTTGGGACTCCGTCATCTCTTTTGCAAAGATCAGACTCAAGCACTTCCAAATCATAGGTTTCCTGCAATGTGTCTCTATTACGGTTAAAATCAACCTTTACACGAACAGGATAGGTTCCTGCTTCAGTACAGGTCGGTATACGAAGAAGAAGCTCTTCACTTTCTTCTTGTTCATCGCCGTCTTCGATTTCATTAATGAAACCCTGCGCCTTTAAACCAAGATCAGGCACTTCAACAGTAACGCGGATATCCTCTTCAGTTCTCTGTCCCTTGTTTTCAAGGCGAACCTTTGAGATCAAAGCTTCACCAGCACGAACCGTTAGACCGGGAACAAAAAGCGTATCAGTTAACTGCAACGCGTGCTTAGGCGTATCAATTTGGAGACTATATCGCTCCATAAGCTCGTCGCCAACACGATCAGCAAGGACAAGACGAAGCTTGTACTCATCAACTTCTAAATCGTAAGGCAAAGTAATCGCTGCTGTTCGCACATAGGTCGTATCCGCCTTAAGATTGTACGGACCTAGGACGCGTGAGATCGACTCACCATCACGATCATTATACTCGTATCCGGAAAGGAATACGAGAAGTTCAACATTATCAATATCTTCAAGTGCTGTAAGTTCTACACGCACATCGATTTCTTGACCGCGCTCAATGTCAAGAGCATTTACAGCGTCAGGAAACACTTGTGTTCCATCAACCTCAACGTCTTCTATAACTACTGGCAGGGCATGCGCCACTGTCGTCACTAGCGCTAATGTCAAGACCATCACGATCAACATTTTCCATTTCATGACTGTAAACCCCCTCGAGTCTTTGTTTTTCTTGTGGTTACCCACTATTTAAGCTTTGTGTTTTTTAGCTCCTAAAGAGTAGTAACTACTCTGTGACGCGTATCATTCGATGAACAATACGCGTGTTCTTACCCTGACCAACAGAGAGTCGCACATAGTACGTGCCAGGCTCTGTCTCGTCAGGAATAGGAATGAAAAGGCGCTTGGTAAACGAGTCACCCGCATCAAGATCAAAAGGACCGACACTGTCGTGAACACCAAGCTCCAAAATGGTAGCTGCAGCACGCGCATCATCAAGCGATACATCGCCATCATTATCGAAATTGACTGAAATCTCCAAAGCGCTACCTACCTTCGCATTAAACGCGTTAGGAATACGCACGCCATCCATACTGATCGAAAAGACCTCGCGATCGGCTTCAACAGCGCCCTCGTCAAGCTCCAACTCCACAAACACCGTAGCGTCAGCGTTATCAATAACAAAGTATCCTTCAACAGTCTCATACTCGTCGTGCTTTACCTTGAAACTATACACTCCATTGACCAGTCCATCGATGTGACCAACTCCCTGGTCGTTAGTCTCGTCGCGAAATCCATTATCCAATAAAATGTCAGCACCATCGACCGGTTCTCCAGACAATTCATCAGTAACGTAAATATATGCATCAAAAGCAACATCATCAATCTTAGGCTCATCACCAGGTTCTTCTCCAGGCATCGTTGAATCAACATACACACTCGTCGAAATAACTTCCCAATCATTGGTCAGTCCCGAACAGCGATTGTCCTGAGCAATTGCAGAAACCGCTACGGTGTGCAAACCCGACTGCTGAGCAGCCCATGAAAAAGACGCAGCAACAGGATCAAGACCATCAGCATTAGCGCCCATAGTCACTACATCATCATAGACCAAGTTACCTAACGGACCCATAACAACAATACGAAGCGCAGTAGCAACAGGCGTTAACACACCAAAACCATCAGCCCAATTAGAAAGTTTGTTAAAAGTAGTCGTCACGACATCTCCAGTTCTTGGAAACGCATTACTTAATTCAAGATTGTTAAGAAGCGTATAACATTGATCAACAGGTTCATCATCGAGCACTGCAAAGTACTTCTCACTATGCTCTGGCGTCGTCATTTGACAGACCGGATCAGTCACCCTGCTTTGAACACGAGCAGAATAACGACCGTCCTGACGAGGAGTCCAGGTAAACTGAACACGTTCACGCTCATCAGCATAAAGATCGAGATCCCGCTGTTCTTCATGCACCACGCCACCATTCTCATCAACAATAGTGAGCGTCACTTCAGTCTCAGCACTGTACCAAAGATCAAGAAATCCAGGAACAAAACCTATACCAGTATCCACTTTTTTAAACGCAGAAACAGTTTGTGCATCAAGGGATGCATCAAGTTGCATTACCACTGGAATATTAGGTTTGGCGTCGTTTAACACGGAAAAGTCGTGCACAAGAGAACGACAGTTTGTAATTTGTGAAAATTCAATATCAAAATCATGACGATACAGCGTAGCCTGACCATTAGAATGCACCACAGACTTGTACTCCATAGGACGGTACATCTCGTCGGCAACAGCAAAAAGTGCATATCCATAAGGCGTTGCCAATGAATCAGGGAATCGCACCGTTAACTCGCCGCGTGTCGTAGACGTACCATTAAGCATTACACCGCTAAAGTCGCGGTACTGCGTACAACTTGAATCAAGACAATCATAAATATAGACATCAAACTCATTCACTTGGCCAGAAGCAGAAGTTCCGTGAAATGTCACATCAACTGCAGCAAAAGCTAATGAAAGGTTCAAAAGAACAAGAAGAGAGAAAAGAAATTTCTTCATTTATCTACCCGTCGTTCCGGGACCTCCATCAAATTCAATAGTTGGCGGTTGCTGTTCAGCACCATTATAGCCATGACTACTGCCGCCTTTTGTAAGACCATATATCAACAGACCTGCTGCAGCATTGGTCTCCACAATAGCAAAACCTCGTCGAAAGCGAGACTCCCCGGGCACTGCATCATCCCAGATACTGCCGCCACGAGAGAGATAACCCCCAGAGGTAAAGTCAAGAAAGTTACGGCCGCCAACAATGTTGTCGCCAAACGCTTGGATACTATCATCAGTTGCACGAAAAGGCTCGCGCACAAGCGTTACAGGAGCGCCAGCAAGATAGTTAGGATCGCTTGGATCACCATATGCTGCTTCTTCACCTTCACGAAGAGCGCGACTGATATGATATGTCGCGATCACACGAGGCAAGGCAACAACCCAGCTAGGAAGCGCATACCAAGGCGGGTGAGCACGTCCAGTACCGTCAGATTGTACACCCCAAAAGTGTTCCATCCAGCCCATGTCACCGCGAGGATGATTGTCACGAACAAGAAGACTAAGATAAGGCACTCCCTGAAGATGATCCAAACCAGTATTTGCAAGAGCAATACCCACACGATTACCTACCGGACGAGGATTGCCATCCTGATCAACAGGTCCTTCGTGCATATAATTAAAACCAAGATCATGACTAGAGAACGTCGCTCTAGATCTGGTCGAAGGAGATCTCGCAGTCGTTGTAGGCGACGCCGTCTGTGTTGGAGCTGCCAAATAATCAAACGATAAAGGATTTCCTTCGCGTTCAGGAGCCCGAGCGTTTCCACTTGCAGAACAGCCTGCAAGCAATGCAGCTCCTGCAAGAGTAATTCCTGTTGTTGTTCGTCTAGTCATATGTATCCCCCCGGATCTAATCTCTAGGTACTACCGGTGCTGAATGCCCAAACTCTGCAGCAAGCTGCACGTTGCGGCTTCGCACGTATTGCATGAGTTCTGTTGCTGCTGGTACAGACATAGAGTAGCTTAAACCAGTCTGGACAATGCCATCAGCGCCTTTCTGATTGATCTGCAATCGTAAGTATCCGCGACCACCTTCAATACCAAGACGGGCACGCGTATAGACCGCGCCATCAACGGATTGTCGTAGCGTCGAAATAGGTCCGCGACCGTACGTGAATTCCAGTTCAGTATCCGTGTCTTGGACACCGCGAACCAAGGTAAGCGTACCAAAGCGAGCACTATCTCTAAACACAAAGCCAGAAGGCACACCGTTTACGACGTGTGGCGAATCAACCATGCCAGCCAAAGGCGATTGTCCGACAGGGCCATCCTCTCCTTGAGGAACTTGATTGCCCCACACCGAATGTAAGTACTGAGAAGCGCTTTGGCGACCCTGCAATTGTCTTGCAACAAGAGTATTTACTCCTGCAAAAGCAACCGGATCAAGACTCTCCTCGCCACTCAATGCTTGATAAAACACATCGCGAGTGCGAGCAGGCTGATCATACAATCGTCGAGTCATTGTCAAACCTTCACCGTTCACTTCTTGAAAGTCAACTACCAGATGGCATGCGCGTCCAACAAGTTCCCTCTCATCACCAATGCGACGAGCCGCAGGCACAGACCAAGGCGCTCCAATCGAAACACGAGTATGGGCATCATAATTCCATTGCATACTCAAATCGTTATGCAATTGTATTTGATAATCGCCAGCATTCACAGTCGTCCAGCTTTGAATACCACGCGTGTCATCAGTATCGCCAGGAATGCGGTCATGAACAAAATCAGCAGCACGTCGGCGCGTTCGTTGCTCACGAGCAAGATCTATTTGTCCGGCCCGTTCACCGCCGAGACTGCGAAGAATTTCTCTTAAATCATCTTCACGAAATTTACGAGGCCCATCTTCTGCACCCTGCATAACATAATCAATAGTTCCGCGAACACTCTCGTCGAGCTGCGGCGTTAGCGCCGAAGCAAAATAAGGCGATTGAGGCTGATGAAGAGTCGGCGGTGCCGTCTCACACGCTGTCAATCCTAAAAGTCCAAGAGCTCCTACTCCGACGATCTTTGCTTTTCTTTCGATATTCCTGTCCATCATTATTGTGCACCCCCCAAAAAAGGTATTTCAACTCCTGAGTAGTACCGTACTATATAAACTTTTCGGAGTGTTGCTATTGGCGAGTGAATACTAATTGCGGAAAGTCCAAAACCGATTGCCAATGTAGTTTAGCATAGCCATAATGAACGTTACCACCACAATAGAAATGAAATAGAAAATATGCAAATACTCCGTGAGAAAGAATACAGAAGCAACATTTAACGAAGCCGTCACAGCCATAATAATCGAGAATTTAATCAAACGAGAACGAACCCGGTCACCAACACCAAAGGTCACCTTCCGTTGATAGAGGAAATTCACTGCGACAGAGATTATGGTTGCAAGACTATAACTAACCAAATACCACAACAACAACACCTCCGTCAAAAAAACAGTGATAGACCAGTTAGTAATAGCAGCAATACCACCGCCCACACAATAAATAAAAAACTGACGAGCAGTAGCAAAGAGTTGTGCAATCATGGACGAGAGCGGCAAAGCAGGCCTTATTAATTTTGTTGTTAGCGAACAATAAAGTATTTATAGTGAGCGAAGGATTGAGACGAAAATGAGCGAAAAAGATTCTCA
>WJJS01000014.1 GCA_014729505.1 Candidatus Woesearchaeota archaeon
AGGAAAAGCACTGCTTATTGAAACTGCAGAGGGGAACATACTTCGCTTTGAAGATTTTGAGACGATAAACGGACCAAACTTACATATCTACTTATCTGCAAATCTTGACGATACAGATTACGTGGATCTAGGAGAACTCAAGGCAACCACTGGAAGCGTGAATTATAACATCCCGGATGGAACTGATACAGACAAGTACCACTATGTTCTCGTCTGGTGTGTGCCGTTTGAGGTATTGTTCAGTTATGCAGATCTGTAATAACAGTTTTTTTCTTCTTTTTCACCACTCCAGCAAACCACAAACCTTTATAAATCCATAAACTACAATAGTCACGGGGTGATTGCTATTCCACTGGACATATTGTCGTACATTATTAAAGGAATCTTTACAAGGCCATATGGGTGTGACGTATCAGACGCGAGACTTTGCCGACGACGAGCTTTTACCTATTCTAACACCACTCGTTAGGCAATGGTTTAGTACTTCATTTACTTCTTTTGCACCACCACAACGACGAGCGCTCATGCCGATACACAGCAGACTCAACACGCTTGTCTCGGCACCAACGGGTTCTGGCAAAACACTCACCGCATTTTTAAGCATACTCAACGAGTTGGTAGATAGTGCACAAAAAGGAATACTGCGCGACCAGGTCTACTGTGTATACGTCAGCCCACTCAAAGCGTTGAACAATGACATCCAACGAAACCTTCTCAAACCTCTCAAAGAACTCTGTGAACTGGAAGGGGCAGATCTTGGCATACGAGTAGCAGTGCGAACAGGCGACACGACGCCGTATGAACGACAGAAGATGCTTCACAACCCGCCGCATATACTGATCACCACACCGGAGAGTCTTGCTATACTGCTTTCAACAAAACGATTCAGCCAACTCCTGTGCAATGTGCAATGGACAATCATCGACGAGATACACAGTTTAGCAGAAAACAAACGAGGAGCGCACATGTCGCTTTCCATGGAACGATTGCAAAGACTCAGTCCTGGAATGTGCCGTGTCGGACTCAGCGCAACAGTAGCACCAATTGAAGAGATCGGAAGATATCTCGTCGGGCAGAACCGTGATGTACAAATCGTTGACGCACAATTTGTCAAAAACTATGACTTACAAGTCATGTCACCTGTCAATAATCTCATTGACACACCGCATTTTGTCATGCACAAAGCAATGTACAGCTTATTGCATAAACTCATACAAGAACACAAAACCACATTAATTTTCACCAACACCAGAGCCGGAACAGAACGTGTCGTCGACACGTTAAAGGAAAAATATCCAAAATTCTACGATAAGAATATCGGCGCACATCACGGAAGCATGGGAAAAGAAATGCGCCACCAGGTAGAACAAGAACTCAAAGAAGGAAAACTCAAAGCATGCGTGTCATCAACAAGCCTTGAACTAGGCATCGACATCGGCAGCATAGACCTCGTCATTTGCCTAGGATCACCAAAAAGCGTAGCACGGTTTTTACAACGAGTGGGACGTGCAGGTCACGGACTCGGGGAGACAGTCAAAGGACGACTTATCGTGATGAACCGCGATGATCTAGTAGAATGCTCCGTACTACTCAAGTACGCTGTTGAGAAAAATATTGATCGCATACACATACCGCGGCTTTGTCTCGACGTACTTGCACAACAAATTGCCGGCATGGCTCTTGAAACGATATGGGATGAACAAGAACTCTACACACTCATACGACAAAGTTATTGCTACAAAGACCTTACATGGAAATCATTCAACGAGATACTCAATTATTTGTCAGGAGAATTTGTCAGTCTTGAAGAACGATACATCTTTGCAAAGATCTGGCGAAACGAAGGAAAGATAGGAAAAAAAGGGCGCATGGCACGTGTTATCTACATGATGAACGTAGGCACTATTCCAGATCAAACATTTATTACAGTCAAGATAGGTGAACAAATAGTTGGACGACTCGACGAAGCATTCCAGGAAAAACTAAACCCTGGCGACGTGTTTGTACTGGGAGGAAGCATGTACATGTTCAAATACAGTCGAGGAATGACTGCACAAGTGGTGCCCACGCCAAACAGGCCTCCAACAGTACCTTCCTGGGTAAGTGAGAGTCTGCCGCTCAGCTTTGATCTGGCTTCAGGAATAGGAAAATTCAGACGGCTGGTGAGCGAACAATTACGGTTAGGAAAACAAAAAAAAGACATTATTGCATTCATACACCACTACCTCTATGTCGACGACATGGCAGCCGAGGCTATTTATCATTATTTTAAAGAACAACATTCCTATTGTCAATTAATAGGTCATGACAAACAACTAGTTGTTGAAGAGATCAGTGATGAGATGGGAACAAGATACGTGTTCCATACGATGTTTGGAAGACGAGTCAATGACTGTCTATCACGAGCTATTGCATTTATTGCAAGCCGTCGCACACAACGGGATGTGCAAGTAGCTATTACTGATAATGGGTTTACTATTGCAGGAGCGAAAAATCTCTCCATAAGGCACGTCATGGGATTGCTTAGAAGCGACAAAATAGATATGGTCATGTCGCGAGCGATTGAAAAAAGCGAAGTATACAAAAGACGATTCAGACACTGTGCAGAACGGGCACTTATGATACTCAAAAAATATGCTGGTCGGAAAAAAAGCGTTGGACGCAGCCAAGTAAGCTCGACAATTTTGCTCAATGCCCTCAAGAGAATAAGCACAGAGTTTTCCATTATCGAAGAAGCGAAGCGCGAAGTACTCGAAGATCTCATGGACATCACCCAAACAAAAAAAATCGTCAAACGTATTGAAGATGGTACAATACGGGTAGACTACCGGAAGTCAGACCTTCCATCACCATTTGGTTTTTCAATCGCACTACAGGGAAGAATGGATGTCATGAAAATAGAGGACCGCCACGAGTTTCTTCGTCGAATGCACGGGTATGTGCTGGCAAAAATCGCGGTTTCAGGACAAGATGTTGAAGTACCACAGGAACTATTGCAGCCATCATATGAAGAGTTGTGGGACAAACAGGAAAAAGAACAAGAAGAAAAACTACTGGACAAGAAAACACTGCTCATCCAGGACGCACAACAAGCAATTCAACGACTCAAACTACCACAAGATTACGTGGAAAATTTTATACGACTCATTGAAGGAGAAACAACAGGATATCGAGAAGACTTTGTGCAATGGTTACAATCAACATTTTCAGGGCCGGTACCAAAGGTTATCAGTGATGATCTGGCAAAGTTTGTCCTAGAAAAAAAGCAGCAGATAATATGAACGCTGACAGAGAAACGATGAAAGAACATAAAAAACTACACGCTTTTTCCAAACGTTCACTTCTGAGAATTCCCCTGTTGCCGCTACTTGGACCGGTAGCATACGCACTGTCACCTGGCATTAAGGAATGTGTTAAACAATATCCTGAGGCGGCAGGAACTGTAGAATTTACTTTATCTCGACTGGCACGAACAGTTGTTCGACATCCCATAAAAGTCATTCCATTACTCTCGACAATAACAGATTGGGTAACACATTATTTTGGTGCACAAAGAGAGCAAAAGAACAGCAGACAATTCTTAATCTATACTACTTTAGACGACACCATACCATTCAGACCAGAATGGGATACGCTGTACACTTACATGATTAGTCAAATAGGATACTTGACAGAGGAAGTATTGCAGCAATGCAGCACAAAGGAAGTGAAAGAAGTAGGTCGCATGTTTACACACCTCACAAAAATCAGTGCAGAAGTATTCAATACGTTACCTACGAGAATGGTGCGATTACGAAACCATGATCGTATAAGCCTGAGAGCAGTACAGGCAATAGACGATCCGCTGAACTGCTGCCCGTCACTACATATCGCTTACAGCGTGTTAATAGATAATCTCATGGGCAATGTGCTTGACACAAAATCAAGCAACCCACAATTATGGCGCGATGTGCGCATAGCATCAACAGGTATGTTTGACTCTGTATTGTATACGAAACAACACGCTCTTGTCTGTGTCGCTACAGGAATACTGGCAGCGGAGATCGCATACAAACATTTTCACCCAAGAAGACCGTTCAACGACTTTGCCGATCTCTTTGGACAGATGAGTGGTGAAGTGCCGTATAAGGAGGTCAAACGATTATATCGCGATGTTCAAAAGCATTATTCTCGTACACGACATTTACCTACTGCAATAAAGGCACTTTTTGATCAAGAGGAATACCCGTTAGTCAGTGCCTCGCAGGCAGAAAACGAATACGTAAGACTACTCTCAAAAGAAACAGTACAACACATGAGAAAAACATGAGACCTGCGAAGGACATGGTGCACACCAAAACTTTAAATGCTCGTAAAACGGTGGTGACATAAAAACTAAAAAGGAGGTTATAATATGACAAGTTCAGTTGGAATGACAGGAGTACTGGGAACAACAACTAGAAAAATGCTCATCGACAAAATAGCAATGATTGTCGTTAGTTTGTTTTCTTTATCGTGGGGAATATGGGCTATTACCGGCTTTTCTATTCTGTGTTTCGGCACCTGCACGATGCCCGTATGGCCATTTGTCCTTAACGTTATAGTGGGAGCGTCAGTATTATGGACGGGTTACTATACCTGGTGGCCTCTACTGCAACGATGGCCCACCGTTAACAAGCTCAACTTTATTGCTCTGACGATAGTGCTTGTTTTTGGACTTCGCGCAGTAAAGGATGTGGGAAATTGGTTCCAGTTTTTGACGATTCGCATCGCCAATGCAGTACCAGCCGGCGCCATTATTATGGGCATTATCATGCTCGCAGCATTTGCCTGGTTCACTTACCAGTTTGTAGTTCCGGTCCTGCGCCGCTAATCACATAAAACACCAATCACAAGACACTGGACAATATAGCGCACCGTATTTAAACGATTGTTGACTAGTAAGATGTATGAAACTAAACTATACGACACAAAACCAACGATTACAAGTGCAAATAGACGCAAACGCAGTAAAGGATGCATTCAAACAACTGGCAGAATTCCAGGAAGTATTTGACGAGCAACAATGCGGTGCATGCGAATCAAAGAATATCTACTTTCGTGTGCGCACAGTCGACGGAAACGATTTCTTTGAAATGGCGTGCAAGGATTGCTATGCCAAACTAGCGTTTGGACAACACAAGACAGGTGGAGGATTATTTCCGAAACGAAAAAAACAGGACGGCACGTTTGATCGCGAGAACAAAGGATGGTACAAGTGGAACGGTAACGGTAACTAGTACAACAGCGAGGAGTAGAGAACATCGCCGGTAAAGATAAGAACACTTAAATAATTCCTTATCTTCTTTTCAATGTATGACAAGCCAACATAAAAAAGAGTTTCCCATAAAAGGATTCACATGGGTATGGTATATTTTTGGATGGATCACTGGCGCAGGGAATGCACTATTCTGGCTTATAATGGCTCTGCTCTATATGAACAAGAAAGAAAAGAAATTTTTCAACAATAATTTTCACAAACGCGTCGCCATCTGGGGCATGATTATGGCAATAGCATCAGTAGCGCTACTATTCCTCATCTTACTGGTCGCAGTAATCACAGCAAAAATCGGCAGCGCAACAATGAACTAATGGTAAAAGACATGCTCTTTGGAAAGGAGAAAACACACCGTAAGAATTGTCAAGTCAAAAAAGAACTCGAATGGGCACGAGCATTACCATTACTCGTATCCTTTTGTGCCTTCTTCTTTGTCTTTCTGGTTCACAAGTACTTTTACTCCATACCACCATGGCTTGCGGCACTCTTTGTCATACTCTTTGTATGGTACCTTCTTTTTGCATTCTTTAGACTTGCACTATTCCACAAAAAAGATCGTTGCTAACGATACTTTTAAATAACACTTTTTTTCGTGGTCGAGACATGGTGCGTGAGGACGAGTTGCAACGCTTTTGGAAGAGTTACGAACCACTGCTATCACTAGTTGAATCAGTCACAGCAGCAGACCCTTCATTTGACAGAGCGGAAATCCAAAAACGGGCAGCACGATTGCAATCACAATTACAAGTACCGCAGGGAATAACAGTGAACTGGAAGGCCTGCCAGGTCGGCATCGGACCTGCATGGTACGACAAATTCATTATTGGAAACCTTCAATGGCAGCAAGGAAGTACCGCACTTACGCTCAGACCATGCTATGCACACCCAGCACACGCAGGAATCGTGCTCGATCGCCGCACACGCCATAGCAGAGGATTTTATGAACCAAACCTCTTCATACACTTTAATCCACGACCACGACCACAGTGGAAACATGTCGACAAAGAATTTGTAGAACGAGAAGATGTCAGCACACACGGCACTCTCATCGCATCGCGCATTACACGTTGCGGAAAATTCATCAGCAAAGAACTCGATAAAGCGTTTGACGCGCACCGCGTCTTACCGCCGTATTACACACGTGAAGAACTGGAAGAAATGAATCGCACAAAATACAGTACAGACTATCCTTCATGGATTCCAAGAAAAAGACGGGCGCCGGAAGTTATGATAGGCGTGCGACTTGCAAGCAACAAGAATCCGCAAGATGACAGTCCGTTCATCACAGATACTGGTTCAAAAGAATACGTAGCAGAACTGCGTTTCCATCATAGCGTATTAGGAACAGGAGAATTGGACGCCACACTTGAACACCTTAAACAATACTTCTAAAGTTACCAGCTATTCCTTCCTGTCAACAAGACAACTCCTACCAATATACGCAATACTGAGTTGCTTCCATTTCTCGTAATGCGGACTGTCAGTTTGCAGATGCACAGAACCAATAGTGTGAGGAGATCCACGAGAAAGCAACGCTGAAACCGGTAAGGGTTGTACGAGGCGCAAAAAAGGATGTGCCGAAGGAATAAGATAACGAAGCTTGGAAAATCGTTTTGGAAACGCATTAAGACGATCAGGATATAGCGATACAGGTTCTTCAAAGAGCGCATTACCCGCAACTACTTCATGAACTGACTCACAAAAACCATCAATCTTATCGGCAAGCGATACTATCTGCGCCTCAAGACAATCCTTAGTCAATGCATGAGTCAACAACAAACGATACTCATAACCATTAATTTGTGAAGGCCACCGCGCAGCGAGTTCCTCAATAGCGGCCAATTCTTTACGATGATTCTCTTCATGCTGTGCTTTAGTCCATTTCTCCTTATCATCCAATTGATGATCGCCAGTCACTATTTCTGCATCATCATGCACCAACGCAAGTGTTAATGCCTTTGCAGGATCAAGAGCAGAACCATAAATCGGCACTGCACGGGTAAGTAATTCTCTAACAATAAGAAAGACACGATGAGAGTGCAAAAACAAATTCGTGCGATACCACATCGGTGTTCGACGCGGCACATTATAGCGCAAAATGGTCTTTAAAGATTCTTCACGGCCCTCAAAACCTTCAAAGGAAATCGCTTGCATACCATTAGAAAAGAGCAAACACATAAATAAACTATGAAAACCACCCTATGGTAACTAACCAGTATCTTTAAATAACAACTGTGGATTCTCAAACCTATGCTACGAACACATACTTGTGGTGAATTGAGAAAAGAGCACGAAGGAAAAAAAGTCGTACTCTGCGGATGGATGCACAGCCTTAGAGAACACGGAAACGTTGTCTTTCTTGATTTGCGCGATCGTTACGGCATCACGCAAATAGTGGCAAGCGATACACTCAAAGATCGCCTGCAAAGTTTGAAGCGAGAATCAGTGGTACGCATTGCCGGAACTGTAGTTGCGAAACCAGAACCGAACGAGAAACTGGAAACAGGAAACATAGAAGTACAAGCGCAAACACTCGAAGTGCTCGGGGAAGCAGACACGTTGCCAGTCGATTATCAAGACCCACACATTACTGAAGAATCAAGACTCACATACCGATACCTCGATCTGCGACGACCAGACATGCAACATAATATCATTCTCAAACATAAAGCCGCTCTTGCAGCAAGAGAATTTCTTGACAAAGAACAATTCGTAGAAATAGAAACACCAATGCTCATGCGTCACACACCGGAAGGAGCACGAGACTATGTCGTGCCAAGCAGAATCAACCAAGGTTTATTTTATTCACTACCTCAAAGCCCGCAGATTTACAAGCAAATACTCATGGTAAGCGGTTTTGATCGCTATTTCCAAATCGCAAGATGCATGAGAGATGAAAACCTGCGCATGGACAGACAACCGGAATTTACACAAATAGATATGGAAATGAGCTTTGTTGACGAGCAGGATGTTTTTGACGTGCTCGAGCGCATGCATGCGCACATCTTTAAGCACACCTTAGGCATTGATCTGAAGGTCCCATTTGAACGGCTCACGTACAAACAAGCAATGGATCGTTATGGAAGCGACAAGCCGGACCTGCGCTTTGGACTGGAACTAGTTGACGTAACAGATATCATGAAAGAAACAGAAGTGCAGGCGTTTAAAGAAAACAAAACAGTATACTGCCTAAATGCAAAGAATTGCGCAGAATTTTCAAGAAAAAAAATAGACAAACTCAATGATATTGCTCGCACCTATCACACAAAAGGAGTATTCTGGATGAAGGGCATTACGGACGGACCACTTGCAAAACTGCTTGACGAAAATACTGCTCGTGCACTCGCAAAACGATGTGAAGCAGGAGAGCATGATCTGCTCGTCGTCATCGCTGATGATTGGCAAAAAGCAACAACTGCATTAGGACACTTGCGCAATGAAATCATAAAAGAAAAGGAACTACAACCAACAGAGCCATTCAAATTCGCCTGGATACACGATTTTCCCATGTTTGAGTGGGACGAAGAAGAAGCGCGTTGGGACGCCATGCACAATCCATTTAGCATGCCGCGAGAAGAACACCTCGAATACCTGGAAAAGGATCCGTCAAGAGTACATGCAAAACAGTACGACCTTACACTCAATGGAGTGGAATTAGGATCAGGATCTGTGCGAAATCACAAAAGAGAAATTCTCGAACGAGTGCTAAAAGTAATGGGACATGAATTTGAAGAAGCAACAAAAAAGTTTGGTTTCATGCTCAACGCATTTCGTTATGGAGTGCCACCGCACGGAGGATTTGCTGTAGGATTTGACAGACTGATAACGCTTATGTGCGGTCACACAGACATTCGTGAAGTCATAGCATTTCCAAAAAACAAGAAAGCACAGGGCATGATGGAAGGCAGCCCCTCAGAGATCGACAAAAAGCACCTCAAAGAACTCGGTCTACACCTTAACAACTAACCAACCATCAATACTCCAAGTCCTGCAAAGAACAAAAAAGCAGATAAGGAATGCAAAACCACTTGTACTGGAGACTGTTTCTTACTCAACGCCCAAAAGTCCATATTATCGAGCAATTGTACGAGACCAAAAGCGCATATGGCAAGCAAAAAAAGAAGCGGAGCCAGCAATTCATCTTGATGTGCGACAAAAGTTCCTATGACAGAAACTACAAGCGCGGTGCCGAGAATCAAATAAATTAAGCGCCACGTCCAATCACGGATAAACTCGTATTCGGGAGTGTCTTCAAGTACCATTAATTACGTCCCAGACAGCGTCCATTGATGTAAATAGATAATTTATTGTAATGCCAGCGACCAACAATTTCTCTGTCTTTACACGGTCCTTTGACCAAAGAAAGGCGCCCGCTTGGACCAACACCCGTTACTGCGTCCTCCTGATCTGTAAACATGCCTGCAGCATAATTATGAAAGTTAGGCAACCAATTACCTGAGTGGAACGTCGCTTCAACAACAAGCAATCCCACTTTAATGAGATCTGTTTCGCCAACAAAAGGTGTGGGAGGTACAGATGTTGTGAGCAAGTGCGGGACATACGTTATCTTACGTTTGTTATCTTCAGGAATGTCGATAAGTCCCTTGACATCGCCAAGTTTATCAATCAGGCTCATTGTCACCATATCGTAGTAATGCTTATTTAAATCTTACGATATTCGGCAGGTTTATAAAGCACTCATAACGCGTTTTGCAGGAGTGAAGATGGAAGATTTTAGCTATTTCAAAGAGCATCTCAACAGGTTACATCATTTTTTCAAACACCCTGCAAGAGGACTCTATTTCCTTTACAACGGAGAACATCTCTGGGAATACCAACTATTTGAAGACGTGGAAGAATCAGGAGTCCTTTCTTTTGTGCGCGCACGATACACGGTTGACGAAGAAATAATAGATCTGCTGCGGTCAGGAACCTGCCCACTGACAGCACAAAACAACCATCACGACTCGTGGGGCGTCAAGAAGTTTATTGAAGAAAAGGGAGCTACAATAGAATCACTGGAAAAAGCAGCACTACAACACTATTGCAGCTATTCACTTCCCTTTGTACGTTTTCCAAGACAACGCTAACCGGCAAGTCTTCTTCGAGGGTGTTCCAAGACCTGCACTAATTGTTCAACAAGCAGTGCATTAGCTTCAGTCGGCAAGTAGAACAACTCTACAAGGTCTCCAGGATCAATGTCTGCCTCGATCAGTTCTTCCATTTCAGAGACATTAATAGTATCATTACCGTCAAAAAGATAGCATTCATCAGCTTCTCTAGCCAGCAAGGCCAAGTTCTGGCAAAGCTCAGTATCCCACCCGGCAACAATAGCATGTGCCTTTCTCAGGTTTTGTTGTGTGTCACCCATTTTTAGTCTCCGCCAACTACGCAAAACACATTCAAGAAGTAGACACATTCGCTTGCAATGCGCCCACATTCCCGACGTGACGCATTGCCTTAGCAAACGAACGCAATAGTTAGCTTGCTGACTACATTGGAGTACTCATAATTATAGGTTCCTTTTGTAGCCATACAGATAGTAAATCATACGTACTATTTAATTGTTGCGTCCAAAGAACCTCACAGAGCAAGCTGATCTTCGCAGCATGAGAAGCTAACACTTATATACCAATATGAATACTCAGCCACTATGAAAAAGGTGGTGATAGTACTATTCCTATTGCTTACTATAATTCCTCTTAGTACAGCACAACTCGATGCTATCGATGAACTTGAACAAGACTTTAAGACGTTTGTAGGTCATGATTTAAGCATTGAACATGTAGACAAGATCGCAGTAATCGTAGGGGAACGCATAAACCTTGCTGAACAAACAGCGTACTCCTTTGCCGCGGGAGAACTGCCAATACTGGTAGATGCCGAACAACTACAAGACAGAAAAGAAAACGAAAAACAACTGAACAAAACCAACAAAACAATCATTCTTATTGGAGGCCCATCACAAAGCACACTAACAGAAGTATTCTATTCACAGCTGACAAACGAGACAAAAAAAGACTACAGCGGAATAGTAGGAGTATATGGATTTGTAAACGGGCACAAAATAGTCATCTATTCAGATCGACGAGGATTTGAAAACCTGGCCTTTAACGCAATAGAATATTCGCCCCTCAAAGGACTCATTCCAGATAAATACATACCCCCAGCAGCAGCAGGACTTTCAGTCTTTTTGCTCATCATCATTGATTTTATCACCAGCTATGCTGAGAATATCATTGGATTTATAGGCACGAAAAACAAGAAGATAAAGAAAGAATACAAAGGAACTCAAATCAAAGGATTCCCAATACGTATCAGAGAATTGCTGGCCATCATGGGATGTGCAGCAATTTTTGCAGTTGCTATCACATGGACCTTTGCTGCAGGAACAACAGGATTTGCGCGAATACTTGCACTAAGCATGGGTCTTTCCAGTCTCATCTTTTTTATGACTGAACTAATTCGAATGATAGCAGCATATAGAAATCATCTTACCACGGAATTCGTTATTTATCCATTAGGTGCTATCGTCACATTACTGTCTGCTTGGTTTGGAATGGTCTTTGGCAATCCAGGCAATGTCATATCCGAAGAAGACGAACAACCGGGAAAAGTATACTATGTGATTATGATAGTCGTCTTTGCAATAGGTGTCGCACTCTTCCTTTACAATTTTTTCAGACCAACAGAGATCGCACAAATTGCTATGACCACTGCAAGCACATTCTCACTTTTTGAATTCATACCGCTTTCGCCGCTTAACGGGAAAGATGTTTTTGAATGGAACAAAGGGGCATGGACAATCACCTTCCTCTTGTTGTTACCAATCTATGTGCTGATCAATTTTGTCCTCTAACAGAAGACACACACGTTTTTTTAAGACGTTTAACATAGCGGGGAATCACTTCAAGCATCTCAGACTTCAACTCCATTGAGACAGGCAATGCCTCAATAAGAGCATTCCAGTCGATCACAGGAAACACTGTTAATGTACAATCAAATGATCGTCCTGATCGTCGCAACTGTTCTTCAAACATCATCGCTTCCTTACTCCCAAACATACGCAGAGCAGGAAACTTAGTAATTACATTAGCGCCAGCTTTTAGAAGAATACCAACATCGTTAGCTCTCCTTCCGGTAATACCTGCAATAATTCTCATACGCGGAAAAGCAATGCGCGTTTTAGCAACCCACCATGCATAGTTCTCAATAGGCGGACCGACAGTAAAAGGAGTTCCTTTGACAGGCTTTAAAGCATAAAACGTAATCTGGTCCAAAGAATGTTCTCTAATAAAATCGTGAAGCAGATCAAGGTCTGAGACAGACTCTCCAAGACCAACAATAAACGCACAACTCTTCTTGAAACCCTCTGCGTTATTGTACAATTGCAGATAACCGCTCATAGGTTTACTCGGACAGACCTGCTGTCGAAGGTCGGGATTAATTGTTTCAATAGACGCCACGACTCCCTGCACATAAGGTTTGAATCGTTGGAGCATTATTTTATTCATCACTCCAAGATTTACCCAAATCTTTTCACCAAAAATATGAGAGAGAACACGAGCAATCTCCACCATTTCATCTACAGGATAAATACCATAACCGCCAGTAATAAATTCCAAATCATACCCAAGAACCTTAGAAACCAAACCCTCAACAAAAATAGACGCGAGACGTCGACGCTGCTTTTTTGGATCCTCAGTTTGCTTAATCGTCGAACGATAACAAAACGTACAATCGCCAACACTACAATGCCAACTCAAAAAGAGACATTTTGAAAACGTCGTGGAATGAGGATGATATTTATTATACTCGCTGGCAGCCTTATCAAGTAATGCGGGCGTTATCTGCATACGATCGCTTTGAACCGCAACTTTTATAAACGTTATGTTGAGAAGAAGATATATGAGTGAAGCAAGAAGTTTGCAACAAGTGTTAACATTCAGAGAAAACGTCAGAAGAAACCTCCTACGACGAGCAAGAGCCGTCTTTAAGGAAAACAATGATTGTCACGATTATTTCGCAGACATAACAATCGGTAGAAGAGCAACGCCAGAAGAAATTGAAAAAATAGTAGATGAAATGGAAATGGCAAATCCCATCTATTGCTTAGGAGGACACGTGGTCTTTGGAGAACTGGAAACGACAAGAGTGTCGATAAGCGAAGCGAGATCACAAACAACTTCACGATATGTAGCAGCAGTACATCCTTATTTTCCACCGCAAAAAGATTTTGTGATAAACACTGCTCCAGACGAGGAACTCGAACACATTTCTTTAGGAACTTACGATCACGCCGCGTGGGAACGAGAATATCTCTCACGAAAAGCGCAAAGACGAGCATTACAACGAGTACAGGGATAAATGCTCGTCAAACGTGGATCGGAATCCTTCATTAAAGGACAAAGCAAGTCATCTATACTGTACTGCTTAACGCGATGATGACCGATACCCGCCAAATGACCAATTTCATGAATTATAGTCTGAGCAATACCACGAAGTTTAAGACGGCCAGAAAGCGACGGGTACGTCCTGGCAAGAGCAAGACCCTCAGTCTCCCATGCCTGACCCCATATATCATAGTTTTCCTCCCGAATATTTGAACTCACCAGAGCAACAGCTAGCGGATCAAAACGTTGCACATATTCAAAATACACTTCTGCTTCAATTGGGCTATTCTTTGCACCAATAAAACGAGCTGCTTTTTGTACACGAATACGAGGCTCAAGAGCTCCAAGACCAACACCAACATACACACTGACGGTTTCAAGACTGGGTCTTGACAGTCGACAATCAACAGGCGCAATAAGTATCTTCACCACTTAAAAGAAACAGATGCCAGTTTTAAACTTTTGCAAGTATAAAAGCTTTATGAAAAATATTTCTCGACGGTATTTCTGGAAACAAGCTTGATAATCGATTAATAAAGGTTCTGACACAATACTCAAAAAAGAGCTGAGGTGATACCAATGTGGGATGAAACCATGCTTGAAGCAAAAGAAGCACGAGTACGCCTGTACGAAGAAACAGGACTCGTACCGGGTTTTCGCGTAGAATAACTCGAAAGACATGGAGGGAGGGAAAAGCATAAATATAGCCCTCCTCCAGGTTTTTTATGGCAGACAGTTTTATGATAACAAGTGCAGATCCAAGACTAGCACACCCACTGGAAGTACTGAACGGGGATCTCAACGGATTCTTTGAAGCGATGGCACGAGCCAGCAGTGACCCGTATACCGTTGATGGCCGATGGGCTGATACCGATGCAGGGGATGAACCTGTATCTTCACTTGATGTTATCCGTTATAGAATTCGCCATGCGGGATCACATATAGTTCCGGCAATGGCACTGCACCGTGAAGCGGAACCACTCTTTAGAAAGATCGATGAACTGGGCGCAGCACAGTCCTGGAACGAACTCTGTACAGCAGCAGAACACGCGCTAGGAATAGGTATGGACTATCATGCACTTGTTAGAAGACACCGACAAGCACGACCTGAAACCTACAAAGGGAAAACAGTACTACCATTTCTCCGTTTTCCATCATACCATTGCCTATTCAATGAAGCAGAATCAGCTAATGGCATGAACATACGACTGCGACAATTAAACGATACCATCGCACGAAGCAGACAACAAGCACTTGTGGAAGAACCAACGTACCGCTGGCAACCGATGACAGAACACAGAGATCACTATGCACAGAATAACCGCATAGTAAAAAGAGGAATTGAGAAATTAAGATTACTTATTGACTAACATGCATCGATTACCACTCCACACTGTTTTTTCAAGATTGCGTGAACGGTTTGAAGAAGCATGTCTCGATCCATTAGTATGGAAGGAAAGAATTGTTAGACCTGGAGATCCATT
The DNA here is from genome assembly GCA_014729505.1 of Candidatus Woesearchaeota archaeon. Classification (GTDB taxonomy): domain Archaea; phylum Nanobdellota; class Nanobdellia; order Woesearchaeales; family ARS49; genus WJJS01. The sequence continues at coordinate 15,174 of WJJS01000014.1, forward strand.
TGACCACGAAGTAGTACAAAGAGCACAGGAACACATGCTCGTTCTTCAATTATTGGCAAACTTTCACTACACCATGTACGAATCGTTTCAGGAAGTTGATGAACAAGCACAAGAAGGACATGCAACAGACTTTTACGTTTCAGCACTGGACTGTGCAGACAAAGCGCGCAATTACGGATTGCTCATCAGCTCTTCATATCTCAAAGATGTGACAAATTTTGTCAGTTTTCCGAAGAGCATCTGGACAACAAGAAAGATAGAAACATTAGACGAGTGGAATGAAGAAATGCAATGGTTAAATGGAACAATACATCGAGATCGACTGCAACCATTGTCCGGTTGGCAACAAATACTCAGACATGATCTTTATCAAAACAATATCATGGAATTAGAAACACTGCTGGACCACTGTCGAGCGGCAAGAACTAAAATTTGAGCTTGCCCATACCGGGAAGACCTTTCTTACCAAATTTCTTCATCAACTGTTCAGGATTACCGCCCTTAAGCATCTTAAGCATCTTCTTACTCTGCTTATACTGTTTGAGAAGCTCACGAACATCAAGAACAGAAACACCAGATCCCTGACTGATACGATCAACACGAGAACCGTCGAGAATCAAAGGATCTTCAAGTTCCTCTTTAGTCATGGAATTCATTGCATGCTTCCAGGTCTTAAGCTTTCCTTCCTGTACTTTAAGCGCGTCCTTTGGAAGCTTTAACTGACCCATACCAGGAATCATCTCCATAATTTTACCGAGAGATCCCATTTTGTTCATCGCTTCCATTTGACTATACAAATCAAGTAAATTAAACTCGCCCTTTAACAGTTTCTTCTCCAAATCCTTTGCATCTTCCTTAGAAATAGCAACCTCTGCCTTTTCAAGCAAAGCTTCAAGATCACCCATGCCGAGAAGACGGCCAACAAATCCCTTTGGATTAAAACTTTCAAGATCATCAACCTTTTCACCAACACCAATAAATTTTATTGGTGTATCAGTCACAGCACACGCCGTTAACGCTCCACCACCCTTTGCGGTACCATCCATTTTTGTGACAATCACGCCGGTAACTTGACAACTATCATGAAAAGCCTGGGCCTGTTTCTGTGCAGCTTGACCAATGTCAGCACTAATAACAAGCAAACGTTCATCAGGTACTATCGTTTGATTAACATTACCAATCTCTTCAATCAAATCCTCACTTAACGCATCACGACCCGCAGTGTCAACAATAACAAGATCAAACTTTTGCAGCTCATCGTTAATTTCGTTGTAGATAGCGACTGGATCTTTACTCTCCTTATTGATAAAATAAGGCGCCTTAATCTGTTCAGCGACCTGCTTCAACTGATCCATAGCCGCAGGGCGATGCACATCAAGACCGACAAGAGCGACTTTTTTACCGCGTTTCATATAATAGCGGGCAAGCTTGCCAGCAGTCGTTGTTTTACCAGAACCAAAGAGTCCGACAAGCATAATAGTGAACGGTTGTTTGGAATCGATTGGAATATCTTGCTTTTCACCGCCAAGAAATGCTACAAGCTCTTCATAGACAATGTTGATGAGCTGTTCTTTTTTTGTCAGTCCGGTAACTTCCTCTTTTTGTGCGCGCTCCTTAATACGCTGGGTTAGCGCGAGAACAAGTTTCACGTTCACATCAGATTGGAGTAGTGCACGTTGAATATCCTTAATCAGTTCGTTTAAGAGTTTTTCATCTACAAAAATGGACTTTGCAATCTTTTGCAAAGTATTTTTCAATGAGGAACCGAGTTTGTCGAGAACCATACACAGGAAATGGATTTGAATGTTTTTAAAAGTTATGCTATTACGAAGCAATAAATAGTACCATGATTAAAAAAAGATCGAGGTGAAATAATGAAAGCAATGATACAGCTTTTGTTCATTTTATTAATATCTCTTGCAGGTTGTGGATCGACTGGAACAGTAGTCATGAAGATTACTGACCTGCCCGCGGAGGACGTTACAAAAGCTGAAGTCACTCTGTCTCAAGTGCGAGTACACAGTACGGGAGTTGGAAATGAGACTGAAGCAGGATGGTCTACGGTCAATGAAGGACCGGTAACTTTTGATCTTGTACAACTGCGAAACAACGTCACGGCTCTTCTCGGACAAACAGAATTGACGCCAGGAAAGTATACTCAAATTCGTCTAAGTGTGGACGGCGCATCAGCAACGATTGCAGGAGAAGAAGTGGAACTAACCATTCCCTCAAATGAAATAAAACTTGTCCATCCTTTTGACATCGTTGCTGGTGAGACAGTCACATTAGTATTGGATTGGGACGTTGCAGAGGCAATACACCAAGCAGGCAATACGTACATTATGAGACCTACGATAAAAATAATGCAGGAATAATCCTGCAGATTTTTTGTATGAAAATAACAAAAGATATTATTGAAAAAGCAGTAAAGCATATGTTACGTGTGCTCGACAAAGAAAATATAACAAGCGCAGAGAATCTACGACAATTTGAAACTCACGGTGCCGGACACATCTTTGCCGCAGAAGGAAACGATCTTGTGCGCGTGCACATGAAACCATCAAAAGACAATACATACGCTCATGTGTTTAGCTATGTAAAAGAAGGATTATATGTTACATTTAGTGGTCCAAAAGAAACTGAAAAAGTACCCATATCACCAGTTGAAATAAAAATAAACACGGCACACAGAAATTTTACAATATTTTGTACGTACAAGAAAAAATTACCAGGTTTTGAAGCCTTCGATCGTACAGACGAGGGAGATTGGTTACAAGACAAAACAATGCCTTTAGACTACAAAACGATACGTGAAGAACTCAAAGCATTACCAAGTTTGCTTTAAGCGAGAAGCGTGCCGTAAGGAACATTTTTGTCAGGCTTAGCAAGAACAACCGAACCATCAGCATCATAAAAACCGGTGATTAACACTTCTGACATGAAATTTGCAATTTGTTTGGTCTTGAAGTTTGTCACAGAGATGACTTGACGATTAAGCAAGGACTCTTTCGGGTACAGCGAAGTAAGTTGAGCACTCGACTTCTTCGCGCCGAATTCTCCGAAATCAACCCACCCCTTGAAAGAAGGATTCCACGCTTCAGGAAAGACCTCTGCTTTGGTAATCCTACCCACTCTAAGGCCTACATTTTCAAAATCCTTCCGCGAGATATGCGTCATATGCTGCCTTCGACGATCACCATTTAAAAAAGTTCGCCAACAGATATTTATATGCGCGAGAGGAAGCTTTAAATACTACTCCTTTTCTTTTCCGCGTAGATGGCGAAGAAAAAGACAAGCAAAACAGCCGTAAAGAAGAAGAAATGGATATCCATAAAAGCAAGAGCTCCCTTTGAAGGAGCTCTTATAGGGGAAACATACGTCAGCGATCCGGCACTCCAGGTAGGAACAAAAATGTCTGTAAGCATGAACGCGATGACTGGAGAGCACAACAGACAGAACCTACAACTAAAATTCCTCATCTCAGAAGCACAAGAAGGAGTGCTGATAGCAGATTTGTTAGGAGCATACATGCTTCAGACAACCCTAAAAAAACTCGTCAGGCGAAACAAAGACAAAATAGACGTGTCTGTAGTGGTAAAAACAAAAGAAGGAAAACCAGTAAGAGTAAAAGTTCTTGCCACGACAAGATACAAAACAACAGGAGTTGTGCTCACAAAACTCGTCAAACTCATCATGCTCCAACTCAAAAAAGTAGTTGGGAGCAAAACATTCATAGAAAACGCACAATCATTTGTCAGCAGACAATTCAGCAAAGAACTTGCACGATACTTAAAGAAAACATATCCAATATCAATGTGCGAAGTACGAAGCTTTGAATTACTCGGCACGACGGAAGGATTAGTTCCTCCAAGTTCAAAAGAAGAACCAAAACAACCTGAGACCACCGTTGAACCAGTTGCAGAGAAACGCAAAAACGTAAAAGAGTCAAAAACAGCAGAGAAAAAAGAACCCGCAACACCAGAAGCACAGTAATTACAGTTCTGAATTATTCTCCTTTACTCTTACGGCCCTGCGCCCTACGATAATTTTTAAGAACAATTTCTCATTATCATTGAGAAGATCGTAACAACTAGTCTACAGTAAACAATTCAGAATCATGATCGACGTCAAAGAGTCCTAAACGTGCACCAGCATCAAGCCAGCCATGAGCATAATTGAGCGCAGCAAACGCGGTGACAACGTCACCCTTCTCCTCAAAGTGTTTCGCGTCAGAAAAATAGCGCGAAGCCATATCAAGAAAATCCTCTGCTTTCTCCTGCCAATTAAAGGTCGCCTCAGGCGCAATCTTTGCCTTTTTTAATGCTCGTTCTGTTACATCAAAGTACTTGGCAAGCTTTTCTGCAGTCACTTTGTTTTCCATAACACAAGAAAAACCTTAAATACCTTAAAAGTCTTCCCATCTGCGGAGGTGGTAGAATGGAAGATGGAAAATTATGGGCGATACTGTCGTACATCTTTCCTTTGTGGCTAGTCCCCTTATGGGTACTCAAACCGCGCAATGACTATGCAGTTTTTCATGCACGACAAGCTTTGGGCCTGACTATACTAGCAATCATTGTACTGTTTGTGGCAGGCTTTCTTACCTGGATACCGATTGTAGGATGGTTTGTAGTGCAAGCGATACGACTCGCATTTCTCGTACTGTGGATCTTTGGCATAATTCATGCAGCAACGGACAAAAGAGAAGTCTTACCAGTAGTCGGACACGAAATAGAAAAAATCCTAAAAAATATTTGAGATCATTGATCTCATTTTTTCTTCGACAAAACGCTTTTATACAAGATTCTATCCGCAAAGGTAAACAGAAAGGCATAAAGCCTTTAAATCAAACAAAAAAAAACAAAAAAATGGGTCCGTAGCTCAAAGTCTCAAACTTTTAAGAAAAGTTTGATCAAAACAAAAAGGCATAAAGCCTTTAAATCAAACAAAAAAAAGGAACAAAAAAATGGGTCCGTAGCTCAGTCTGGCAGAGCAATCGGCTCTTAACCGATAGGTCGGGGGTTCAAATCCCTTCGGGCTCATCTCGAAACTGCTCGCGCAGTTTCGTGTTTTTTAGTCTGCAGCGCGGCACTTAACCAACTGCTAAAACCCCTCTCACACCATTCTTCAGACCAGTTCTCGACCACACCATGACCCGAACGGCGCGCTCGCTCCCTATAGTCGTCAGAAACACCGTCTTGAAGTTGCGTTCTATTTTGGCTTGACTCTTGCAGAAGTTTTATATTAGCAGTAAGTAGATTGCATTGCATGAACTGGACAGTTGAGTATATAAAAAAAGAGACGCCGACAACGATAACACTGCATTTTACAACAGAAAAAGAAATTTCATTTCAAGCAGGCCAATGGTATTTGTTTGACGCTATTATCGACGAAAAAAAAATTAAAAGAGCATATTCGATCTCCTCAGCTCCATCAAAGAATGAAGCAGACGTAACCGTGACACTCGTTGAGAACGGCATATTCAGCACGTATCTTCACTCGTTACAACCCGGAGACACCATCAATGCAGAAGGACCATACGGCAGGTTCATTATTGACGAAGACGCAACAGAACTAGTGCTAATCGGTGCAGGAAGCGGAATCGCGCCATTAATGAGTATCATCCGCACAATTATTAAAAAAAATCTAGATATCAAAGTGACACTGCTGTACAGCTCAAAAACACAGGAGAATATCATTTTCTACAACGAACTGACACAACTTTCAAAAAGAGAAACCATACATGTACATCACACACTCACGGTCGAACAATGGAATGGAATGACAGGAAGAATAAACAAGGACAAAATAGAGCACTTGGTTACTGATTTTTCAACACCAACATTTTACATCTGCGGACCTCCACTTATGGTAAATGCAGTACAACATATTCTCCTCGAGAAAAATGTAGAAGCACAACGCATTAAAACAGAGCGATACCACTAAAGGAATATCTATTCTTGTAACGCAAGTTCCAATAATTTCAAAATACCCTCTTTACTTTTTGCCCCGGCAATCCATCGGCCCTTATGACAGTAAAGCGCGTCAGCAACACCAGTTACTATAACCAACTCCTCACCCTTAAGACCGGCCCATGAAGAGGGCAGCAGTTTTCGAGGCTCAAAACCGTTAAGCGTTTTTGGAACGCCCTTTAATGTCCAATAACAATTCATATCAGGATAGACGACAAACAACGCATCAGATTCCTCAACCAATACTTTCGTAGGTAAATACTGGTCGAGAACAAGATACTTCATGCCTGGTGTAATCATCTTGCTAACTTCTTCATCAGCACGCTCCCGAGCCTTAATATGCGCTACTTGGCAACTAATTACCTCTTTAGCAAATGCAACTGCGCGAACAAAACACTCATCATGAGAACGCGTATCATTCCAAGGAGGATTCATTAAGCGAATCACTGCAGAGACAGTAAAAGGTTCATAAACAAGATTGTCAGCACATTGAACACCGCTATCAATGGCATCAATAGGTTGACAAAGCTTATGATCAATCTCAATAGCCAACGCTTTAGAACCCACTATTCTAGGCCCAAAATATTTCCAGACAATACCAAAAGAAGCAAAAGGAATACCATTATCTCGGACAAGAGAAAAATCCTTTTGATGATGATCAAAACAACCCTTTGCAGGCTTGTACTCCCCGCCAATATCGATACAAAGATCTGCGCCGCTATACTCTTCAGGATCTCTTGTTCTGACGATCGTATACTCCTTTGGTTCTAGAGCAAGAAGCGCTGTTGCCACACCAAAAACCTCATCGGCATGAAAAGGTCCTGAATGTGTAGCAATAATGAGTTGATTTTTTGACATAAAGAAAGGTCTTATGATCTTGCCTTTAAGCTTTTTGGATCTCTTCAGACGTAGCAAGTAGACGCGGACTACGCGATCGATACTGTGTGGGCATCGCATCCTTTTGCGGAGAAACTACAATATCAGTCCCTTGAGAAGACTGATAACGAACAGACCCATCAGGAAGTTTACGAGCGTACACACATTCACCCACAGGTGATGACCGCCACACACTACGAATACGCATATGTTCGCGATACAACGCAGGAGCAGCAGCTCTCAGGACTTCAAGAGATGAATCAGTTTCTTGAGAAGATGGACTGTCCATGTGCGATCTGAGATCAAAACGCGCGATCGCAGTACAGTCATCGTTCTCTTTTCTTCCAGGGCACAAATAAGGATTGTCTCTGATGCGAGGTTCTCCTCGAAGCAAGTCATCAAAAAAGCGCACAACAGACAACGTATGGCGACGAAAAAGACGATGATCTTGGGAAAAAATTGCTCTTTTATCATCCTCACTCGAGAGAGGATCGGCATTGATTATCTGTCCCAAACTGGCATACATCGAGCAGGCCTTCGCGATTTCCTGCAAAAACCTGCAATGAAAGATCGTAGCACGATAATGAGCTTGTGCCGACCACGAACCCATCACTGCTGCGCGATCAACAAGATCAATGCCCTTGCACTTGTAGGCAGTCAGTTCGTGCAACTTATGTAACCAAAGAGCATGTGAGAGAGGACCTCGTTCAACCATAAGGGAAAGCAGAGCTTTTCTACCGCACTCCATATCATGCATATGATAGACTCCCTGACGCACAATTTCTCTGTGTTTCTTATCCACCAATGAAACATATGAGGTAATCTTGGCCTCCAAAAGTGTTACCATACATCTGCACTGCAGCAATCAGTTATAAGCCTAAGGGTAAAAGCAACAAGATACTCGCCGCAGGCAAGAAAGCACAGCAAACCATATAAACACAAGCTTTATAAACCCCTCCTAACTTTTTTTGAACAGAGAGAGAAGGAAACGACCGGAAAACATTCCTTTTTGGTAGAAATGAAGCATATCAAGCCCTTACTGCCGAGCCTGCGTGAACGAAAACGCTATGTTGTCTTTGAGATCCTAGGGTCAGCAATAAGCCAAACACTGGCAGTCAGGACCATAGTCAAGGCAGCACGACACTTTATGGGAGAGCTAGGGCTTGCAGGAGCAGGACTCATATTCATTAAAGATAAGTATAAGAATAACCGCGGCATAGTTCGTGTAAACCATCGCTTTGTCGATCCGCTGCGAGCGGCGCTAAGCCTGATAAAAGAGGTCGAGGGCAAGCCAGTCATCGTACGAAGTCTTGGAACAAGCGGTATACTAAAAAAAGCTGCAATGAAATACATGGAGGGGTAGATAATGCAACCATTACCACATCAAATAATGGGATATGATCGTGCGATTACTATGTTTAGTCCAGATGGACGACTATTACAGGTAGAGTACGCCAAAAAAACAGTAAAACAAGGAAGTACCGCAGTGGGACTCGTCTGTTCAGACGGAGTACTGCTCGTAGCAGATAAGCGCATTGTCAACAAACTCATCATTCCAGAAAGCGTACAAAAAGTATTTGAAATCGATCATCACATCGCTGCAGCAGCAAGCGGCATACTCTCAGATGCGAGAGTACTCATCGATCGATCACAAGTAAAAGCACAACAACACCGTGTCAGTTACGATACAGAAATAGATGTGATAAGCGTTGTCAAAGATATCAGCGCACTAAAACAACTGACCACACAAAGCGGAGGATTACGACCATTCGGTGTTAGTCTGCTCATAGCAGGAGTGGACAAATCAGGACCACAACTGTACCAGACAGATCCAACAGCAATATACTTTGCCTTTAAAGCAGCAGTGATAGGAGAATCAGATGTTGAAGTTAACGAAGTATTACAAAAAGAATACAAAGAAAACATGACCATTGATGACGGACTGCAATTAATCATCAAAACGTTTCACAAAATATTTGCCAAAAACTTTAACGTTGACAGAATAGAAGCAGCATATATACCGACAAAAAACCCTCAATTTACAGCAGTACCAAGAAGTACCGTAGAAAAGATCGTAAAAGATCTCAAAAAGAAATAATGACAGATCATCTGGCAAAACTCAAGAAAGGATCGGAAAGCTTTGAAATAGTGATAAATCCAGAAGAAGCAATGGCATTTCGACAGGGAAAAGGAGAACTCGGCCAGGCACTTGTGTTTGAAAAGATTTTCAGCGACGCAAAAAAAGGTCTTGAAGCATCAGAATCCCGGTTGGAAGCAGTATTTAACACGAGCGATCCCTTAGAAGTGGCAACTCAAATACTCCAGCATGGAGACATACAGGTTTCAAGCGAGTATCGCCAAAAAATAAGAGATCAAAAACGAAAACAAATCATTAACTGGATACACCGGCACAGCATAGATCCGCGACAAAATACTCCACACCCGGTCACACGCATTGAAGCAGCACTTGAAGAAGCAAAAGTACGCATTGATGAGAACAAGGATGCTGAATCGCAAGTGGAAAAAATAGTTGATCAGCTGAAAGTCGTACTAGCAATACGAATAACTAAGAAAAGTCTAGCAGTTACCCTTCCGGCTGCACACGCAGCCAAATGTTTTCAACTCGTACGACAGTACGGCAAAGTGCTAAAGGAAGCATGGGATGAAAACGGCAACTGGACAGGAACCGTTGAAATACCGGGCGGTTTAGAACCAGAATTCTATGAGAAAGTCAATGCGGCAACTCATGGACAAAATAACATCGAAGTGATACAATGAGTGAAAAACTTGAAATTCAAAACAAAGAAATTGTAGTCCCCGGCCAAGTATTGGCTGAAGGGATGGGATATGTGCCTGGAAAGGGAACGTACCGTGATGACAAAGCAGTCGTTGCAGAACTCATGGGCATTGTTACAGTAGACGGAAAGGTCATTAAGATCATACCGCTACGAGGAAAATACATGCCAAAAGTACGAGACCGCGTTATAGGACGCGTCATCGACGTACTCATGAGCGGATGGCGACTAGACATTAACTGTCCATATGATGCAGTATTAAGCATGAAAGACGGCAGTTCAGAGTTCATTAGACGAGGGGCAGACCTCACCCAATACTATGCTCTGGGAGAATACGTATTCTGCCAGGTCAGTAATGTGACGAGCCAAAACCTCACCGATGTAACAATGAGAGGCCAGGGACTTCGCAAACTCGAAGGCGGACGCATTATCGAAGTGAACGCGCAAAAAATACCGCGCATCATCGGCAAAGAAGGCAGCATGGTCATGCTGATCAAAAAAGAAACGAACTGTCAAATCTATGTCGGACAAAACGGACGCATATGGATAAGCGGAGAGCCGGAAAAAGAAAATATCGCCGTAGCAGCAATACGCTATATCGAAGAAAACGCTCACCGCAAAGGCGTCACGGACAGTGTCAAAGCATTAATGGAGAAATTACAATGAGTTACGATAAACGATACGACGGACGAAAACCAGAAGAACTACGTCCAATGAGCGCCAAAGTAGGTGTCATACCAAACGCAGACGGAAGTGCAATGTTCCAGGTGGGAAACACTGTGTGTTATGCAGCAGTGTACGGCCCTCGAGAACTACATCCAAAATTTCTTCAAGATCCAAAAAAAGGCATACTTCGCGTTAACTACAACATGATGCCTTTCTCAGGTCATGGAGACCGTGTGAGACCTGGACGATCACGACGAAGTCAAGAAATTGCACTCGTCATACAAAACGCATTACTGCCAGTTCTTGATCTTAGCGATTATCCAAAAGCAGTTGTTGATGTGTTTATCGAACTGCCACAAACAGACGCAGGTACACGCTGTGCAGGTATCGTTGCCGCATCAATGGCATTAGCACATGCAGGACTCAAAATGAAAGAGTTGGTAAGTGCAGTCGCCGTTGGAAAAGTGGGAGATTCTGTAGTTGCCGATCTTACCTATGATGAAGAAGCATTTGAAGGAGAAGGTGGCAGTACTGACATGCCAATGGCAATACTGGCAAATTCCGGAACAGTAAGCCTGCTTCAAATGGATGGGGAGATCAACAAAGAGCATCTTGCTACAAGTCTCGACCTCGCAAAAAAGGCAGCACAACAAATTTCAGACTTACAGAAAAAGACCCTGAAGGAGTACTACCAATGAAAGAACACTTACTCAAATCACTGAAAAAAGGCGTTCGCTACGACGGAAGAAAACTCGATGAGTTTCGCAAAGTCACTGTCAGTTATGACGTCTCAAAAAGCGCAGAAGGATCGGCCAAAGTAACATTTGGAGGAACACACGTGCTAGTAGGAGTAAAAATGGGAGTGGAAACACCATACCCGGATACTCCTGACCGCGGTAACTTTATGGTCAATGCAGAACTTACGCCATTATCAAGTAATAGGTTCGAATCTGGACCTCCAAGCATTGAAGCAATCGAGTTATCACGAGTTGTTGACAGAGGAATAAGAGAATCTAAAGCCATAGATCAAAAAGCGCTCTGTATCAAAGTAGCCGAAAAAGTATGGAGTGTCATGGTCGATGTAGTAACAGTCAATGCTGACGGGAATCTATTGGATGCAGCAGGACTCGGTGCTCTCGCAGCGCTAAAAGTTGCACGGTTTCCAAAATACGAAAACGACATTATCGATTACATGACACACACAGACAAAAAAGTACCTCTCGTTCGAGAACCACTGCCAGTAACCGTGTTCAAAATAGGAGAGTACCTGCTTGTTGATCCGCTGCCAATAGAAGAACAGTTGGCAGACGCGCGATTAACAATAACCGTTACAGGAGACAATACTATTTGTGCCTTACAAAAAGGAGGGGAAGTGCCCTTGAGCAGCGAAGACATCCTCAGCATGACAGATATCGCACTCAAGATTGCACCAGAACTACGAAAGAAACTCTAGGGGGCTGTCAATGGAAAAACTCACAAAATTCGAACTTACACGGATTCTAGGAAGCCGTGCCTTACAAATAGCAAGCGGAGCGCCGTTCTTGCTTAAATTAAAGGAAACAGAACTTGACGCGATAGGGTATAACCCAATAGAAATCGCGAAAATTGAACTGGAAAAAGGAGTACTTCCAATAACGGTAGCTCGACCAAAACCCTACATTGAGGAAGACCAATAATTCTCTTCCAGTCTTTTTTTATTTCTGATTTCTGCCATATCACAGAAAAATGGTTAAAAGTGTAACAAATAAATCATAAACTTTATATACTCATATTCTTGAAGATATAGTATGAAAAATACTGATTTGGAGCGGGTCGTACGCAAGAGAATAGAACCGCTTGTTAATAACACCATACGGGACACCATAGGGATATCGCTACCGCAATTATCAAGCGATATCACCGATCGTCTCAAGCAGAACCCACGATTTGTCATCGACACGTCCGTACCATTTAAAGAAGCAAAACGATTATTCAAAAAATACTTCCTGCAAAAACTACTCTGCACGTTCGGCAGCGTCACAGAAGTCTCACGCATCGCAGGAATCAAACGAGAAAGCCTGCACAGACTCATAAAACAGTTAGACATCATCGCAGAAACTGACTTTCGACAATATATGAAACACGAAGCAATAAAATCAATCATTGCAGACTGTGTGGACACCTACAAACACTCATTACATCCCGCACGAGTCGATAGCATGTATGAAAAAATACCAAGACTCACAGAAGATATCGTACGAGAACTGCCAGAAGAACAACAATCATTACACGACGCTGAAGAAGATTTTGAACGATCATTTTTGCGACAAGCACTAGCAGAAAATAACAGCAACATCTCAAAAACTGCACGGCGCATAGGACTGCGTTTTGAAACATTGCATCGCAAAATAAAAAAATTAGGACTCTAACTCATCAGGATCAATGAGATCAGGATGCTGGACAGTGTCATAGACCAAACGTTTCTTCTCTGATTCTACCACCTTTCCCTCATCAACATACACAATTTTGAGATACGTCCACTCCATAGGAGGATTATCAGGATAGATAGTAAACTCTCCCATGCGAGAAACAGTATACAGGCAAGCACATTTGAGAACAGTCCTGTTCCCTTTTGTCACAGGGCGAGGATCATAGATACGATCAATAACAAAACTATAATGAGCCATATGATCACCAGTGCCCGCAGAGTCACCAAGAGTCTCTTCCTTTTCAATCTCCTGGGCGAACAATTTTTTTAAATATTCAGTATCCAACATACATTACTAAAAGAAGAATTTCTATTTAAGTGTTATCAACAACAACAGCATACCAACACACAAACGACTTATCGCGCGAATCACTACCGCATTACCGACGCCTGCGTCGACGGGGCAACAAGTACATAAGTTCAGCAATAACAGCAGTAACAATAAAGAAACTCGTCAAACGCCAGAAAGGATAGACAGAACCCGCTAGAAACGTGATCAGCAAACTCGCAGTGCCACCAATCACGTAATGCGAGATCTCCCCCTTCTTCCACGTAAAATGAATACGCGCAAGAACGACATATAACAAAATAAGATTTACCAGCAAAGCAATAATATCCCAAAAAAAGACAAACGAAAACATAACGATAAGAGCGACTAGAGCAACCACTCCAAGAATGTATCCATTAGACATGCAGGTGCTTTTACTTAGAGCGTTTATAAGCGTTTCGCGCATTTAGGGAAAACATTAAAAGCGATGAGCAGTAAGTCATGACCATGGATAACTATAAAGGACCTATACTGCAATTGACCGTTGATCATGTCAGCTATGGTTGGAGACGACTGGGAGAACAAACAGAACCATACGCGACACTACAACTCTCGAGAGTGTCGTTTGTAGACTGCAACGACCAGATACTGTCAACATACAAAAGACCTATGAGCATCTCATTACACCGCGATCAGCTTAATGCACTACAACTCCTAGAGTATGAGTGGGACGGCAAACCAGAAGGCCTAAAACCGGTAGCAGAAGATCTTGAAGGGCGAACGTTTCAACTAGGAATGCAATTGCTTGGAAGAGTAGAACAACGCGAAATACGCGAACGCTCGGCATGATCAGCATTAGTGAAGCAACAGTCCAAGACATACCATTCTTGCAACGCTTTCAAGAACATATTCTACAAATGGAACGAGAATACGATCCATTCCATAAACCGGCTCCTGCGCGCATATACGAAGACCATCACTTCAAAAGATTGATTGCACGAAAAGACGCCGCAGTATTTGTTGCACAAGAAAAAGAACCAGTAGGATGCGCCCTTTGCATACTTTCTGCAAGCTCAGAACACTGGATGACGTACAGGAACAAAGGAACCATTGCTTTCGTGTATGTCAAACCGGACTATCGAAGAAAAAAAATCGGCCAGGAATTACTAAAAAAATGCATAGACTGGTTGAATCAGAAAGGAGCAGACATGATAAGGCTAAAAGTATATGCACAAAACAAAGCGGCACATGAACTGTACACATCACTCGGATTCCAAGACTACCTGACAGAAATGATACTTCCTAAAATTTAAATACCCATGCTCTCAATCTAACACAAAAAAGAGGTCATATGAGAGAACGCTGGGGATCAAAACTTACATTTATCATTGTAAGCGTAGGAAGTGCTGCAGGTTTAGGAAACATCTGGCGCTTTCCGTATCTCGTCGGTACGAATGGCGGCGGAGCATTTCTTCTGCCCTATATCTTGCTGTTATTCCTTCTAGGCATACCACTTCTCATGCTTGAATTTGGACTGGGACAAAAAATGCAGAGAGGAGCAGTTGACGCGTTTAGCAAAATCAAAGCAAAATGGGGCGGCATAGGTTTTGGTGCTCTACTGGTAGGGTTTGTCGTCTCGACTTACTATACTGTAATCATGGCATGGACATTACTCTATGCCTGGTATGCAACAGGACTGCAATGGGGCAGCGATCCAACAAGTTTTTTCAACAATGCATTACAAGTAGGAACACCAGGAGTCATTACCGCAATAGTACCATCAGTCGTCATTGCACTGTTACTTGTCTGGACGGTCGTCTTCTTCTCGGTGTGGAAAGGAGTAAAAGCAATAGGAAGAATCACAAAAGTTGTCGTACTCGTACCAGTCGCCATATTACTGTTACTCCTAGTACAAGGACTATTCCTGCCAAACGCATGGGAAGGAATCGCATACTACATCACGCCCAATTTCCACGCACTACTCAACATCCAGGTATGGATGGCAGCTTTAGGCCAGATCTTCTTTAGTCTGAGCGTTGGTTTTGGCATTATGATAGCATACGCATCATATCAAGACAGAAAGTCAGACATTACAAAAAACGCGGTAATCATCGCACTCTCCGACGCCTTTATTGCCATCATCTCTGGATTCGTCGTCTTCAGCACTCTGGGATTTATGGCAGCAAAACAAGGAGTGCCCGTTGAAGAACTTGCACATTCAGGACCTAGTCTTGTCTTCATGGTCTTTCCACAAGCACTCAACCTTATGCCCTATGCCACTTTTTTTGCGGTCATTTTCTTTGCCATGCTCTTCATGCTTGGACTATCAAGCCAGATTTCAATGACTGAAGCCATCATCACAAGTTTTGCAGACAGGATGCACAAATGGAACAAACAATTACTCACCTTTTTTGTCTGTGCAGTAACATTTGCCATAGGACTGATCTATGCCACGGACAGCGGACTGTTTATACTAGACATTGTAGACCATTTCGTAAATTACGGACTCATTCTCGTCGGATTACTTGAGGTTCTCGTCATCGGATGGATATTTGGAGCAGAACGACTGCGAACATTCATCGATAATTGCAGCGAATGGCATGTCGGCCGACACTACAATACTCTGATACGATTCATCGCCCCAGCTCTGATAATCATCCTGCTCATCAATCAACTGCTTGCTGACACTCCCCTTGGAAATATCGTCGGCCATTATCTTGGCATTGAAAGCATCTTTGCACCATATGGAGATTACAGCACTTCACTACTCCTACTTTTTGGATGGAGTGTACTTGCAGCAATCATTGTTGCCAGCATACTGTTTGGAATCCTTCAACACCCAAAACCTCGACGGAAAAAAGCGCGAGGAACAACAAGAAAGAAGCCACCAGCATTTGCTCGCAAAAAAATCTAGCTATGAGAAACGAACAACAAGAAAAGAAAAAACGAAAAAAATGTTGCAAACATGACACCTCTCAGACAAGAAAATAAAATTACAGAAATTTGTTTTTCACGACGGGAAATACGCACCTGACATCAAGCATTCTTGAAAAGAAATTGAACGCTTGCAGTACAAAAAAGAACACAATTTCGAAACCTTTTTAATATAACACTTCATACATGTAGTAAAAGAGGTCACTAATGAACATAACAACACCAAATCATTCTCACGGTGGTAAACACCTAGGTATAAAAAAAAGGAGGTAAAGTCTAATGGCAGCCAGAAGAAAAAAAGCAGCAAGTAAAAAGGCTACAAAGAAGAGAGGCGCAAAGAAGAAATCAGCCAAGAAGAAGTCAGCCAAAAAGTCCAGTAGAAAGTCTACGAAGAAGAAGGCATCCAAAAAGTCAACACGTAAGACCTACTACTGCCGAAAATGTAAGTCCAACCACTATGCATCAAGCAAGATTGGACGAGCACACAAGAAAGGGTAATCCCTTTCTTTTCTTTTTTTCTTATTCAAAACAAATTCTATAAGATCTCAAGGAAATGTTTTGAAGAGCAGTATCAACATTTAATAATTCGATAATGGAACCACTGCACGATCCACACACCGTAGAATACACCATACCGATGTCACAACGTATTTCACGCTCATGCAACCCGCCAACAACACCTACGGGCGGGACCTGATGAAGACGTTTGAGTAGTGTAATGCGCTGACTGTCACGCAACCATCCTGTTGTAAATTGCAACTGCCCATTTCGCACAATGCGAAACGACTGTCGCATCTTCATCACTTCAGACTCCAAAGAATCATCCGCCATGTTCATATCTCTTAATCGTGCCAAGCGATCACTGGAACCGGCACCTTTTAGGAAAGCAGGTTCATCATAGAAAAGAAAATGATGCATGCCGCACGAAAAGCGATCAAACTCCAATCGTTTTTTGGCATATACTGCATCAGGCACTGCCATGCCAAACACTTTTGCACGACGACTGGAACCAAACAACTCAACAGGACGTTTTGAGCACAGACAAAGATACACAAACTCATAGCCAGGACGAGAATACTCTTCAACAGAACGCAATCGTACAAGCGCTTCACTCATACACACAAGGAAAATTACATTCCTAAAAAAATGTTTTGCTTGCAAAGATTAATAAGCAACAAAAAACAAAGAACACACATGATACTGGGAACAGGAGCAGAAGCTATTGTCCGCAAAATAGGAGACAAAGTAGAAAAGGAACGCGTTGCCAAACAGTATCGCATTACACCACTAGATGTCAATCTTCGAAAGTCAAGAACGAGACGTGAAGCAAAAGTGCTGGAAAAACTAGAAACAGCCGGAATAGCAGCACCGCACCTTTTTGCAATGGATGATAAGAAAATGACAATTGACATGGAGTTTATTGACGGACAAAAACTGCGAGACATTATTCACGAAAATCCAGAGCATTATGGAAGACAAATAGGAGAGACTGTAGCAAAGCTCCATACACACCACATAATACATGCCGATCTAACCACTTCAAACATGATCATCAGGAACGACCAACTGGTATTGATAGATTTCGGACTCAGCTTCTTCTCGCATAAAATCGAAGATAAGGCAGTAGATATTCACTTATTGTACCAAGCGCTCGAATCCACCCATCACAAAGACTTTTTGATCATTTGGGATTCATTTATCGCATCGTACAAGAAAAATTATGAAGAAAGCAACACCGTACTTCAACGATTTGCCATCGTCCAACAGCGCGGAAGAAACAAGAACAAGTAATGACGGACAACTATCACTGCAACACAGGAGCAAGTTTTGAAAGAATATGAACCGCTCGCAAAGGATTGCCCCTGCCAACAGGAAAATAGCAGGGAACCACGCGAGCATCACAAGGACATACCTGACAATCAAATGATGATATGGTATCTTCTCTCATCACTTTTTGATAATACTCTTCGAAAACAATTTTCTTCTTTGTGAGATGCGTAAAAGGAATATGGCCGAAAGTGACAATCATTTTTGGTTTGACTATCTCAATCTCACGTTGGAGAATAGGAAGAAATGTTGCAATCTTCTTTGTTGATGGCAGTGCGGCATCAGAACCGGTCCATTTCACGATATTAGTGAAATAAAACGATCTCTTCTTCAAATGATTCAGTACCGCTCTGGTAAAACCCAAGGACCAATCCGTACCATGCTTAATACGGTAATACAATTCTTCATCAAAAAGCCCTGCACGAAAAAAGACACCCCAAACCTGCCTGGTACCAACAAAAGGAAATCGAGGACCCTTCCACGACGGAGAAGAACTAGAATTGCGTATCGTAGGATTGATGAACACAAACATTGCCTTTGGTATCTTTGTCTGACCATTGCCAACGATTGGTATCAGCGTATTGCCAGGATCAATGCGTCTATTGAGTGTATACACTTCCGCCCATAATTCCTCCAGTGTTTTGCAAGAACGATACTGTTCAACCGGCATACACCTAGCAAAACAACTCAAAGATATAATTATTTAGATTCTGGACAAGTCGAAACGTTTAAAAGTCATGAAAACCTGAAATGAGCGTTCATGGCATCGCTTTTACACAAAACAATTCAAGCGATACTTACAACGAGATATCAACATTCTAGAACGGGTCTCCATGCTTTTTGATCACCATTACAGAAAAGGAGAACTCTTAGTCTCCAACCGCCTTATACTGCCCGCAGAGCACGTATGGTTTATTGGATCGGGAGATGCACACTGCATGTATGGTTGCGGACGTCTTCGAGGGACAGGAATTTACATCGCTGCACGCATGCATAAAAGAGGTCCTTACATCGCAGATGGAGAAGCCATAGCCGGAGAAATGGCGGCCATCGATGAAGCACACAGAGATGGGAAAAACACTGCCTGCTTTATAGCAATAGCACAACAATACTACAGAAACGATGTTTCCTTAGCATGTATTCTCACTGAAGATCTCACCGGAGGAGGAAGATATCTCACATATGAATCAGGTTTTGAATATCTTATCAGAGAAAAAAATGCAGTTAAAGAACCATTCTTTGTCGATCCTCTATGCCCAAATATAGGAGAAGGAAAAGAATTTCAACAAGCAGAAGCAGTCATTACAGTGCCACGACGAACAGCACGAGCACACATACAACATTCGCTGTACACACTGGCAAAAACCTCCTAATCAAGCATGTCCTTGACCACTTTCTTGAACGCTTCGATCTGTTTTTCAGTCAAAGAACCAAAACGAATATACTTAAGCTTGATATCACGAAGAAAAGCACTCTCCTCATACAATTCTTCTGGAATGTCAAAGAGTTTTTTCATCTCGGGATCTTCAATAGGAGTGTTCAGTTCCGCCTTCAAACACTCATAACACACCGGAAAACGATTTCTAAACGTCACTTTGACATAATTCTTCTTACACTTCATACATTTTTGTTTATAACTTCTAGCCATTACGAAAAACCACACTCCACTACTGTTAAAGATTTCCCTTTAAAATACGCCTCACACTCACCACTAACAGGATTTGCTGAGGGCATGTCACCACATATTGCACTTTGAGGACCTACAGCAGCAGGACTTGTTTGATACTCCAACTCACATTCGCGACAACAACGCGTCTCAAGAGGAACAGTGCCAAGAACAGAAATATTTTGAATGTTTTTCATGCGAGGGCCTAGAGAACATTGTTCATTAGGAGAACAGTTCTGAACATAAACTTCACCGGTCACTTCCACAATAGAATACTCAAATTGTTGAGCTCGCTCGCAATCGTTAACAAAATCAACCAGCAAATAGCCATCAACGACACCCATACAGCCCTTATCCACAAAAAATTCACCGCGGATAGTCGTAAGATGCGAATGCTCAACAGTAATAGCAAGATCTGCAGAGGTATTAGGATCGAAAGAAGGAACAGAATCTTTTGGGATCAACAACATACCACCATAAAAAGCAGCAATAGTAATGACTATAACCGCCAGAAGAATCACAAACAATCTCATACGAACAAAAGAGATCCGGTACTAATAAACCTTTTGGCCAACAAGTCTTTTATACTTAATCAGTATAGAATAAAATATGAGACAGGTATTCAAACCTTCACATAGCGCCTTTGTTACATGGCACGTCCTAAAAAACGCCATCTTCATCGTACTACTTTCAGGCATTATTACATCACTAGCAGGGTTCTTTATTGCCGCATCAAAGCCGGACTGGCTCGTGGCATTCCTGATTTTTATGGCAGTATCCACTGTACTCATTATCTTGCTCAACTGGATGCTGCGCACCATAATATACAAAAAAGAAGAATATATCATCGATGATGATCGCGTTTATCATCGCAGCGGATCACTATTTTCAGATCAGACAACGGAACTCAATATCCGCAATATCACTCACGTTACCATGCTCGTACCGTATATAGAGCACCGATTGTTCAAGACAGGAACAATAAGCATTCAATCAGCAGGAAGTGGCGCTGCAGAAGTCGTACTCGAATCAGTCAATAAACCAGACACTCTATATGAAGCAGTACAGACAGCAATGCGCAAGAAAGGATTCGGTCTCAAAGGAAAAAAACTCATCCAAGAAGAACAACCAAGCACTATAGGCATATTACTAGGAATAATTCCAAGTTTTTTAGGCCAGGTACTGGCAGGACTCGCAATACTCTTTGGAATACTCATACCATTTACTGCAAGCACACAACAAACAGGCATATTCATTATACTGCTTATCATCTTCATACTGGGATATATTGCCATAGTGACAGGACTCGCAATACTGCGCTATCTTAATCAGAAAAAAAGACAATACCAACTTTACGACGACATGATAACATACAAAGAAGGATTCCTTACTAGAAATTACAGCGTCATACCACTGGAAAACCTGGCAGACACATCGATTAAGCAAGGATTTATTGGACGACTACTCGGCATCTATGACGTGCACATTAGTTGTCAGGGAGCGGGTCAGGAAATCATCTTTTCCAATATGGAACGAGGAGATATTCTGGAAAAAAATCTGGACACACTCATTGAAAAAACGGAAAGCCTGATCGTCAAAGGAAAAAAAGAGAAAGCATCGTCAAACAGAGTTACAAAAAAAGAAGTCCGAAAAGAAACTGCCAAAAGCACGTACACCGCTCATTTTACGCCCGACATGAAGACTACATTGATGAGTTACATTATAGTCTTGCCAGTATTCATTGTCCTTTTCCCGCTATTGCCGATCTATTTTATTGCTCTCATTGTTACTATTATCACTGCACTGCTCACAAAATATCGCGTCAAACCAACAAGTTTCGAATCATACTTTGATATTGGCGCTCGAACAACGACAACGTTTAGCGCAGAAAAAATCACCGCGATAATCCTCAATGAAGGACCTGTACAACGATGGTATCATACGCTTCGCATACAATTCTGGTCGATAGGAGCAAGTTCTATACTTTCATTTCTCAATATCCCCTGGTCAAAAAATATCAAAAAAGAATTCCTCAAAAAAATAGGTATAGAAGAAGGACCGACGAGATATACCATTCATTCCAATTTCAAAGTCTCTGCATTCTTTAAAGCGACACTATACCTCACACTCTTTTTGCTCGCAGGCATAACAGTACTTCTTTTTCTCAATGTCCTGCTAGCAGCGGGAGGAATTGCAATACTCGCAGCACTCTACATCATTGGTATCGTCTATGCAATAATATATTACAAAACAGTGAGCCTCACCTTCCACAAAAACTATGTGCATTACGAACACGGCATATGGTGGAAACAATACTATTACGTCAAATACCACGATATCAAAGATATAACTATTGTCCAATACCCGTTTTCTTCACGAGGAAAAATAGAATTTAATGTGGCAGGCGAAACGGAAACGCAGGATGGAAAAGGAAACAAAAAAGTTGTCGCACACTCGCTCAAAATACATTACGTTGACAACATACATCAAAAAGACGAACTCATCGACAGAATACTCATAGAACACCCAAACGCACAACGAATACAGGAAATAGAGAACAATATTGAACACTACTCTCCACCACCCATTCTAAAAGATAAACCATCGCTTGGCAACAGCGTCACAATACTCCTTCTTGTTAGCGCCATCTTCTTTCCATTACTCATATTGCTACCCATCACCCTCCCACTTACTATTTTGACAGTGAAAATGAAAACAGCAGTGATCCAGCCCTATCGGGTCTATCTCAAGTCAGGCATTCTTTTTAAGCGACAGAAAAGTGTCGTCTTTTCCAAAATAGATCACATCAGTATCGGCCAGGGAGCATTCAATAAAATGTTTCACAATGGGACGATAACAGTCAATACCATAGGAAGCAGTGAACCTGAACTCGTCATCGCAAACATACCGCGCTACAAAGAGTTCTCAGAAGAACTCAACAAACATTACTAAAAATCACGAGGAAAAAACATGGCTGGCGGAAAACATGCACATTACGTCCCCTGCATCAGATGCGGACAAAAAGCAGAACGGATACAAGAAGGAACAGAAAATGACACATACGAATGCACGGTCTGCGGACATGAATTTATCATACACTGGGAAGAACCACCGGAAGAACCACAATGGCCAGTAAAAGAAACAACCGACGAGAATAAAAGATCAGAGTCAACAGATCACGAGCATCAATCACACAACGAGCATTGCAATCCCAAACATGAATAAACCAGATTGTTCTTCCGTCGCTTTCAATAGATAATCAAATACAAAAGACCAGTCGATAGCGGAGCATATTCGATACACTTTTAAACCAAATTTTCATATCATTTTCAACACTAGTACGTATGGAAATTACTCCTGAAATCAAGAAACAGCTTGAAGCACAAAAAGCGAACTGCATCTTTTGCAAAATCATCTCGGGAGAGATGGAAGGCACTAAAGTATATGAGGACGATAAAATGCAGGGCATCCTCGATATACGGCCGGCAGTAAAGGGCCACATCTTGCTCCTGCCAAAAGAACATTATCCTATCATGCCCTTTTTGCCTCCAGAAGATTTCAAACATATATTTGGAAAACTGCCACAAATACTTAAAGCATTAAAAGAAACAACAGTGCGCACAGGAATTACGGTCTTTATCGCCAATGGAGGTGTTGCAGGACAGCAAAGCCCGCACTTTCTCATCCATGCACTGCCACGAGAAGAAGGAGATGGTCTTGACAAATACTCTTTTAGCGAGGACAAACACGTTGACAAGAATCAACAACAACAAATCAATCAGGTACTTGCAAAAAACCTCCCGGTCATGATGGCCAATCATTTCAAACGGCAACCAGCAGCCTGGCATGAAGGAACAGGAGAACGACCAACACACCTCGACGACATACAACAAGTGCTCTACGAAGATGAACTCGTCGTGATCGCATCACCACCAGAACCACAAGCATTAGGACATCTCATCGTGTATTCAAAAGAAGCAAACGCGATAGAAGACATATCGAGTATGGGTTCAAGCCATCTGTTTTATACAGCATCATACGGTGCCACTGCAGTATTTGAAGGACTCAAAGCACAAGGCAGTAATATTATATTGAAAAGTGGTGTGAGCAGCGACAATCCAACAGGAAGGCTGGAAGTGCATATCCTTCCACGCTACGAAAACGACGGACTTGATCTCATGTGGACACCACAGGAACGAGCAGACACGAGCATCGCAGGACCACTCAACGATGCCATGTTTGTCGTCGCAAACACCAAAGATACACTGCCAAAAATATACGCACGACTAACATTTGGTTCGCCAAAAGAAGAGATAGAGCACGCGATCAAACAAATACAGGAAAGCTAAGCTTTTTAACCAATTCTGAAAACGTTACAAGTATGAATTCAGTCTTCCCAAAGCTTAAAGGGCCAGCAATACTTAGTCCGATGTCAGGAGTAACCGACGTAGCTTTTCGCATGCTTTGTCGACGATACGGAGCAGCTCTCACGTATACAGAGTTTGTTAACAGCACCGGGCTTATACGCGGCAGTATGAAAGCAGAAGAGATGATCCGCACCGATCCTTTGGAAAAACCCGTCGCTTGCCAATTATTCGGCAATTCAATAAGTGACGTCATAGAAGCAGCAAGAACAATTGAAGATAGATTTGACATTATCGACGTAAACTGTGGATGTCCGGCATGGAAGGTTATTAAAATCAGAGCAGGAAGTGAAATGCTACGAAACCCAGAAGAGATAGGACACTTTGTCAAAGCACTCGTCTCTGCAGTGAAAAAACCTGTAACAATCAAAATAAGAAGTGGCATTGACAAGAATCACATCAACGCAGTGGAAGTGGCGCGTATAGCAGAAAAAGCCGGAGCTGCAGCAATTGCAGTGCACGGACGAACACAGAAGCAAGGGTATCGAGGGGAGGCAGACTGGGACATCATTAGGAAAGTTAAGGAAGCAGTGAACATTCCTGTGATCGGCAATGGCGATGTGTTCACTCCAGAAACATTTAAGAAACGACTTGAAGAAAGCAGAGTAGATTACATCATGCTTGCACGCGGAGCGATAGGAAAACCATATCTCTTCGCGCAGGTACAAGAGTATTTGGAAACGGGCGCATACCACGAGTATAATTCTTTAGACTGTTTTAAGGAGTACTTAACGATTGCAGAAAAGTATAACACCCATTGGTCAATCGTCAAAACGCACGCAATGCAGTTCACGAAAGGTCTTGTTGGAGGAGCTGCGCTACGACAACAACTCAATGATTGCGAAACGTACAACGAGCTTAAAAAAGCAGTCGAAGTGTACGAAGGAAAGTACGTCTTGACATAGTCATACTTCCACAAGATTTAAAAACGCGCCAACACCCAACAGGCGTAACACTTTGGAGGGTTATACATGGAAAAAGAGAGTCACAAAGATACTGCTCACGCAGAAAAAAAGCATCACACAAAAACAGAAAAACAACAAGCATCACAAAAAGCGTCACACAATCCGGGAACGCTACTCACGGTCCTGCTTGCTGTCGTACTCTTACTCAGCGTTGTCAACTTGTACAGCACATGGACGCTACATCAGAAATTCGAAGTAACAGGAGCAGCAGTGGTACCTACAGCTGCGCCAAACAACTTACCAGATACTGTACCGCCGACACCTACAGGCGCTGCTGCGCCAATCGCAGTTGATGCAGACGATGACGCGGTAAAAGGTGATGAGAATGCGCCGGTTGAGATTATTGAATTTAGCGATTATGAATGTCCATTCTGTGCGCGATGGTATACACAAACATACATCCAGTTAAAAGAAAACTATATCGATACTGGAAAAGTAAAACTCGTGTTTCGCGATTTCCCTCTAGGATTCCACGCGAACGCACAAAAAGCAGCAGAAGCAGCAGAATGTGCGGGAGAGCAAGGAAAATATTATGAAATGCACGACCTGCTTTTTGAAAACGGCGTAAGCGGCGGCGTGACAGCTTTCAAGCAATACGCTGCTACACTTGGACTTGACACTGAAGCATTCAACAGCTGTCTTGACAGCGGACAAATGGCTGCAGAAGTGGCTGCTGACATGGCCGCAGGACAAGCAGCAGGTGTAAGTGGAACACCCAGCTTCTTTATCAACGGTGTCAAACTCGTTGGAGCACAACCATACGAAGCGTTCCAGCAAATCATCGACCAACAACTAGCCCAATAAGGGCATTTTTTTCTTTTTCTCCACTTTTCAAAAGGTTTTTAAGACATACTATCCAAGTCGCACGTATGAAAAAGCCTCGCATAGTTCTCGTCTACACAGATTATAATTGGTTTGCTGATGACGCTCATAGAGCGCGCCGCGCATTTGACGAGAACCCAGAAGAATTTGCCAGACGCATTGAAGAAAATCCCAGAAGAGCATACACGGGTTTTTGTGGTCTGGAAGGAAGCATCGCAGAACCGCAACGCGCAGGACAATTTGAAAGAGAACTGCAATATGTTCGTCCAGGACCGTTACGACCCTTTATCGAACTGGACTTTACCGCTCCAAGAATACTCTATCGCCGCATTGAAATAGGCGACATTCCACTGGAAGTCGAGCAGGCATATCCTTTAGTGCGTGACGCAATAAGGGGAGAGGGAGAATTCGCAGCAATGGAATGGCAAATGAACGGAAAAAACCACATAGATCTTGTCGTGACATACGTTAATACAGGTTCGCGCTACCTAACTGTTATCGAGCAATTACACCATGATTTTGACGTTGAAGAAACAAAAATTACTCACGCGTTTTAATCAATTATTCAATGCTGTACCGCAGAATAAACCTAGGAGTTTTCTTTCCCTCATACTCGATCTCTTCAATAAACATCGGCAAGGGTCGTGCCCAGAGTACGCGATCACCCATCTCTTCAGAAACATAATGTGCCTGGTAGAGAACGTAAGGGATCGAGGTATCAAATTCTTTTGGCAAAAGACCTTGATGATCAAGGACTACACGACCGTCTTCGAGCCATACACACAATTCCAAAGAAGGATCTTCGCTATACTTTGCTGTAGCAATACTCAACGAATCGCTCGTGACAGATCCAAGTTCTGCTATGCCGAGAACACTATACAGTTTCTTGTTTTTAGCGTGCTGATAGATGCCTAACTTGAGAGGACTAGAACTCATCGTCTGCTTCAAGCGCTTTGAGATATCCCTTCTTGCGCAAGACCTCGACTTGTAAGCGCGTATACTTGTAAATAACGTCGCCCTTCTCGTCACCGCCAAGCTCCCATGGTTCAATAAGCAACACATTGCCCTCGCGAACCCATAATCGTCGTTTAAGACGGCCAGGAATGCGGCAGATACGTGTCTTACCATCCATACAACGCACTTTCATACGCGAACCACCGACACGCTGTTCACATATGCCAATAACCTGATTGCCCTTTGGAAGTCTTGTTCGTCTGATCTCTTCTTGCTGTTGTTCAAGCAATTCCTTTTCAGTTAACGGTTTTTTTGGTGGAGCCATCTACTGGTGTAATTTACGACGGGGTTTATAAGTGTTTGCTAAGTATGCACACAAAAATTCTCATCGCAGAAAAAACATTATATGGGGAGGGGATCGTCTTGAACATACGAAAGTCCATTTTGCAGGGCGATTTCAGCTTTTTGCAATTCCGCACCAAGATATGCCGCATGATCCAAACGGGAAACAAGGTTTTCGCGAATAATCGTGTTATAAATCTCTTCAGCACTGCGGCCCTCGATAACAAGTAAAACCTTATGTTCGTAATTGCAAAAGCGAACCTTAATCAGCTTAGCAAACGGTTTAATCGTGAAATAGCCCTTTGGATCTGCGCGCCATTCCTTAAGACTGTTATAACTCGCACGAATAATGCGAGTCGGAGGAACTTCTACTTGCGGGTGAATAATCATGGAGTACTGCTCGGGGATAATTATTTATAAAGGTTATGCAGAAATATCCGAATGATCCCACATCTGAGCCGCATGCATTTCTTAGCACAATTACAGGATCACGGACTGCATCAACACCAGATAATCCTCAAAGCCATCAGTCAGGCAGTACGATCACATATGAATCAAAAAAGGGACGACGGTTCATCATATCTAGAACAACACATCTATCCGGTTGCCAGCACCGTCATAACATTCTGCGATCAAACAGACGAGGCATTGACACCGTTACTTATCTGTGGCGCGCTACTGCATGATACACTAGAAGATGACAATAATCTCAGCGCAGAACACTTACACACGCTCTTCGGCGAACAACTCACCACTCTTATCATAGAAGTGACAAAACCTTGTTTGAACACGTATCCAGGCACAACAACCTGGGACAAAAGGATGGCCAGAGACAAAGAATACCTGACAAACATGAAGAAAAAAAGCCGAGAAGCACGCATTATAAAACTAGCAGATCGATTAAACAACCTGCGCTGTTTGGGCACGAGCAGGATCGCAGGAAAACAACAACGATACGTGAGAGACACAAAACGATACTATGTGCCACTGGCAGAAGAATTCCCCTGGTTTCTTCAAAGAATAAAAAAAGAAATGAAAAAATACTAAGAAGTGATCACTTATACCGTCCCGTAGCAACCTGCAGGATCATCAACATACACCAGACTCACGACGGGCGCGTTATCTTTTGAAGACGGTTCTCCAGCAAGATCTGTTTTCCAAGCGGGAACATGCAGCCAGTCTTGCACGGACGCATCCCAGACCCAGGAAGTACGAATGTTACAATTCTGCAGCGCAGAAGGAATATCCGTAGTATCAAGCCAGGGAGTAATCCAGCCAACACCGTAATATCCCGAACCAACATACACGTCATTCATCGACACATATCGATTTGCATCATACCAAATCGTGCCATCAGTGTCGAAATACGCCATCTGCGCTCCCTGAGCAATATCCGATTGTGAAAGACCCATCACTTTTGGACTGGCAGTAGGATATACCATTTCCCACTGATTATCAATAGCCATATACATATACTTTGGAGACGGACCTGAGACTATTTGAGCTGGATCATGCAATCCGCTAAGATAATTCCAACCCTTCCACACAGGAACATCTTCCATAGTCCATGTTTGTATACCTGGAATAACAAGATTTATCACGGGCCTCATAAGTTGAGAATGCTTGCAAAAAACCACATGGTTGCCGCCATAAGGATCAACATAATATCCAGTGTAATTAATGTTGGCGATACCAAACGCGTTTGCATCAAATGTGATATTCACGACCTGCCGATCACCGGGCGTTCCATAACGACTCAAAGAACTACTGTTTGGCGGTGAATAATACGCACCAATCTCAAGAGCATTCGGACTGTAAATGAATCGTTCAGGTCCGGGATCGCTGCGGAGAAAACGAAGAACAGGCGGCGCGTCACCCTGCCAACGCAATTCGTTACCTGCAAGCGCAGTCATATCACTGTCACCAACATTAATTAACGTGAGATTTGCATGCACTGTATCTCCCACTCGATGAGGACCTGTCACATTCAACACACACGTCACTGCAGGATACGGATAAGGATTGCCAGGAGGGGGAATGATAATACCTCCACCACCGCCACCTCCGGCTCCGCCTCCGCCGCCACCACCGCCATCCTGGGCGGCAACGATACCGAAACTACAGAGCGCAATAATGGAGAACAGGAGTAATTTTGCAACATTCATTGTAACACCTCTTTGGTATCACAAAACACCCATTGCATATAAATTTTCTTACCATTTTAAGATATTGTAGAGTGCACAAGACTTAAATACGTAAGAAACTCTTACAACAGAATGTCAAAAAAGAGGTCGTCAAAGAGCAAAAAAGCAAAAGCGGCACAGGAACCGAAAGACTGGTTTGGACGCGTCACACGAGCAGGGACAATCATCTGGAGCGTGTTTACCGGACTCATTACTCTCATGCTTATCCTTTTATTTCTCGGCGTCATAGCTCTGCCAAACGGCACAGGACTTGGAGAAGGAAACGTTGCAGTACTGCGCGTTGACGGACTCATCACGACTGCAAGTACGGGAGGTCTTGGGACTGCTATTAGCAGTTCAGAAATACTTGTCAAACGTATCAAAGAATTAGATAAGGATCCGACCATACACGGCCTCATACTAGATATCAATTCTCCAGGCGGAAGTCCGGTTGCAAGCGACGAAGTGGGGCGAGCGCTTAAAAAATTCAGCAAGCCAACCGTAGCGGTTATTCGAGAAGTAGGAGCGTCCGGGGCTTACTGGATCGCCACCGCAACAGACCATATCATTGCCAATCGCATGTCAGTTACCGGATCAATCGGTGTAACAAGTAGCAGTTTCGGCCTTGAAGGACTCTTGCAGGATTACAATATTACTTATAGACGACAGGTGGCTGGCAGACTCAAAGATGCAGGCACTCCCTTTCGAGAACCAACACAAGAGGAAAACGAACTCTTCCAAGACGTACTCGACAGTATATATGACGAATTCATAAAAGAAGTCGCAGAAAACAGACATCTGGAAGAAGCGTATGTCCGCGATCTTGCAACAGGATTCGTGTATCTTGGAAGCGAAGCGCTCGACTTGCAACTCATCGACCAACTAGGCACGATGGACGACGCCAAAGAATTCATGCACAGTACACTCAACAAAAGCGTGGAACTTGCGTATTACAAAGAACCATCATCACTTTTTGATCTTTTCGGTGGCGTGATGAGCGATCCGTTTTACTTTATGGGAAGGGGAATAGGCGATTCTATGCAGACATCAAAAAACCCGCCATTCATGCTGCAGTGAGCAAAAGTATTAAATAACCTCAACTGTTTTCTACTATTATGAAAAAGAGGGTGCTGGTTGGAGTAGTACTATTACTAGCGTTTTGCACGGCCGTTGCAGCTCAGCAGGCAGCAGTCTTCTGCACCTACTCCAGTACTCAAGGCATTCCCGATTACGCATTATTTCACTGCGGCAATTACTGGGATTGCGGAGTCAACGGCGTAGAAATGGAACGCGTTTGCACATCAAGACCCTATAATATTACCTTTACTTGTGCATACCCACCACAATGGTACGCTAATAATATGACAACAAACTATTTAGGTCATAATTGTCCGGGACAGGTATACTTTCAATACGGTCCTGGCGGAGCAATAACAGCATACGGCGAAGTATCGCAAGGAACCGTACCCAGCGGCACCTTTGCAACACCAGCACCACAACCCAGTTTTCCAAGCGGATCATTTTGCGCAGTATTACCAAGTTACACCTTGTTTGGTGTGACTAGCTCAAACGTTCCTGCACAAACACAAGTTATTATCAGCCCAAACGTTCATCCAGCGTTCCCACTTATTAATCCAGTATGCACAAACGTTCCTGCAGGAACACCTATCCCGCCAGCACTGCCAGGAAATATCACTCCGGGAATGCCCATACCACCAGTATTTCCTCCACTGCCAGGCATCACAAGCACTACACCACCCAGTCTACCACCTATTGCACCTTCAACTCCACCACCATTACCTAACATCAACGGTTCTTCAGGAGCATTACCAACAGCAGCAAACATGTCAGGACCGGTGCACATAACACCAACACTGAACGGTTTTCACCATCCCATCTTCTTTCCCACAGAAACAGCAGTCATGATCATCTCCGCGTATAATACGTTACTTGGAGCAGTCCAACTCGACACCGTCGCTACAGAAGTGTGCACAAATCACGCAAGCTATGTCAATGCCAGTATTAACGCTGCAGCACTCGTAACCAATGCAAACACGTTCTGTATGACAAACAAAAGCCTGCTTGGAGGATACCCCGTCGCCATACCAGCATACGGGGTAACAGATTTCAACGCCACCTACACTATAGAAGCTACGGATGACTTTAACTTCACCGCAGGATATATCTTTGCACCATCACCAGTCACGTTCAGACTCGTTGAAGTAACAACACCAAGAAAGATCAAACTGCCAAATGCAACAGTCGTATCAACAGTCAACACCATTACTGGAAAAAACTATTCAGTAAATGACAGCGTAGAAATCCGAAAAACAGCAGATATCAATCCAATACTCCAAGCAATGGACGTCAAGATCAATGTCGGAGGATTTGCACAAATATTTGGAAGTGGAGGATTCAATATCATCATAGCAACACCAAGCACGACGATTCTCAACGGAACAGCAACACTATCCAACAATTCCATAATCCTTAGCAAAGACACCACACTACAGGCAAACACGATCACATGCGGCATCGATGTGTTTGACGGAGGACGGGGAGTGCACAGACTCGACGATCCGCTGATAATAGGTCAAGTCATAACAAACGGCTGCACAGTCACCGCAAACACTCTATCAGGAGTAGCCACCTCCACAGTCACCAATGTGATAAAAAGAGGAGGAGGCGGTGGTGGTGGCGGACGCAGCGGAAGCTACCGCAATAATGTAAACACGATCATCAATGCCACAAATACCACTTCAATAATTGATTCAGCCACCAGTCTTGTGACAGACAGTCTTGCACTAATCGTCGACAATCCCATCGCTACAGCAATAGGAGAAGTCATTAGCGTCATCGTAGGAGACGTTGAACGAGCAGAAATAGCCACCTGCAGCGACGGTCAACGAAACCAGGGAGAAACAGGCGTTGATTGTGGAGGGCCATGCAGCGGAACATGTCCAAGAGTAGAAGAACCAGCACTCATACCACAATGGGGCTATCTTGCCATGTTCTTACTTCTCGCAGTAGTACTGAGTGTGCTCGTCGCGACCCTAGCTGTACGACAGGCAGGACCAAAAAAACCTAGTATTTCGGAGCCACTGCCGAAAACCCTCCTGAAAAGTACACCCTTAAATCGTCCAGGTTCACCACAGCCAGTTTCTCGTCCGCAATCCGCGAACAAGCCACGTTTACCCAACAATCAATAAAAGGAAAGTCTTCTAACAAACTCGGACTCAAGGTATCAAAAGCAAACACATAGTACTGTTTGTCACCGCGCTCGAGAAGTTCGTGCACTCCCTTCATCTTTAACTCGACAGAGTATTTGTTGATTTTGTTATCATTTTGGCCTATCTTAGTCGAGACAAGAATGCCAACCTTTTCAGCATGAAGGAACTTCATAATGTTAACTTTGCGACGCGTATGATGCTTTTCGATATCCTCTTTTTCAATAGGAAAAAAACCCTTACTGATTGGATGATAGCAATACACCGGTTTTGCCGTCATATACGCGACCTGCAACGGATGAAACTGTCCGGATCCCACAAATAAAAAACAATCAACATCAGCAGTCAAAGCAGCATCTGCACGACAACCAAGCGTTTGACCAAGAACAGTCACCGTCTTGCCAGCCTCCTCGATCTGCTTTTTCCACTTAGGCAATTGCTTAAGAAACTGAATAGTCGTAAAAAGACCAATGCGCTTGGGAAGCTTCTCGATATGCTTCAAAGGGATGTCTACTGCATCCTTTACACTTGCATGAACAAACATAGTTTTCATAAAAAAAGGAAACGTCTTTTCAGTCTTAAAAACCTTGTCATAAACACTGAGTATACGTTGAAGCCCACAATTCTTTGATAGACCGCTCAGCAATCGGTTTCAAATTGATAATATCCTCCTCATTATATGCGAGAAGCTTGTCAAGATAGAACCGTTGCCTTGTTGAAGCCCACTGATTCCACAAATGCACCGCTTCAAGACCCGTCGTGCCCTCCACGTCATCAGGACGGGCAATACCCATCATTTTCTCAATCTTTTTCAAACCGCCCTTATACCCGAGCTTTGCACAAACATGACGCAAATCAATATGCACATGAGGAAAACGCAGGCCAAAAAACTTTTCAATGACAGGAAGATCAAAACTGGAACCGTTAAACGTTACAAGCAATTTGTACGGCGTGATCGTTTTGATAAACTCATCACGATCAAGATTAAAACCGCGAACAAACATTTTGGATTCGCTACCATTATACACGCCGATTACAGTAATATCGCCATAATACCCGCTCGTCTCAATATCAACAAAAAGACATTCATCGCGCAAAAGATCATACAATCGCCATTGTTCACTCGACGGGCAACGATTGATAAAAAACTGATAATCCTCAACAAACAACTTGTTTTTGGCAAGCCTAATATGCTCATCATACTCTTCTTTTGTCGACAACGAAAGCCCGCCAATTGTCTTTGCAGAAAGAAAACTATTCCAATCCTTAATACCCTGACGCCACAACATCACTTCTTTTTTTATACCAACCTTAGGAAGGAAGATGAAACTCTTACGAATCACGACGAAAAAAAATAATAACATGTATAAATACATTGGGGTCGTACATGTCTAGTGATTTTTCGTACGATACCGTCGAAGACGACGAAACACCATATTTGCACGACGCACCCGAAGACCCTCATGAAACTCTTCATTAAGCGTCTTTGCAATCATCTTGTTTGACACCCGCGCACCGTATTGATACTCAGGATCCATGGAAAGCTCTACAGCACGCCTGAGTTCCTCTTCGCTCCAAGGAGTCATACCCTGCATGCGACAACTCTTTTTTGCAGCATCAGCACGTTGCTCACTTGATAATGCATGAATACCGCGACCCTCTTCGTACAAACGACGACCGGTTCTTGCACTAATCTCGCTACGTTTTTTGTCATCAAGGCCAAAAACGCCCTTACAATTCTTTTTTGTAGTACTACCACCCTTTGATCGCGCCCTGCGCTTTTCCTCATCAGACATCGCATACAATCCAGTTTGAGACTGCGCCTGCAAACGAGAACTGCTAACACCGGAGCGTCGTTTTCTGCGCAAACAAATCTCCTCGAGCTCTGAAGAAGGAATAAGGCCTGTATAAGGCGCTGAAAGAGGACCATCATAACCCGTAAGCGCATAACCGACTGCTTTAGTCATTACTGCAGATAAACGGGCATACGCCGTATCCAATTCAAGGCACTCAACAATATCAGCATGACGCAGCCCATCGCGGTACAGTGTAGCAATCTCGGGAAACTGCCTTTGCAATTTTTGGCCCACACGAATCGCAAGAGCAATAGCTCTGACCTTTTTACGCTTGTCAACACTCATAGCGGGCACAAGCAGAGACTAGAATATAATTATTACGGAAAAGAGTACAGAAAAGAAAAAAAGAAAGCTCCTAGAGCTTAATGTTGATTTTAATGTTCTTTTGCTTTGCAAGCGCGATAATATCGTTTTTTGTAGTTGCAGCAAGCTCTGCTTGCATAAGCGCTTCCCAATCATCGTCACCGGCCTTTTCCATTTCCTTATATAACTGCGCCAGCTTTTCATTATGCTCTTTACGCGTAGCAAGATATTTCTGATACTGCGGAGATCCCTTGAGATTCTCAAAAATCTGCTCACTGATTTTTTCAATGTCACCAGGATCAAGACTTTGGTCCATTAAAGGCTCCAACAGCTTAGGCCCCATATTACGAATAACCTGGCTGCGCACTACCTCCAAGGGCACTCTTGCATCATCTAAAAGCACAAGAAGATCTTCATATTTTTTGAAATCCATTACATACACCTCATTTGTTATGGGTCATTAAGAAGTAGGATTGCTTAAAAATCTTTTGATACTACAACGATATCACTCGAATTACCTATTTTTCATAGCGAAAAAGTTTAAATAAAAACCGCCGTTAACAAAAAGCAGCAAAGGGGTTGATGCAAAACTTTGCGAGCAAAGAATTTCTCCGACGAGAAAAGGGGTTGATATCATGGACACACTATCTGCACAGGATCATTGCAAAGACGTACAATTCGCTATAGAAAAAGGAGTGCGGTTAAGCCCCCAGGCAGTGCACATACTGAACAACTCACAACATTTCGATGGTCTTGGACGCATCATATTTTTGGATCGCTATTCATTAAAAAGTAAACGGGATGAAATAGGGGTAGGCGACTGTGTTATCGCGATTGTCGTTGAAGATTACAAGTTCCCAAAAAAAGAAATCGGCATCGTCAAAGCAATGCCTACAAAAGACAAAGTCGTTTTGCACATGGTAACAGGCCTGCACGCAAGCGAAGAAAGCAATTACGAACTCACCGTTGACCTGCTCAAATGCGACAAACCAGTAGAATCAATAGATGACGCGCTCAAAAGAGTGGCACGGGCAGCAGCCAGCGTTGAAAAAGAGGATTTACAGGATTACTACTTCAATCTCTTCTACGAACAACTGGCAAACAAGCACATACAACCGGCAGGACGTATCATGACAGGAGCAAACGTGAAGGGATCAAACAATTACACAAGAAATCTTACGCTCTACAACTGTTATGTATTGCCAAGTCCAAAGGACAGCAGATACTCCATAATCAATGAAACCTTCTTCTACATGATGGAAACAATGGCCCGGGGCGGAGGAGTAGGAATAAACCTGTCAAGCCTGCGACCAAAATATGCGTATGTACGAGGCGTTCACGGCAAAAGCAGTGGAGCAGTAAGCTGGGGAGGACTGTACTCCTTTGGCACCGGACTCATCGAGCAAGGAGGTAGCAGAAGAGGAGCACTCATGCTCATGATGGAAGACTGGCACCCGGACATTATCGAATTCATACAAGCAAAAACACAAATGGGACGCATAGAAAATGCGAACATCAGCGTGCTCATATCAGATCCGTTCATGGAAGCAGTAAAGCAAGACAAGGAATGGAACCTTGCCTTCCCCGATTACGAAGCAATGGACAAAGACCATTACAACAGGGAATGGGACGGGGATCTGCCAAAATGGAAAGAAAAAGGCTATCCAGTAAAAGTATACAAAACAGTCAGAGCACGAGACATGTGGGATACACTCATACGCTCAGCACATTCAAGTGCAGAACCAGGCATAGTCTTCCTCGACAGATACAACACACTGAGCAATTCATGGTACTTTAACCGCATCTGCTGCACAAATCCCTGCGGAGAACAGGGACTGCCAGGATGGGGCGTGTGCAACCTCGGACACCTGTACCTGGCAAGTTTTGCACGACAAACAGGAGAAGACGAAGAAGGGCCACTCTATGAAATGGACTGGGACGCGCTCAAAAGAGCAGCACGAACTCTTAATCGATTCCTGGACAACGTTATAGATCTCAACCCGTACCATTTTGAAGCAATGGAGAAAAACCAGAAAAGTGAACGACGTGTTGGAGGAGGTACACTTGGTCTTGGAGAATTACTCATCAAACTTCGCGTCAAATACGGCAGTCCGGAATCAATACCGCTCATCGAACAAATTTACAAAACAATAGCTACAGAAATGTACAAGGAAAGCTGCAGCATTGCACAAGAAAAAGGTTCATTTGCTAAATTTGACAGCGAAAAATTCCTGAAAAGCGGATTTATGAAACAAATGCCAGACGACATACGGGAAATGGTCAAACAATACGGAATACGCAACGTAACACTAACCACACAAGCACCAACAGGAACAGTAGGATCAATGCTCAGCACATCGACAGGAATAGAACCATTTTATTCATTTGAATACTACCAGCAATCACGATTAGGATTTCACAAAGTACTTATCAGACTCGCGGAAAAGTACAAACGGCCCGATGGCTCACTACCAGATTACTTCGTCGGCGCTATGGACCTCAAACCATTAGAACACGTACGAGTCCAAGCAGCAGTGCAACGCTGGACAGACAGCAGCATCAGCAAAACAGCAAACGCGCCCAACAATTTCACCGTCGAGCAAACAAAGCAACTCTACGAACACGCTTATGACCTGGGATGTAAAGGAGTCACCATTTACCGTGATGGCTGCCGAAACGAGCAAGCACTCAGCCTCGATGCAGATGCAGAAAAGAAAAACGCGGCATCAGCGCGAGGCGAGCTTGACTCAGACCTTGCAAGAGAAACAGTGAACGTTCCTGATGAGAGCGAGTACGGAGCAGAAGTCGGCCAGACCTGCCCGCAATGCCGCGAAGGAACAATGGTCAAACTAGGGGGTTGCACAGAATGCTCCAACCAATGCGGGTTTAAGGGCAGCTGCGATATGAAGTAGTCGAAAGGTTTTAAAATGTTCTAAAAGTCAGGACTCTATGACTGTTGTGACAAAAATTATTCTCTTTTCAGATCTCCATTACGGCAAAACTATGAAAGGAGATTTTGGAAAACACATCAATACGCACGGAGATACGATGAAGTAATTAGTAAACGCAAGCACCTTTGTCGAACAGGAAAGAATCGATCACCTCATCAATCTCGGAGACCTTATCAGTTGCGATACAAAAGAACAAATGGACTTGTTATGGAAAAAAGTAAACATTCTGTTTGACAAACGCATGCACCATATTTTTGGCAATCATGATCTTGATCATCTGACTCTCGACGAATTGAAAACACTCAGCGGACAAGAAGAAAAACAAGTGTTTTTCACTCCGGGCTTTCGCCACATCATTGTCTCTGCATATCGCAATACTACCGGTATCGACGTAGCGCCCGACACACTATCCTGGCTTACCTCACAACTCAACAACAAAGGTGAAAGAGTCATAGTATACATGCATTATCCGATTTCTGAAGATCCGGACAATCTCAGCTATTATCATAAAAACCATCCTGAACGAGCATTTGTGAGACAAGCAGCACAACTGCGACAACTACTCAGCACCTCAAATTGCAGCGCCTTTATCAATGGCCATACACATTTTCCCTTTGACAAGAAAATTAACGGACTGCGTCATATTACCGTGCCATCATTCGCAGAAGATGATAAAGGAGTGCCCATGGCTGCAGCAGGAATACTAGAACTGACAAACGCTACAATCAAATATCACTTACTCAGTTTCAGGTAACACAAAATCCTCATCCATCACATACAGATCAAGAGATGTTGCTATAATTTCGTAGGGAGGAGAGGTTTTGGGAGAAAACCTTGTATAGACGTGCACGCCGTCGAGAAAACAGAGTTCTAATCCAACAGTTTCGTTTTGCACAACAGCGGATGCGCTGTAGCACTGCGACTCACGATCAAGTAGTTGCCGTGAATCAGTAGGTGTGAAGACCACAGTATCAAGACGAACAGGCAGCAAAGCAAAAGAGAGCTTGTCAATCGCAAAGGCCTGTTCATCACACGTCCACTTTGTCGGCCCGGGTATGCACCACGTCATAGTTCCAGGACGGTCCTTACGATAAAATTGTCGCGTCTCACGTTCAGGACTTCCACTAATAGTAGTATCAACACGACGAAATTCGGATGACTGATACACGGTAAACACTGTAGAACTCTGCACACCATCTTCAAACACCACATACGTTACGTAATGTTCGGGCTGTTCATTGAGCATTTCCACAACATCAACACCAGTACACGCGACGAAGAAAAGAAAAAGAAAGGGAAGAAAACGTTTCACTGGAATCCCGGCACTATATTGAATACGCTGTCATCAACTTGAAAACGAATTCTGTCTGCTTTAATTTGGACGAACACCTCGTCGGACGTTGGACCGCTCATATATGCAAGCACACCATCAAGATAACATATTTCTGTTGGTGGCGGCGCGTCATATCCCCGACTGCGCAACGGATTTCCTTCTTTTTCAATAAGTTCAAAACATTCGGTTTTTTCACCCAACACATTGCGAGAGGACAGTTCAGCAACAGTATAAAAATCCAAACCCGTTGGTTCAAAATTGAAAGGATGAGGGGTGTCCGGCACTTCACACTCAAAACCAGTCCCCTCAAAATAGCACCTAAAATGATCCATACCCACATCAAGCGCGGTAACCGCAAACTCTTCACTTTGAACGTCAATACGACGGTTCTCACCTTTCTCATAAAACTTTAACCACATATTTTCAGAGTAATACGCATCACTGAACACTGCAGTGTATTCGGCTTCATACTCCACATCATTTGTAGTTAACTTTTCCAGACGAGCCTGCGGTGAAGAACAGCCAAGAAGAAACAACAAGGACAATACACATACAATTATCATCATACTTTTCAAGTTCATCACCTCTTTTTACCACCTAAACACTACAGAATATATAATGATTCTGCATTATTCGCGAATGTTGTCATAGGATATTTATAGTAAC
The DNA here is from genome assembly GCA_014729505.1 of Candidatus Woesearchaeota archaeon. Lineage (GTDB taxonomy): Archaea > Nanobdellota > Nanobdellia > Woesearchaeales > ARS49 > WJJS01. The sequence continues at coordinate 54,671 of WJJS01000014.1, forward strand.
TACTAGTCTAACTAAATCAATATAAATCACCACTCTCTAGCAGTGTACATGCAGATTCATCATACGATTCAAAAGGTTGTCAAGAGAAACGGCACTATCGTACACTTCGACCCTGAAAAGATTCACACCGCATTAACAAAAGCACTCATCAGCACCGGAGAGACCGCAGTAGATGAAGCAGTTACGCTAACAAAACAAGTCGTCAGAGAAATAGATAAGAATTTCTACCAGCCAACAGTTGAACAAGTACAAGACGTCGTCGAGCGAGTACTCATGAGCAACGGTCTTGCAGTAACTGCAAAATCATACATCCTCTACCGCGAAAAAAGAAAAGAAGCAAGAGATGAACGCAAGCAACTACTTGACGGCATGGAATCACAACTCAAACTCTGCGTAAACTCATTGCTTTTGTTACGATCACGTTATCTTCGAACAGAAGGGGGAAAACTCCTTGAAACACCAGAACAACTCTTTACCAGAGTAGCAAAATCCATTGCTTCGGTAGACAAACAATACAAACAAGACCCTCACGCATCACAAGAACAATTCTATCACGTCATGAGTACACTAAAGTTTCTTCCGAACTCTTCTGCACTCATGCATGCCGGTACAAAACATCAACAACTCTTTGCGATCTACGCACTACCAATTCACGACAGCGTCGAAGACATCTTTAACGCTGCAAAATACCAAGCAATCATTCAGCAAAGCGGAGCAGGAACAGGATTTAACTTCTCAAAAATACGTCCACGATCAAGCACTGTTCGCGATCAACCAGGAATCGCTGCAGGACCCATACAACTCATGAAAGTATTTGATCACGTCGCAGACAGCATACTGCAAGGAGGAAAACGACAAGGAGCAAACATGGGCATCCTTCGAGTAGACCATCCAGACATCCTGCAATTTATCTCGCTCAAACAGGACGGTATAGCACTCAAGAACTTCAATATCAGCGTAGGACTCACTGAGAAATTCATGAACGCCGTTGAAAAAGGAGAAGATTTCACACTGCGACATCCGACAACAAGAAAACCAGTACAAACCATACCTGCGCGACACATTTTCGACCTGCTCATCCTCAACGCCTGGAGAAACGGAGATCCGGGAATACTCTTTTTGGATCGCATCCATTATTCGAGAAGCAACCCGCTCATAGGAAAAGAGCAACTCTGCGCGACAAGCCCCTGCGGAGAACAACCACTCTATCCATACGAAGGAGCAATACTCGGCTCCATCAATGTATCACGCTTTGTCAGCAATGACAGCATAGACTGGGCAGACCTCAAAAAAACAGTGCACACTGCAGTGCACTTTCTCGACAATGCAATAGATGCAAACCAGTATCCGCTTCCCGCCTCTGAAGTGATCTGCAAACAAAACAGGAGAATAGGACTTGGCATAATGGGTTTTGCAGACCTGCTCTTTCAACTACGCATTCCTTTTGATAGCAATGAAGGAGTAGCACTTGCAGAAAAACTCATGCGCTTTATCTCAGAAAACGCAGATGCAGCCTCACGAACACTAGCACAACTTCGAGGACCATTTCCACATTTTGAACGAAGCATCTACCAGCACGGACAAATCATACGCAACGCTTCGCGCACGACGATCAGTCCCACAGGATCACTCAGCATAATAGCAGGATGCAGTTCCAGTGTTGAAGCAGTATTTTCACTGTCGTACACGATGCGCATGCTCGGAGACAAAGACGTACTCATCACGAATCCCTACTTTGAACGAGCATTACAGCAACAGGGCCTTCGCACAAAAGAACTCATGAAACAAGCAAGCACGAGCGTCTCAATACAAAACATAGACGCTATTCCTGATGACATAAAAAAAATCTTTAAAGTATCATATGACATCTCGCCGGAATGGCAGGTAAAAATGCAGGCAGCATTCCAAAAATACACGGACAACTGCATCAGTAAAACAGTCAATTTCCCATCATGGGCTACAACAAGCGACGTGGCAGACGTGTTTTTTCTTGCATACAAACTCGGATGCAAAGGAATCACTATCTACAGAGACAAAAGCAAAGAGGACCAGGTCATAGGAGTCAACATACAAAAGAAGACACCGCCAGGCGAGCTGCAGGAAAAATATTACTGCCCGGAGTGTGAAGAACCACTTGACGAACAAGAAAACACACTCACCTGCAAAGAGTGCGGTTTTTCGAGGTCGCGAGTATGAAAGAGGGAAGAGAATAATGAGTACATTAGGATTAGTACAGGTTTTTACAGGCAACGGAAAAGGAAAAACATCGGCATCCCTAGGCATAGCACTGCGAGCTGTCGGACAGGGATTCAAAGTATACATGATACAATTTCTCAAAAGCGGAGACACAGGAGAACTGTTTTCAGTCAAAAAATACCTGCCAAATATTAAAATAGTACAATTTGGCAAAGAAGCGCTTGAAGAACAACAGGTCAAAATATTCCAGTTCGATGGTGAAGGAACCATAAAACCAGTAGGACCAAAGAACGGCAAGTACTACATTTTTCTACCAGACCGAGAAGAACAGGAACCTTCACGACGAGCCCTCGAACATGCATTTCACGTCGCAAACAGCGGACAATACGACATTCTCATACTCGACGAAATTAACAATGCATTGGCAAAGGGATTGGTTACCATTGAGGAAGTACTAAAACTAATAGATGAAAAGCCGGACAGTGTAGAGCTGATTTTGACAGGAAGGGATTGTCCTGAAGAAATACGAGAACGTGCAGATCTGGTCTCAGATATTAGAGAAGTCAAACACCCTTTTAGTAAAGGGATACTCGCTCGCAGAGGCATTGATTACTAAGACGCTAGTTTTTTAATTTCTTACACATTCTAGATACCCATGAAATCACATACTTCAATTGAAAAAGCACTGAATGCACCCAACACCGTTGAAACCCTGAATCTTTCAGGACAGAAAACACTTGAAAACCTACCGACCAGCATCAGTACCTTTCGTAATTTAAAAAAACTCTATCTGCAGGACACGAGCATACGCACAAGGCCATCGAGTCTTGCACAGTGCAAAAAACTTGAAGTCCTTGATCTTCGGGGAACAAACATTAGCACATTTCCACGAGTCATCCTGCAACTCAAACACCTCAAAGAACTCTACTTTTACTCAGAAGATCCTGATTATGCCCCGCAACAACGTTGAAAAGCGTACCACAGAAATTAGGCACATTACGCGCACTTGAAAAACTGCACTTCACGAATATGAACATCAAAGAATTGCCCCCATCCTTTGCCCAACTAACCGCACTCAAGGAACTCAGCATCAGCGGAACACAACTCAAAGAATTCCCTACAGCACTCTATACGTTCAAAAAATTGAACACGCTATATTTTGGTAACAATCACTTCATGAGCTTTCCCGACGATATCGGCCGTTTGAAACAACTGAAAGTCCTTGGATTTATCAATGGAGGTATCACGCAATTGCCAGAAAGTCTGAGCCAACTCAAGCTGAGAGAACTATACATTAGCTATAACGGTTTTAAGCAGGTACCCCACAGTATTCTTGGCCAGAAAAGACTCAAAAAATTGGGCCTGCGAGCAATTGGAGGTCTTAGAGACGTTACAGATGACCTGCGAGAACTGCGACAGCTTGAATGGCTGGATCTGGGCAATAACAAACTCACTCGAGTACCCACTGCAGTACAGCATCTGAAAAAACTCAAGGTCCTGCTTCTTGATCACAACAACATCGACGATATTGGTAAGATGCCTGCATCATTACAAGAAATAGATTTAAGCCGCAACGCGGCAAAAAACCTCGGACCATATATTGGGAATCTGAAAAATCTTCAAATATTGCGAGTACTTGAGACACCACTTCACTCACTGCCTGTTGGACTAACACAGTGTACACAACTCAAAAGTCTCGACCTGTACCGCACAAAAATAACAGGATTGCCCATGGGCTTTGAGCAATGGAAGAACCTCGAAGAACTGGATTTGGGGTTTACAAAGATCACAGGCCTACCGCCAAAAATAGGAGAACTACAACGTCTTCGCGCACTACGACTCATGGACACCACACTTGGCACGCTTCCTGCAGAACTTGGTCGTTGTAAGCGTCTTAAAGAATTACGTGCGATACGCGTAGGACTGACAGTGTTTCCACAATGCATTCTTGACATGAAGAAGTTGCAAACACTTGTTCTTGACGGTAACAGGATCAGTACGATTCCTGACACTATAGGAACCCTTACGCGATTAGAAGAGTTAAGTCTGAGCGGCAATCCCATCACCACACTACCAGCAAGCATCAAAAAATTAAGGGCGCTGAAGCGTTTGGATATCTGTGCAACACAAATACCTCCAGCAGAGACACAACGTCTCACAGGTCTTGTGACTCAAGCAAGAGTGTACACAACATACTAACGTCTGATAGCAGTAAGCGCGAGGAACAAGCACTATATTTACTATATGGTAAATTATATCGTTCTGCGTAAGCTTTATAACGTTACTCGTCTACCACCGTCCTGGAGAAAAAAAGAGGCATGGCAAAACGAAAGAAACGAAGAACTACAACACGTAAGAAGAAAGAAGACTCTGCATTTGTCGCATCTCTACGACGCCACAAAGATCCGGCAAACTTTACACTACACGTAGTTTCAGCACCAGTACTTGCCATAGGCTTATGGATGCACAACTGGGTGCTTCTCGCCATAGGCGCGTTCTACCTTTTCTGCGGTTCCCTCTACGCACTTCTGGGACCAAAAACAGCAGAAGAAGTATGGATCACACTCTACAAATCAAACGTCAACAAATGGTTCTCATGGTTAGGTCTCGTACTAATCGGTATCGGACTGTGGAATCAAAACATCACCGTTATTCTCGTCGGCGTAGCCTGTATCTTATTTGGACTGCTCTATGCAGCGATAGTACGTGATTTCTAAAGGAAGGAGCAATTCATCGTTTCTTGAGTGCAGTAACTTGATCATCGATAAAACGCACCACCACATCCTTGTACACCAAATCAAAAGCACCAAGAGGACCTAATTCGTGACGCTCAAGCTCAGGACCTACTTGCTTGTGCACCTCTTCAAGGGTCATGCCACCCTTAATACCGTACTCACCCTTCTCATAAAAACGAAGAATATCCTGCACGCCCAAGAGCTCTTCAGCATTTGCGTCCCTCGCCACGTGATAAATATGCTCAGGAACATATTTGCCCTTCGGTAATTTGTTTGGTACAGGATTTGGAACAAACATGGAAAGCCAGAACACAAGCGTCTTCTTATCAAAAGCCATAAACGACAAATACTTCTCCTTTTTGCCCGCAATATCCTCTTTAATCGCCGCCAGCGTACGCGCATCAATCGTTTCGGGCTTTACCTTGCGCTCATTAACAAAATGGACATGAACAATACCCTGAGGAATACGCTGCATGAAGAGCCAAACGAAGCGCAGCTATAAAAAATGAACGCCAAAATATTAAAAAGATCAGACAATGGAACACACGATATGACAAAAGAACTCATCTTCATGGACGGAGAATTTGCAGGACTGCGAGCTAACGGCACCGACCTGTTATCCATCGCACTGATCAAAGAAACAGGAGAAGAACTATACCTCGAATTAGAGTATGAAGGAGAAGTAGATGACTGGGTGCGCGACAATATCATACCCATGCTCAAAGGACCAAAAGTGAGTAAGAAAGAAGCAAAACAAAAGATCCTTGAGTTTGTCGGACCTAGCAAGCCATTCATGGTTGCTTATGTTAATCAATTTGATTGGATGGCAATCTGCGGACTCTTCGGCGTCTTTGATGTACCGTTCTACTGGAAACCCATTGACTTTTGCAGCATACTGTATTCGAAAGGTTTTGATATCACACTCGGCATAGAAAAAATGGCCCTCGATGTTGGAATCAACATCAACAACTACACAAAACACCACGCGCTTGACGACACACGATTAATGAAAGACATGTGGGACAAACTACAGAACTAGAACGTAAATTCTTTAAACGAGACGCAAAGAAACGCCATTCATGGTATTCATCATCTACGACAGATACATCAGAGGATCAGTCATTCACTACGTGCCCTTCGAGCAGGAACACTTTCGCGCAGCAGAACAACTTTTAGCAAAAGATCCTCGATTCACATACCTACAGAGAGTCCGTGCATATCAACAAGGTGCAGATATCGCGCAATTCATAGATAATACGCTCATACAATTTTCGTCCACACTAGTAACAGATATCACGATACGAGAAATGATTAAACAATCAGGAGCACAATACTATATGTACAGTCACGATATCACAAAAAGACCGATAGAAGAACTACTCACAGATCCTAGGCCCGTAAATGATGCATCACTCTGCAGTACGCAGAGACAAGATCATCAAGATCGCGCGTAACCGTCTGTTGTAACGATGTCAATTGCGCATCATTTAGCTCAGTAGCCCAGCGAGCCTGGCGATACTTCAGCATTTCAAAAGTCTCGCGCAGGACACCCCACTGCACCTCATGAGGGGCAGTAGAAGAATACGATAGAAACCGCTGCTTTCCATCAATAAGCAAGTCCACACGGGAACGAAGCACATGCTCGTATAAACGACCATCGTTGTATGATTTGCTCAATGCAGGTTCAAGCAATACCATCGACAAACGACTGCCAACCAGCATCTCATCATCAGGATCAAACCACAATAAGTCACCAGATTTCGCAGCGCCAAGATCACTATGAACCTCAAAAGGGACATGAGCATCACGATAACGTTCACGAATCGCTAAAAGAGCATCTTTTACTGCTGACTTCATGTTATCTTACTGCATTTTACCGCTTATAAGACTTGTCCTAAAATAATTCCCTATATTGTCTAAGAAACTCCACCGTATGCTCGCCCTGCACAAATCGAAGTCGAAGCTGAGGATGACACTCAATCAAATCGCCCGAAGACAAATCAACATTATTATGGGGAGGAATATAGTTACCATTCAGTTTTGTGCCATTTGTAGAGCCTAAATCGCGCAACTGATAGCGGCGATCATCATAAGGACGATGTTCAGTTTCAGGATTAAGAGCACGACGCGTACCGATAAGCGCATGAAAACCAGAAAGAGCAGACAATGTTGCAGTAATATCACACAAACCAGAACGACCAATAGACCAGGGCTTTCCCGCACGGTCCTTTTCGCGAACCAGGGGAATACAATAACATTTTCGAGGAGCAAGCGTTGCCACACGTTCCAGGCGCGCAGTAGTATCGGCCGTTATTGGAAGTGGCCGGGGCTCTTCAAGAATACCTACAAGAAACGGATGATTGTACCGTTGCATAAAACCGTTATCACCATACTTATCGAGGCAGTCACAAAACTGTCTTGGGTTACGTAGTGGACGTTTCATACTCTGCGGAATCGCCTTTTCATACTTAAAGAAATAGGCCATCTCAGCAGTGATAACACGACGTGAGAAAGCCTTAAATACCCCCTTGCGTACATCGGGCGAAGATTTTGGAGGTCGTACCATGGAAGAATGTCCTATGTGCGGAGAAGAAGTAGCAAAACTCTGCCCTGATTGCGGCGAATGCGAAGACTGTTGTGAGTGCTAGGCGTCAGGATCACGCTTACATCCTTAACCTTTTTTTCTTTTCACTTTCCCACATTCTTTGAGAGACGCGACTGAAGATGCACATCATAAGGTTCTCTTTTGTGACGATGAATAGCATAATTATGCTCCATACGCTCAATAAGCTGGCCAACCTTATGAGGCGAGGGCATACGATTAGCAGCAAAAAGATGCGGCTGAAAACCAGGATTATTGACAAATACATCACCATAATTAAGCAATCGCTGCCACAACTTTTGTCGCACCTTCAAATCCATCATATCATCGTAATAGACAGAATATGATTGTCGTGACAACACACCGCGACGCACCGTGATCTTATTCGTCGCAACTGTCATCGAATGACTGCGCACAGACAATTCAGTGTGCACTATAACAGCACCACCAAGAATCACCGGAACATACATATACAGTACGCCGGCAAAAAACAGATACGCACCAACACCAAGCAGACAAAAAGAAAAGAGATACCTCAAAGGAAAAGCGCGACGTACTTGCGTAATTGTAACAGGTAGATTCTTGAGGTTCACCATCTCTTAGTACTCCTCAAGAATGGGTCGTATAAAATAGTTTCGCAGCCAAACGTAACGATTACTTACTTGGCGGTTGAGGTTCAGGATCTGGTGTTGGAGGCTTTGGAAGCGGGTCCGGTTTTGGTTTTGGCGGTGCAAATCGTGTCATAAAAGGAGTCAATGAGATGGTTTACTTAAATGTTTGGTAGAAAAAAGGTGAAAAAAAAGAGAAATAATTAGTCGCAGAGAAATCCTACACAAGCAATTATTTCTTCTTCTTACTGTCAGCCTTCTTTTTTTTCTTAGCCATGTTCACCTCCTAGGAGTGTGTCGGAGATCCCGTTCATGGTACTTATTTGTCACGTGTAAAATCACAACAAGAAAGCAGATCTCTGGTAGGAACATACAACGATAGCCACATTTATATACCGGAACATGTTGATACCAGGTAATGAAACAAGTGGATCCGGAACAACCCATTCTTACAAAAAACGATCAAGAAGTACTCAAGAGAATGCTTGAAAAAGCAAAAATGCCGGATGCAGAAATCGCAAGACAACTACGACTATCCCAACAAGCCATATTCAAAATACGTCAAAAAGCTCGAAGACAAAGGAATCATCCAGGGATACATGCCAATTATCGATTTCAAAAAATTAGGGATACACGTACTGGTCGTTCTCGAAGTAAAAGTAACACCTCTTGTATGGAACTCACTATCGGAAACACACGTTGCACAACGACTGCGAGAAGTGCCACAAGTAATCAGCGCGTACCGCGTACCAGAATCAGAAATCACACATGTACTCGTCATGGGCTTTAGAGACATCGAACAAAAAGACCGCATTCTCATGAAACTGCAAACACGATTCAGTCAGGAAATCATCATCAAAGCAGCGTACCCTATCAGCGTGAACCGCATCATCACCATGAGTCCTGTTGGATTACTGCGCGAAGTCCTCGATAAAAAAGAACCGTCCCTAGAATACCTGTTTCTCAAAAATCGCGGTAGTAAAGCACAACGGCACGATTAATTACTAAAAATACTCCCAAAAAACAAGCTGTCAGTACAGTGTACGGGTTTGCTCAGAGTGCAACACCACTCACTGCATGAGACGCTCTGAACACATATGAAAAACTACCATCTTACACACCTGCGAAAAAAACATCACACCCCAGAACACTTTGAACGACGACAATCATACTTCCAGCGAGTATACCTGCCACACGACTACTATTCTTTTTGCGAAGCTACAAAATAACTAGCTTCATTTTCCGCGCTTAGGAAAAACAATCTTTCGCGAAGACTGACCTTTACGAAGAATTTCTTCAGTCACCTGAGTAGTGATCGTAGCCTGTTCCTTAGGAGGTACAGGAAACGTCACACGCAACTCCATCCAAAACCCTTTAGGAATAACATTAAAATTAATTGGAACAAACGCTGAGGAAGCACGATGACGACGAACAAAACGAGCAAAAGCCTTTTCAATAACAGGAAACAATTCCTTCATACGCCTAGTAATTACCCCAGTAATGATTTTCTCAGCAGCTGCAACGTCAGTTTCATACGTGACATGAATAGGCACATCAACCCAGACATACGGAAATTCACGCGTATAATTGACAATCGGTTGCGATAGGAACAAAGAATTAGGAATATTAATCACACGACCACTAGGAGCATCAGCAACCACATACTCCCCGCTTACTTCGAGCAAACGCGTAGACATGATCGAGGTATCAATCACATCGCCTTTCAACTCTCCGATCTTAATGCGATCACCCTCGCGAAACAGATTGCCCACGATAATATAAATCCACGCTGCCAGATTCAACATAGGTGCTTGGAAGATAAAAGTAAACGCAATAGCGAGAATACCCACTGAAATACTCAGTGCAATAATCTGACCTTGAAACGTGAAGAAAATCGATACCGCAGCACCCAAAGACAGCAAGTACAACACCACGCGTCGCGCACTGTACGATTTGACATAATACGAAAACACCTGATACATAAATACAGCAAAAATAAACACGAGCAACGAGTTCAAAATCCGCGTAGCAGCCGCGTTCCAGGAAACAACATTTTGAAGTGGTGCTACAAGACGCACAGCTCCTGCAAGCAGGAGTACAATAAAAGAAAACCACACACCTTTTTTGACCATACCACTACGAAGTCTGCAAAGTATATAAATTGATGGCAAAATATTTTAACACACCGCCGCCAACAGCCCATGAACTCTTACCCTTCATACTAACACCTCCAATTAACAATAGTCCCCAAGATTAAAATACTTTTCTATAGAGCGTATAGAGAATCGAAAAAAGAAAATACAAAGGAATAATAACAACAGCAAGCAAGAAAAAAAAACGGTTCTTCAAAACCAAACACGCCAAACATCACATTATGCAAGAATATGGCACCAATCCATGACAATACAATCGAAAAAAAATTTCCAAAATGAAAGCAAAAAATAACGATCAAGATTCACCAATTACATCCCCTCACTATGACAACACCGCCAGCTCATTTTTTATCCCTCCACCAAAGTGCAAACGTTCCAAGGACACCAACAACAAGCAATCCATAATCTTCAATAATACCCAAGAACACCGCAGCAGACGCTCCAACAAAGGACCACGCCAGAGGAATAATAACAAGGTATTTTGGTATAGGCTTATCTGTCAACAACAATAAAGCAAAAGTGAAAATGGTTAGTGGACAGGGAAGACCAAAAGTAGGATTAACAGGCCACCAATGACCAAACACATAATTGAGAAAGGGATACACTAGCAATGCATAAAGAACAAATAATAATGCCAACACTCCGTACGCGTCCTTTCGAAAAGCAAAAGACAATGAATTTTTTACCATCGCCAAAACAAAGAGCAATCCCTGAATAATAAACAAGACACCAAAAAAATACGCCGCATCATTAATCGATGTAAAGAACAACACATGGTACACTATGCCACTCCACAACCACAAAAAAGCCAAAATACCGGACACAAAAAGATTCTTGGCCTTCCAAATACACACGAGCACAGCCAGTTACAACGCAATTAAAACAAACTGTGCAGGAAATACGGAAAGATTATACTGTTGTAGTACCAGCAAAAATTGATCGGCAGTAAAGGGAAGAGCCATACCACAATAGGTCTGCAAATAGTATAAAAGATTTTTTATCCGATTTACTGGAGCGCAATAATGACTTTATTCTTTCTCATGCAACATTTGAAAGATGCACACATAGACCAACCATGTAACGAATGATAGTGGCGTGATATCACCCAGCGAAAAGATCGCCAATATCAGTAGTATACCGAAAGATTAATAACACACGTGGCATTAGGAAATCACGGGGGAATATGTCTATAAGCATTATTGCAAAAGTCACGCATAACTGCAATCTCGGCTGTGCATATTGCTACGTGAACTCTGCAGCAGAACAAGGTGTTATGGATGAGTACACTCTTGGCACCATGCTTGGCAAAGTATCAAAACTAAACGAAGAATCCGGCAGAACAAGAATAATATGGCATGGCGGAGAACCGCTTATTGCCGGCAAAGAATTTTACAGAAGAGCGGTAGGCGAACAATCACGCCTATCACATACCTTCATAAACGGCATACAAACGAACGGAACCCTTCTCAATGAAGAATTCCTGGACTTCTTTGAAGAGCACAAATTTGGCATCGGCTTTAGTCTCGACGGAACACAAGAAACACATGACAAAAACAGACCTTATCGCAATGGCAAAAGCTCCTTTACGCCAACATTTGATGCGATAAAAAGAGCCCAAGAACGACACATCAACAACGGCGTCATATGCGTACTGAATCAAAACACGTACAGAAGAATAGAAGAAATTTATCAGTTCTTAAAGGACAATCGTATTTCATTTAAAGTCAATCCACAAATACCTTGTGGCAGGGCATTAGAAACAGATCTTGCACTCTCGAGCAGAGAATTATCAGCTACGTTGACACGCTTATTCGACCGCTGGTTCTACGACGATACAACAACACCAATAGATATCGATCCTTTCACAGATCTCATCGGTAACATTGGCAAATCGAGAAACTCAGAACCGCCAGAGAACTATCCGGGAAACTGCGTCTTTAGAAACAACTGTGCCAACTCTTTTCTAGCAGTTGTTCCAAACGGCAATGTATACCCCTGCGGGCGATTTGTGGGAGAAACAGAATACCTATTAGGAAATATTAACGAAGATTCTATAGAAGACATCCTAGACAGTCCTGTGAGAAAACAATTGCTGAAGCGGGCATCGCAGCTTCCAAAAACATGCACGGCCTGTGACTATTCACGCATATGCAAATCTGGATGTCCGGATAACGCCAGATCAATGAACGGCGACATTTTTGCACGAGACGGTTTCTGTTCAGCATACAAAACATTATTTCGCCACATTGAAAAAACTATCAAAAAAGAATTGGAGGCATACCATGCAAGAACATGAAAAAGAATCACCGCGTCGAGAATATGAAGAAATAGAGTTTATGGGATTACCCATTAAAGTAAACGATCTCAGCAATCGCTACCTCAGAAGAGCAATACGAAAGTCACATTCACAATCAGCATACCGTTTCGGTCACGATGAAAAGTACGATGATTATTGTGACTATACTGAAGCACACACTGATCCGGGAACGTCATACGAGTAAAACAATGGAGGAACATATAGAAGAAAGAGAAAAAGTTTCGGGACGCAGGTCTTATGAAGAGATAGAATTTATGGGATTGCAAGTTAGATTGCACAATATAACAAATCCTATTTTAAGGAGAGCAATAAGCAGGTCATACAGTCAGCCATCGTACCGATTTGGTCACGACGAGCATCCAGATCACGTAGATACTTATTTTGATGATACACATTCAGATTATATTGACAAATACGATGAAGGAATGGGCGCACAAACAGATCCAGGAACCGCGTACGATTAACGAAGAACATGGACAATCATCAAACTGGCAGGGAAAGCAACAACTCAAGATTTAGATCAAACATACCCTTCGAGATTACCAAAGGACATCGCTGCGGTTCAACATGTATACGCATTGCGCACGAACACTTCGGACTGCCAGCACCAAGCTTACAATCACTCGATGATCACTTTCAACGCCACGGAAGAAACTGGATCCACCTAGTACAAATAGCAGCATACTTTTCGCAACAAGGATTTCCTACCGCCTACTGGCTCAATCCGACACTTGCAAAAGAATTCCTACACGATGAACAAGCAGTCTACAAACGTTTAAGACCGGAATCAGTCAGACGGGCAACCAGATATTCAAATAGCGATCTTGTACGAAAAGCACTTCATGAAACTCTCCAAAAAGAATACCTGGATCAACCACCTGAAGATGCTGAAATTCGCGAGCACCTGCACAAAGGTATCGTTATGTGTGCTCTTGATAATGCAGTGCTCAAAGGTGAAGAACAATTAAAAGGACACCACGCCATACTCACGGGATTAACAGATGAGCACGCCTATTATCATAACGTGGGACCTGATAATGCGCAGCCGGACAAACCACTCCCTCGAGAACTCTTCTTTCGAGCAATACGCGCAACAAACTTTGTTGATTACTCATTTCTAGCAATTAGAAAGCCCGATAAATAACTAATCATAAAATTGGAAAGTACGAACACTTGATAAACATTACGAACAAGCGACACCGTTCAACACACAAAAAATCAATTATCGAGAAAGAACACACCTCTTTTCATATAGCACTAAAGAGCATGTCTTAGTATATATAAGAGTAACTATGAACTAATAAGCAATGCAAAGGATTAAAAATGCATAGACAACTCATCAATTATGCCCGAACTCCCAGAGGTGGAGTGGTTTCGGCGATCACTAGCACACTCAATACTGGACAAAAAAATACAAAAGGTGACAGTACGAGACGAAGGCATACTCAAAGACATCTCCAAACACTCATTTATAACACAAGTGCAGGGAGCAACGTTTAAACATACAAAACGCCACGGAAAATACCTTGGACTCTTATTTAAAAAGAAAGTTCTCGTCATGCATTTTGGGATGAGCGGAAGCATTACAACAAAAGACACTGATCAAGGAAAAATAATCATCGAATTTCGCAAGAAAAAACTCACCTACAAATGCCCACGAACATTTGGAAGCGTACAACTAATTGATGATTGGAAAGAATGGATTGACAAAAAAGAACTAGGACCTGATGCCCTGCACATCACACTTAAAGAACTGCGATCAGCCCTAAAGAACAGAACAGGGATGATAAAACCAATAGTAATGAACCAACAAGTCATTGCAGGTCTTGGAACCGTCTATACCGACGAAGTACTTTTTCAAATGGGCGTTGACCCGACAGAAAGCATAGAAAAAATTGACAAGAAAGAATTGCATAAAACAATTCGACAAGTATTGAAAACGGCAACACAACACCATGGAAAAAGAGAAGAACTCACACAAAACTGGCTTACACCACATCGCAAACCCGGAAAGACATGTCCACGATGTAATGGAACAATCAGAAAAAAAGAAGTGGCAGGACGCAGCACGTACTACTGCTCCAAACACCAATGAGCATTAAAGAATATCAGAAAAAAAGAGATTTTCGCACATCGCCAGAACCAAAAGGTTCAAAGAAAAAACAGGACAACAATTTTGTCATACAACAACACGACGCAACAAACCTACATTATGATTTTCGACTCAACATCGACGGAGTTCTCGTCAGCTGGGCAGTACCAAAAGGACCAAGTACTGATCCTTCAGTCAAAAGACTCGCGATAAGAACAGAAGACCATCCACTCGAATACGCGGATTTTGAAGGAGTAATACCAGAAGGATACGGCGCAGGAACAGTCATGATATGGGACAGGGGAACATACCGGAACCTAAAAGATAAAAGCATGAGCGCCTGTCTTGATGACGGACATCTAACAGTATGGTTGAAAGGAAAAAAGCTGCAAGGAGGCTACGCACTCACACATACCGATAAAGATCGCTGGCTCCTTGTAAAAATGGATGATGACAAAGCCGATGCACGACGCAAGCCAACAAGCACACAAAACAAAAGCGTCAAAACAGGACGCACAATGAAACAAATCGAGGACGACTCATGAAACCAATGCTTGCAAAACTCTGGCATGACAAACCCTTTACAAAGAAAGGATGGATCTCTGAACGAAAACTCGACGGAGAACGATGTATTGCTTCCATCAACAAAAAGGTAAGGCTCCATTCCAGAAACGAAAAAAATATCACAAAAAAATATCCAGAAATTGCACAGGCATTAGAAAGAACGAATATCCGTAACTGCATCCTGGATGGGGAAATCGTTGCCTTTGACGGTTCACTCACAAGTTTTGCAACTCTGCAACCACGAGTCCAGGTAAAAAATCCCTCAGAACAACTCAAAAAGAACGTACCGGTGTATTACTACATTTTTGACATCACAAAAAAAGACGGAAAACAACTAGAACACAAGAAACTGTCAACCAGAAAACAACAACTCAAAGCATTAATTGACTACAAAGACCCCCTGCGTTACGTAACACACAGACTCGACGGTAAAAAATATTTCCACCATGCCTGCAAAAAGGGATGGGAAGGAATAATAGCCAAGAAAGGATCAAGCACATACGAGCACAAGCGATCCTCAAACTGGCTCAAATTCAAATGCATATCTCAACAAGAATTTGTCATCTGCGGTTACACCGATCCAAAAGGGGAACGACAAGGATTTGGAGCATTATTACTGGGATATTACGATGACGACACACTCAAGTATGCAGGTAAAGTCGGCACTGGATTTAGTGATGAATTTCTCACATCGTTTTCAAAAAAATTACAAAACATAGAACGCAAAACATCGCCCTTTGACGAAGACATAAAGGAACATGCTCACTGGGTAAGCCCTCACTATGTGGGGGAAATAGCTTTTACTGAATGGACAGATGACAAACGACTACGACATCCCCGGTTCAAAGGATTGAGAACAGACAAAAAAGCAAAGGAGGTGGTAAGAGAATGAACATAGGAACACATACTGTCGAGATCACACATCCTGATAAAGAACTTTTTACAGACATCACAAAAAAGGAGTTAGTCGAGTACTATCAAAAAATATCTCAAATCATGTTACCACACGTAAAGAAACGACCGATAAGCATGCAGCGATTCCCAGACGGCATCAAAAAAAAAGGATTCTATCAAAAAGAAGTGCCAGAATATTTCCCCTCATGGATAACAACGTACACTATCAAAACAGGAACAGGAAAGCAAGAACAGGTAGCTATAAACAATGCTGCAACACTCATCTATCTCGCAAACCAGGCATGTATCACGCCACATACCTGGCTCTGCTCACAACCGCGACTCACAAAACCCGATCGTCTGCTTTTCGACCTCGATCCTAGCAAGGAATTCACACAAGTAAAAAAAGTCGCACGACTAATAAAAGACATCTGCGAAGATGCAGGACTCACACCACACCTATTACTGACAGGAGGCAAAGGAGTCCACATTGTCATGCCACTCAAAGCTGAACACTCTTTTGATAAGGTCCGTTCATGGGCGAAAAAAAGAGCAGAAGAAATAGTACACTCAGATCCGGATCATTGCACACTCGAACAGCGAAAAGACAAGCGACAAGGAAAAATTTTCATCGATTACCTGCGAAACGCTTACGGACAAACAAGCGTTCCGCCCTATGCCGTTCGCGCCCACGACAAAGCACCGATTGCAACACCCATCAACTGGTCAGAACTCTCAACAATACACACCTCACAACAGTACACACTAAAAACCATTTTCAAACGCATATCAAGAAAAGGAGATATCTGGTCTGACATCACTACACAAGCAAGTACCTTGCCAAAACAATAATTATTAGGAAAAACACTCACGATACTGACATACTATCAACTCAAAAAGACCAGTAAAATGCAACCAAAAAAAGGAGATAAGGAGGAAGAACATGAAAGAAAAAGAAATTGCAACACTGCTTAACAAAGCACTGGAACTTGAACATCAAGCATACGTACAATATCTCTCGCACGCACAACTAATAGATGGGATCAATGCGGAACCCATCATTGCACGTCTAAAAGAACTTGCAGAAGATGAAAGAAAGCATCAAGAGCAATTCAGAAACCTTATAGGAAACTATCTAGATGAAGTCCCCTCGATGGGTATTGCAAAACATACGCGGCAAAAACTGTTAAAGAAATTTTGCAGATCAACCTTAAAAATGAAAAAGAAGCAATGAGGTATTACCAAGAAATACTTGAGACCATCAACCGACACAAAAAAGAACTGCCATACTCCTACCTGACCCTTGAACATGAACTACGCCACATCATTATTGAAGAACAGGAACATATCTCAGAATTACGCACCTTATTATCAATGACACTTAAGGATGTTAAAAAGAGCACATCAAAAAGAAACATAAACACAAAAAAGAGCAGCTGTCTAAGATGCAGGCAAAGCAATAGTGACACTCAGGTAGTAAGAGAAGATCCAAAAAGAAAATCTCGTTACTACAACACCGACCCCTATTCTGATATCGATTCACTATCTCTTACGATTCTGTAATTTCGCCTCAATCTGCGATAGGGAGGCATCAAGTCGCTTCTTCAACTTTTCAGCATCTAAAAATTTCGGTCTGTTTTGCAACTCCGCTTTAAGCCGTGCTACCTCTTCTTGTAATTGTGCAGTCTCAGAAGTTGTCCTGGCCTCAGCTGGAGATTTGCCTCGTAAATTGTCTACCATATCATCAATATCTTTATCTAACTGTTCTTTATCCTTTTCAGTAAGCGGTCTGAATGTAGCTTTGAGACGAGCCAATTCTTCATGCGCAGCCCGTCTTTGTTGTTCTGAATCCTCGTATTGGCGGGACAATTCAACGACAAGCGTATTATAATTATCCCTAAACCATAAGAAATCCTCTCGACGAGACAACAGCGGCGATTCAGGAGGCACTTCTTTTGCAGTCAAAGAAGAAAGCTCATCCCAACAAGGAAGTTTCCCATCAGGAAATCTACTGAAGAATTCAGATATTATATCTTTATCACCAGCGACTCTCAAATCCTCTGACAGGTTTTGACTGGTCACTGAACCTTCATCATGATTGAACCGTGCGTAATCACGGGGAAGATCCAAGTATCTGGGAGGTTTTCGCTCAGATCTTCGCACCCCTTCTTGAGCTTGCTTTTTCACCCACTCCCAACTATACCGTTCATTTGGCGGCACATAACTGCCAGGAGGAACCGGTGGCAGCAAACGAATCCTCTCAGACGCCTGAGCTGCTTTTTCTGCCTCTTCTTTTAACTCCTCCCAACTAAGAATGTCATCTTCTTTACCTGGCGGCACATAACTGCCTGGCGGAATCTCCGGTCGAGTATCAAGTTCCTGTAAACGGGTCACCAATTCAGCAAGCTCTGCCTTCAAAACAGCGTGATTATCTTCGTCATTACCAGCGCGCGGCACATACACACTCTTCGGTTTTTCTACACTATCAGGTTTCTTAGACCTAAAAAGACTCAAAACATCCCAACAGAACAATCTGGATAGCCATGATTTATGAGGTAATGTATACGTGAGCAAACCTCCAGGCATATTAATACTCACATTACCGCCAGTAGCAGCATCATACAATTCTCTTTGCCTGTCCTGCAATTCATGAAGTTCATTTTTTATCATTTCAGCATCGCCTTGAAAATTCTGCAAAGCACCATGTAAATCAGACAATAACACAGAAACACCAGTAACATCAACAGTTACTTGCTGTCCACTCCCCCCACACTGCCTAATGATACCCGTCTTCTGTCTCGTTAACTCTGAGGCCTGCACAAGACCTGTTCGCAAACATGCAGGATCTGAAAGAACTTCTTCCAAACTCTTTACCAACTCTGCAGCAGAATTCCGTTCTTGAGGATTTACATTCAAATTCCTGACAACCAATTCTTTTAGCGATTCAGGAAAACGTTCAAAATCAAGAGACCCTATCGGCGGACAACCAACCACGCTTTCATAAAGAATTGAAGCAATAGCATACGAATCCACTTCCAACCCTATCCTGCCATTCAAACGCTGCTCTGGCGCCATATAATTCACTGATCCAATAATATGTTTCCTCGTGGCAAGCGTGTTAACCAAACCATCAGGATACGCAAAACCAAAATCACACACTTTAGCAGTCCGATCATCAGCAATAAGAATATTTTCCGGTTTTAAATCACGATGTGAAACACCCGCTGAATGCGCATACTCGATTCCCCTCATGGCGTCGCGCATAATCACCACACTCTCAAATAATGAATGATCTCTCTGCAACACATCGCGCAATGTAGACTCAGACACATACTCCATAGTCAAATAAGGCGGTTCACTATCAAGATTCAAATCATAAATCTGAACAATATTTGGATGACTAAGCGAGGCAAGCACTCTGCCCTCATCTCTCAGCTGATCAATCATACGACCATCCTCAAGAACCTTAATCGCGTCACACCTGCCCAAAGCAGAATGTATACCACGATACACCGCACTGAAACCGCCTCTGCCAATCTCTTCAAGCTCACTATAAGGACCGATCCTCATCATAAAAAAACATGACAATAACAATATTAAAAGTATCGGTAAAATATACTCCCGCAATGACGTACACTCACAAGATAGCGTTATTTACCTTTTGCAAACCGTCTGAAACACTTCGTTCATATACAACGCCGCCCAGTTTCTAAGAAAAAGAGCTCCAGGAAAAAAATCAACATTATGAGGAGCATACACATACATCTGAAAAACATCTTCAGAAATCTGCTCCAAAGAAAAGGCACGAGCAACTTCAATAGGAGCCTGCATCACCCGACTATGAGAACCAACAAGCACTGGAAACTCACATTCCCGAGGATTACAATACAACGATCCGCCAGCATTCCTACTAATCGATAAAAAACGCGCAAATCCACTATCATCAGTT
Organism: Candidatus Woesearchaeota archaeon; assembly: GCA_014729505.1. Lineage (GTDB taxonomy): Archaea > Nanobdellota > Nanobdellia > Woesearchaeales > ARS49 > WJJS01. The sequence continues at coordinate 74,781 of WJJS01000014.1, forward strand.
TCAACCATACACTCCCAATGCATTTCCTCCATATACGGACGACCATACCGCGAGGTCACCATCCCCTTTTTAGGAAGCCAAACATCCTCAATCCACTCACGATGAGGACCCTCATATTCAGGAAGTTGCCTAACCCATAATTCTGCCGCTCTTGGAAAAACTCTCTGTGCAAGTTGTGGATCCAACACCACAGTACCCTCCACACACTGAGGAAGAATCGGAACATGAAAATACCGTTCATGAGTAATTGGAAACATATCAGGAGTGATATTCATAAAGAGTTCCTACGATAAAATGTTTGCAAAAATACAGTACCTTTCACATCAACATGGCAAGTCTCAATAGGTGAAAAATACGGAGCAATAATTCCATTTAACTCTTTCTCCTTCCAAAAAGAAAAAAATCTTTCAGTGTTAGCAAATTTATCAGGAACCATCCTCTCCCCATCACCTTCCTTGACACACACATACAACATGCCATCGTCTTTTGTGATACCATACAATTGAGAAATTACTGCAGGCAGCCTCTGCTTAGGGATGTGCAACAGTGAAGTCACAGCCCACACACCATCAAAAGAACCATCATCAAAAGTCAAATTCTCAATATCCATCACACGAGCATCAAGACCTTTTTCTCTGCACAGTCGGACCATTTCATCAGACAAATCAACACAAGTAACTTCCAAACCCTGACTTTGAAAATACGCTGCATGATCGCCCGCACCACAACCCAGATCTAAAACTCTCTTTCCAGGAATAAGCTCCATGAATCTGGGAAACTCCGTCCTACGACTCAGGTCAGTCAAACGACCAAACTTTGCCGCAAGCAATTCAGCATTCTGATTGTAAGAATCCATAGTAGGCTGCTTGTAATCCATACAACCACAGCGAAATAACACTACTTAAAACTTTGGGAAAAATAATCTACCTTCTAAAAAATACGAAGCCGCCAACAACTACTACCAGAGCTACCAGCAATGCCATCGTCGAGAATTCAGGTATCGGTTCTGCAGGAGAGACCGGCGGACTGAGCACTATGATGCTATCGTTAAGTGTTGCATTGTTATACCCGACATTGTTTGTACAATTCACAGTCCACGTGTAATTTGCCGCGACAGTGAACGTACCATTGTACGTGTGAAGATCATTACCTGACGTATTATACGCCATGACAGTGTCTGTGGTAATACTAGGAATGGTTATGCGACACGTTGCTGGAATAGGTCGCTTTGTCAAAACCAATTGAAAATGGAAAGACAATGATTCACTCGTCCATTGGCATCTCGCACGGCGCAAACAGCCCGCGCAGAACTGCCGCCAGTTGAAATAAGATCCTCAATAACAACAACAATACGTTCTTCAAGATCACTTTCAGCATCAATGCCTTCAATCTGATTTTGCAAACCATACCCTTTTGGTTTATCACGTATGTAAATAAAAGGCAAACTCAACCTATCAGCAAGAACGATTCCGTGAGGTATGCCAGCAGTAGATGTTCCCGCCACAACATCAACAGATAAACACCGTTCATCAAGCAACGACTGAAAACCATCACAAATCATACGCCGGTGTTCAGGCGAGAACAAGAACAAACGATTGTCATTATAGACGGGCATACGA
>WJJS01000015.1 GCA_014729505.1 Candidatus Woesearchaeota archaeon
GTAGATCTCGGTGTGCCAGCAAAACTATTGCTCTCAAAGAATTTACTTGGAAAAAAATTCGGACAAAACATACTCAATATCTCTGTGATCAACATTCTTCTAGGGCTGCTCGGGCTTACCGCACTTACGATCTTTTTTAGCGAATCAACAGCAGACATCGTCCTACGCCTTGCAGGCATACTAGGTTTTGGTGTCATGTTTGTGCTCCTCTTCTGGTCAGTCAACAAACTCTCGCGCTTCATCATTATGCTTGAGATAGAAGAAGCACAATTTAGCATCGCATTTGTTCTCGTACTTTTCCTGGCATACCTCAGCGACGTTTTAGGATTCTCAACAGTTCTTGGCGCATTCCTTGCAGGAATTATCATCGGAAAAATGGGTTTTGCAGGAACAAGAGATTTCAGCGAAAAACTCAGCGCAGTAGGCTCAGGTATCTTCATACCGCTCTTTTTTGCATGGTTTGGACTCGAACTCAACTTGCAAGCGATCATCGCAAATATCGGCATGGCAGTTGCACTCATGGGAGTATCAGTCATTATAAAGTTCCTGGTCTGCTACCTAGGCGCGCGTTATTTTGGACTGCCAAAACCAGGAGTCACAGCAAGTTCCATGCTAAGTCTTGATGTCGAAAGTTTAGTCATACTCCTGCTCGCCGTGAAAATAGGAATATTTGCGACGGGAAGCGTAAGCGCAACATACCCATTAGACATTTTTGCACCAGCAGTACTCTTTACTACCATACTCGTCACCATACTACTCAATTTTTTTGTCAAAGTGGAGCATGCCTATGAATAAACCCGTTATCTTCCATCGCTACAAGGGAAAAGAACAGATGAATATTATCAGCTACAGTATCGTCTACAAGGATATTTTCTCACTGGACGATTTTTTAGCACTACTTCACGGATGGCTCGTAGAAAACGAGTACGCTTCAGGAGACGACTACGAATTTCGGGAGGACTTCTATCTACAACGAGAAAGTCCGCGCACAGGAAAGCAAATACAAATCAGATGGAGAGTACACAAAGTACCCTCAGACACCAAAAAAACAAAACTCTACCGCTATGATTTTGACATTGACATCGATGTGCGCGGCATGCAACAAGTAGAATTCATGCACGAAGGAAAAAAAGCAACAGCAGACAAAGGGGAACTCGAAATACAAGTAACAGGAAACCTTGTCATCGATTACGAAGAAGCATGGAAAAACCATCCATGGCTCAAAAGATACAAGAAATTTATTATCCACACCTGGCTGAAAAGTCAGACAAAAGAACAAAAAGGTGAACTCGATAAAGAAGGCAAACGATTACAAGACTTTATCAAAGAACACCTAAAAATGAAAGATTACGGTCCGGGACAACTAAAATATTACAATCCCACAAGACCGCCGAGGTGAAACCATGACATTACAACGAGTAACACTCTATAAGCACGGCGTAGGCTTCTTTGAAAGAAAATTTAGTATGAGCGGAGAGGGTAAAATCACACTCTTTTTTGAACCAGAACAAATGAACGACGTATTGAAAAGCGTAAGCGCTGTTGATACCAGTGACGGTTATGTTGCAAACATCAGCTATGACACTGCACGACCACAACCAAGCAAATTCTCCTTAGAAAACGGAGCAGTACTACAAACACTGATACTACAACTCATCGGCGTAACCGTAAAAGCAAAAATAGGACAAAAAACAATGCAAGGAGCAATCGTAGGTCTTGAAAACAGACAAACAGCAACTGAACAAACAAGCGTCATGATGCCACACCTCGTCATATCAACAGACCAAAGCGTGCAACAAGTGCCATTGCAGGACGTAGAACACATCACGATTCAAGACAAACAAATAGCAGAAGAACTCCAACGATACCTTGACGCCTTTCTCTCAAAACAAAAAGAAGGGAAAAAAGAACTAAGCATACACTGCAAAGGAAAAGGAAAACGAGACATACACGTTAGTTATCTTACAAGCGCACCAGTATGGAAAACAAGTTATCGCGTCGTTCTCGACAAAAAACCACTACTGCAAGGATGGGGAATGATCGACAACACCACACATGAAGACTGGAAAGAAGTACGTGTCAGTCTCATTGCCGGACAACCAATCAGCTTTGTCTACGGACTCTACGCGCCACATTACGCTTCACGACCACATATCGGAGTACAAACTACAGAAGCAATGGCTCCAACAACACTGGAATCAGCAGAAGAAGAATACGAAGACATGAGCATGGCACCAATGGCAAGCAGCATGGGAGCACCCGCCATGAAAAAAGAAATGGCACGCAGCAAAGTGGCAGCACTAAGCAAGCCACAAGCAGCACCAACAAGTGTTAAAACCACATCAATAACACAAGAAGTAGGCGCGCTGTTTGAGTACGAAATAGAAAAACCAGTTAGTGTACGAAAAAATGAAAGCGCATCATTACCGCTCTTTTCAAAAAACGTCAAAGGAAACAAGGCACTCGTGTATAATGAAAGTACGCGACCTTTGCATCCAATGAACACGATAGACATGACAAACTCGACGGGATTAACACTAGAAGGAGGACCGCTCTTTGTCATCGATGAAGGAACATACGTCGGAGAAGCACTGCTTCCTGCACTTCAAACAGACGAACAACGATTCGTACCGTATGGAGTCGAGTTAGGCGTTGATGTAAAAAAAGAAATCCGCAGTACCACACTACCCATCTACTTCGTCAAAATAGTCAAAGGAATCATGTACCAATATTACATTTCCATTAGAGAAACACAATACAAAATTAATAATAAGACAAAGCGGGCACACACGCTACACGTGGAACATCCGCGAGACAGAAGTTACACCGTAGAACAACCAAAAACATTCAAAGAAACAGACAATTTTTTGCGATTCACTGTAGACCTCAAAGCGCAAAAACCGGAAACATTTACAGTAAAAGAACAAAAAACAAGTACCAGCACGAGCTATCTATCAGACATAACAGAAAACGATCTGAAATTTTATCTCGAAAAAAAATACATAAGCAAAGCACTCGAGAAACAGATACAAGAAGTAATGAACATGAAACGGACAATAGCAGAATTATCACGCAAAAAACAAGAATTACAAAAGCTCATTAACGAACTCAAAACAGACCAGGCACGCATACGAGAAAACATGAAAGCACTAGGCAGATCAAGCCAAGAAGAGCAAGTGAGACAACGATACCTCACAAAACTGGCAGAACAAGAAAACGACATAGAAGACAGCACAGAAGCAATAAAAAATAATGAAGAAAAAGTCAAACAATTACAAGAAGATTTGACAAAGAAACTAGAAAAAATCAATTTCGAAGTACGATTATAAATGCCTGAAAAAATAGATGCCGCAAGCAGTGAAATAAAACACGTAGGAGTTTTTGATTTTGACACCCTGCTTAGCACTGTGAGCAAATGGATGAAAGGACAACTGTACGGATACCTGGAAAAAAAACACAAATACACTGCTGATGAGAGAGAACTGGAAATCAAGGGCGACAAGAAAATAAACGAGTATGTCAAACTCTACCTGGTAGTAGAAGTAGAAGTGTCCGAACTAGAAGATGTCGAAGTAATCATCGATCAAAAAAAAGAAATAAAGAAGAGAGGAAAAATAAGAATCGGCATAGAAGGAAAAATGGAACTCGACTGGATGAAACGATTCGAAAAAGGATTTTACGGTTCAGTACAAAAATTTTATCACGAATACATTATTAAACACCGCATAGGACAATGGAAAGATATGATAGACAAAGACGTTTATGAACTGTCACGGGCAATACGAGGAGCGCTGGAGATGGAACTCTAATGGCAGAAAAAACAAAAGTTGCAGACGGAGAAACAATCGAGTACGAAGGAATCTTTAAACTCGCAAAATTCGTGCAAAGCATCAAAGAATGGCTCGAAGAAAAAGGATACGGATGGATAGAAAAAGACCATCTGGAAACCATAGGTCCAGAAGGAAAATACATAGAAGCAAAAATTGAAGGAGAAAAAAAAGCAGCAGATTACGCAAAACAAATACTCAAAATAAAACTCACATTTGAAAACATCAAAGACAAGATAGTAGATTTTCACGGCGAAAAATCACGCTACGCCGTAGGAAAAGCAAAAATCAAAATAGACGCGCATGTCAAAACAGACTTTGAAAAACGATGGAAAGAAGACAAACCCGCATTTTACCTACTACGACTCTTCTTTGAAAAACACATCTACTCGCCATACAGCAAACGACTAGAAGACACTGTGCGAGAAGATGTGAACGCGCTCAAAGACCATATCTCCAATTATCTCAACCTCTACAAATACTAGGGCAATCTTTAAAAATAAGTCTCCTGTTGTGAGTGCTGAAGCCTTGTGGCACAGATAGCAAATTTTTAAGAAAAATTTGTTAAAAACACGGTCGGTACACTTTGTTTACCGCTCAGCACACCTTTTATGCCTCCGTAGTATAGGCGGCGAAGTTTTAAGAAAACTTCGATCAAAACACGGAGAGTGACGGGACTTGTAGTCCCGTACGCGCCACACACCCTTTTATGCCTCCGTAGCATAGCGGCTAATGCGCCGGTCTTGTAGCACAACGCAAGCAAACCGGAGATCCCGAGTTCAATTCTCGGCGGAGGCTTACTGGACAAACTCGTTACACTCGTTTGCCCAGCGATCCGCTATTTGATTGTATTTTACGTACAATAGACAAACTCGTTGCACTCGTTTGCCAACTACTTGATATTTAATTCTGTTTTAGTGGACAAATCTCGCTTTGCTCGTTAGCTCAGGGAACAATGGTTACTTGTTTTTTATACAAACTCTAAATCGACGAGCGAGCATAAGTATTTGAAATTTTATTGTCAACGTGTGTTTTAAATAGTAGATTATGTTCTGGAAAATAATGAAAAGAGGAATCATAGTTTTGTTAATATTTTTACTGCTTTTTGGAGTTACTGTTTCTGCCAAACGCGCACTTAATTGCAGCATTGATGATTGCACTGGGTTAACGGGATTATGGCACTTGGATGACGGTAATGAAGCCAATGTTTTTTTGGATATGGCAGGAAACCTAAACGGATCTTGCACGACCTGTCCTAATTGGGTCGAAGAAGGTAAAACTGGAGGCGCTTATGACTTTGTCATAGCGGTAAACAAGTCATCATACAATTCTATACAGATAGCCAGACCAATCACTCTTGCACGAAATAAGGGCCTTTCAGAAGGAGGAAATCTTTGAGCAAATTCATAGACCTTGTCAAGAAACTGTTCTGAGAACTTGACAAGATCGTCATTAATCACTATGGGCGGACCATCAGTCTTACTCGTGCGACACTTGAGTGTATCCCAAACTTCTTTGACGATTTTTTTAATCACTTCCTAGGGGATCTTCATTTGCTTTATCATGAAGAATTCTCTTATATGATTTGCGGTACTGGCGAGCAGAAACACTAATTAATCTGTGCCGCGTAACAAGGGCATGACGAGGCGATATTATGGATTGAGGTACTTCTCTTGGTTTTTGGCTTGGTATCACTGTTCTATTAAACCAAGATTCTTTACTGTGTTGTCATATATCAGGACATCGCCGATGCGTAGAACGGAAGTTCCTAAAGAGTTAGTGGTGGTCACAAGTACTTTTTGTAACGCAAAGTGCGTATTCTGCTCATATCGGAAACTGTCTTATGAAAAAAAGATAATGCCTCGTTCTGTTTTTGAGAAAGGAGCTGATGATTTCAAACGCGCAGGCGGATCTCGACTTATGTTTTCTGCTACACTAGGAGAAGTAACATTGGATCCGGAGTTATTCGACAAGATACGCTACGCAAAACACCTGGGCTTTCGCATAGGTATGTACACGAACGGTTTTCTTCTCGGTTCATTATGCAAAGAGTTAGTTAGTCTCGTCGATGATCTCGTCATTAGTATTGGTGATATCAACCCCTCCTTAGAAGCTCAAATCTTTGGAATTCCAGAAGTGCTTGCACGAAAAAAAATACAATCGCTATTTGATCTTGTCCGGTACAATGCAAAAGAAGGCAAACCATTGCGCATCACTCTTGCGATGCGATCACAACGATCCTTTGCAACACTTTACAAAGATTCTCGTTTTTGCGCATTGCTTGATGAAGTCAACATTGATTTCCTTTTTGGATACGATAATTGGAGTGGGACGATCACTAGTGACGACTTACTGGGTGTGATGAAACTTCGACAACCCATTCGCAAAGGCAATATTCCTTGTCAAGGATTGCGGCGAATAAGTCTTTTACCGAATGGAGATATTCGTTTATGTGCTTGCAAGGTGTTAAAAAACGAAAGTGATGAGTTAGTTGTTGGAAATATTTGTCACGACGATTTTGCTAAAATTTTTTCCAGTAAAGCAATCAATTCACTTCACAAAAAGTTTGAACAACAAGAGTATCCAGAAGTGTGCCAGCAGTGCACGCGTTATTCGCCCCTCAAATGAATCACCGATCAGGTACGATTCTCAAAAATTGCGAGAGTCATCCTTTTATATTATAAATAATCAGCATCCATATGAAATATTCTGTTGTCATTCCTGTTCACAACGAATCAGCAACGATTGTTCCATTAATTTCTGAAATAAAATCAGTGATGCAACCACTAGGATCATACGAGATACTTGTTATTGATGATGGAAGTACTGATGCTACTTTACCTCTTGTTCAATCCTTATCAGTAAAAACATTCTCTTTTACCAAAAACTATGGACAAAGTGCTGCACTCCAATGCGGTTTTGATCACGCAAAAGGAGACATCATCATCACACTTGACGGTGACGGACAAAACGATCCGCGCGATATTCCGCGCATGCTTTCTGCTCTCGACCTATTTGATGCGGTCGCAGGATGGAGAGCACAACGAAGAGACGGCGTGAGCAAAGTCATAGCATCCCGACTCATGTGGTTCATGCGTTACATAGTATTGCAGGACCCCTTGCGCGATGCAGGATGCGGACTCAAAGTGATGAAACAACACTGCCTGCAGAATATTGAGATCTACGGAGAATTACATCGGTTCATTTTGGAACTCGTCGCCATGAAAGGCTATCGCGTATCAGAAGTACCGGTGCGTCACCGGCCACGACGAGGGGGGAAAACACACTATTCAAACCTAGATCGAGCAATAAAAGGCAATCTCGATCTTTTCATGGTATGGTTTTGGAAGAAATATGCAGGCCGACCTTTGCATATCCTGGGATTTGGAGGTTTTCTCTTTTTTGTTGTCGGATCTCTAATCGGCGTATACGCCGTGTACCTCAAGTTTATCCTCGACAAAGATCTATCAAATTCTGTTTTTCCTTTGTTAAGCGTTTTTCTTCTTCTAGCAGGCATACAGTTTGTCACTGCAGGATTGTTGTTTGACATCGTCATTAGAAACTATTATCGAGACAAACCACGATACGAACTTAGAACACTTTAACTTTCACGTACGCAATATTAAGACCCGCCCATAACGCAATAGCGATGAGTGTTGCCATCGCAGCACCAAAGGCACCAAAGAAAAGAATACCCACATAATTGAGAACGACGTTTGTACATGCTGCGATTCCATTAAAGAGTAGAATGATAGACAAGTCTCCGCGAATAAAAGCAAGCCTACTACTCAAATGCCCAACTGCGTAGATCAAAGGAGAAAACGCCAGGACCTGCATGAGAGGCACAATCGACGAAGATGAATAGAGAAAAGGAATGATGAGTGGGGCTAGGATCAACAACAATACGACAATTATCGCGTTGATAGTCAATAACCTCCACAAGGTAGAGAGATAAAACGATCGGACCTTCCGATGGTTGGCAAACAATGGAGCAGCACCAGCAATAAATGGAATTGATAGCGCAAGCGCTTTTTTAGTTAGCGAAGCAGCAATACTGTAATTACCCACTTCAACACTGCCCAACATCGAAGAGATCATTAGAATGTCAATCTTTTCGACGAGAATCCAAAATAAGTACGCTAAAGTAATAATGAAAAGGGCCTTAAGAGCAGAAGATGAAAGCGAAGAAACCTCTTTATTAGATCGGGGAAGTTTGATACACAAGATAGCAAGAAGAAACACAATACCCGCCCCGTAACTTGCGATATATGAGATGAGAAGCCCAGATAATGAGATCCAATTGTATGCATAAAGTGCCGTTAACAACAACAGTTCAAGCACATAAAACAATATGATGGCGATGACTGGATAGACTTGTCGATGAAGAGGCTCGAAAAGGGAGATAAAAAAGAAAAAGAAATTTGACACCAACACAAAAACAATCACAAGCACAATATGGTCAAGCAATACTGCAACGGGGAAGAAAACAAGCCAAGCACAAAACAGTACTGCAGTAATCGCGGCAAACAACAAGCGTGCGCGAAGAGAAGAAAAAATATGCACTCGACTCGTAGAAGAAAACTTATGAGAACTCAAGGTTTGATACAAATCAAGACTGACTTTACCGGAAAAAAAGACACCGAGCAGAGCAGCATAGGCAAAAACAGTCTGCAATTGCCCGTACAATTCAATGCCTGCAATGTTTGGAATCAACACAACAAAAAGCAGACCAAAAACCGCAACAATCAACTGGTAAGCCATAGCATACGTTGTCTCTTTACGGACTTTGGTCTTTGAAAAATATGAAGGCAATTTCCACATACAACCCTTAGCAAGTGATGATTATTTATGCGTTTCGCCAGTAGCTTTTTATTCGTCACAATAGTACCAAGAACATGAAACGCGCGATCAGCATTGCAGGAGGGATACTCAGCATAACCTTCATGATCTGCTGGTTGGCAGAGACAACAGGATTCTTCTTAGCACATCGCACACTGCACCTCGGATTGTTTGCAGTTCTAAGTGCGGTTCTATTAGTCTTTATGAAAAGACCCTGGAACTTGTATCTTTTCTTTGCGAACATAACAGTGTTTTCAATAGGCGCACAGTACGCAAAGGACCCGCTACTGTTATTGCTTTGCTGTTTGCCACTCATTGGTCTAGGCGCAACATTTTCTCAACAACAGCTTTCAACAACGCACCACCACAAAGTGATCTTCCTGCTCGTAGTTGTACTCCTCGTAGCAGGACTCTCCATTCGTTTGACAGGACTCACCTCATTAGAACCGTACACGGACGAGTACAGCCATCTCGTCAGCGCACAAGCACTCCGCCAGTACGAAGACACCCGAGTCACATTAGATGGAGAACTCAGTGAACGATACACTCGGGCGTATGGTCTCACATGGATTATCGCACAACTCTTTGCACTGTTTGGAGAATCCCTTTTTATAGCTCGACTAGTTGGAGTGATTGCAAGTACTCTAGTAGCAATACTTTTATTCTCTCTTGGAACAAGAGTGCATTATCTCGTCGGACTTATTAGCGCATACCTTTGGCTTTTTTGTCCATGGGTCATAGCCGTCTCACAAACCGTTAGAGAATACGCACTGTTCCCACTCTGCTATCTACTCATAATTGCAGGACTCTTTTGGTGTACAGAAAAGAAGAACTGGTGGGGAGTCGCAGGTATAGTAACTCTTTCCCTTTTTTACGCGTTAGTCTTGGACCCTGCATCCACGTTCGTCCAAATCATACCGATGATTGTCACATACTTCATCTATTACTTGACACAACGACTCCTTGCGGGATTGACAAGACATTGGATACTACTACTCGTCGCAACAATTCTTCCGCTCATGATAGTATTATGGCAAGTGCCGTGGTATATCTCAACGAGTCCAGAACTCAATTCGTTTTGGATCCGACAGTTCTTCTCAGAAGCGATTTGGTCGTATCCCATTGCTACTTTTCTTATTTTTGTGTTTTTCTTGTGCGGATCATTACGCGTTCTTTGGGACCTGCTGTATCGTCGACTTCATATTGTGAGCTATTGTCTTGTTACATTTCTCTTTTTTCTCGGGTTTTTCACCTTTCATTTTGATCGATATCTGCGACCACGATACTCTTTTGTTATGCTACTCTTTTATCTGCCAGTTGTAGCGTATGGTATGTACGCCTTAATCGCGGAGGTACAGCATCTTGCTAAGAAAGTGCCAGCAACACTCTTACTTGCAGCAGTAGGATTGATGGTGTTCTCGCCAGCGCCCGGATACGGTGCCGCAACAATGAGTGAGCATGGATACGTGCCAATTACCGACGAATATCACGACTCTTACAACGCAATACATGAGCTCTACGGACAAAACTTTTACAACTCCACAGTGCTTTGTTCGCATTGTTATCTCTTATTGTGGAACCGCGACGCTCCCTTGCGTAACAATACCCTCTACGTCTATTCCTACACTAATCCTGAACGAATCAACAGAGCGACAAAACTTATACGAGAAAGTAGTACCGGGTGGGCAATTCTTGATTGGCGACGGCATCGACACTGGGCATCGGGACTTCCTTTGTACGACTTTATCGAAGGAAACAAAAGCGTGCAGCTGGTTGACTCGACAAATGGTTTTGATATATTCTATTGGGAACCTATCTGACGCAGTAAAGAATACACCGTTTTTGCGTGGACAGACCAAGAAAAACGTTTAATGTTATCAAATCCTTTTTTGCACAATCGTTTCTTCACGGCTCGGTCTTGCACTGTTATCATATGTTCAGATAACTTCTTTACATCAAATGGAGCAAAATAAAGCGCTGCCTCGCCCGCCACCTCAGGCAAAGACGTTTCAGTCGTGGTAATGACAGGACAACCATTAGCTTGAGATTCCAAGACGGGAAGGCCAAAACCCTCGTAGAGTGATGGGTACACAAAAGCAAGAGCTAATTTATACAAGGCGACAAGGTCCTTACGTGGAACATGACCGAGAAGATGTACTTGAGGATTCTTATTAATCATTTTAACAAGAGAAGAACTCTGTTTTTGCACTCCTCCCGTAAGGACAAGATATGCTTCTGGCAAGTGCTCAAGAGCTTTGAGAAGCGTACGAAGATTTTTTCTCGGTGTTATTGCGCCAGCATAGAGAAAGAACGAGTTGGGAAGCTCGTACCTCTTTTTGATTTTTAGCAACTCTTTTTGAGAATACCTTTTTTTTTGTGGCGGACCTTCCTGAGCAATAGTTATTTTTTCTTTTGGAACTTTTAGCAACCCATGCACTTCTTGACAAGTACTTTTTGAAACCGTAATGAAATGCGTTGCTTGACGGCAAGTGAGAGGCAAAAGGAAAGTGTTACGAATACGATTCTCGAGAGAAAAACTCTCAACACGCCGTCTACAAGAGATGTCATGGATTACAACAGCAGAGGGTACTGTTGTGAACAAAGGCTTCGTTTGCATAGTACACAACAAGACATCCAGATGCAGAGAATTAATGAGAGGGCCTGCAGTAAGTTCGCATATGAGCTGATTATCAAAAGGAAGCTTTACTTCAGTAACTGACGGTTTCGAGGTCTTATTGTTACGAAACAAAAACAATTGATCTTCTTTGCACAACGGAATCAAATGAGAAAGAAGATTCTCATGATACGTGGCAACACCTCCTTCAACACTGCCATCCGTAAGAAAGATACCTATTCGCATGAGACCTCCTTGTAGACCTTGTAGTATTGTTCTGCGACAGATTTCCACGACAGCGAGCAGGCAATACGTCGAGACTCCCTGCCAAGCTGTAAACGAAGAAGAGGAGATTTGATAAGACTTGCAATAGAAGCACGCAAATCGACAACAGAGTCCGCAATGAAACGGTGATCACTCACCAACCCGGTTTTTGAAGCAGAAGACACAATCACAGGAAGACCGCAAGCCATCGCTTCAAGAAGCGCGTTACTCATGCCCTCATTTTTAGAAGGCAACACAAACACGTCATGATCTTGATACACTTGTGACATAAGATTCCAAGGAATACGTCCCAAAAAAGCAACAGAGACATTCTTTGATGCCGCCCTCGCTTTTAGAGACGCCTCAAGAGGGCCAGAGCCAACAATCGACACTTCACAAGACAAACCCCTACACGCGTCGATTAACACGACGATGTTCTTTCGAGTAATAAGTCGGGAGACACAAAGCACTTTCAACAACCCCTTTTTTAATCTTTTCCTGGGCGTGAACAAGACAGTATCAACACCGTTTGGAATCACATCAATATGTCTTGAAGAAGTCTTTTGTGCAAGCAAACGCAAGTGCTCAGAATTTGCGATGACTCGATGAGCTTTAGCCCACAAATACTTACTCAATGATTGCAGACCCATCATTTCAATGACTTTAAACCTTTCGTTAAATCCTGGAACGTCAGAACCCCGCAACGAAATGATTATGGGCAAACCCAAACCCAGAGTAGCAGGTCCAGAAGGAAACGCTCCAAACACATGACAGCAGTGAAATTTTCGATGGGAACATAGTTTTTTTGCAGTATGACGTGCTTTAGGAAAGAAACTCAACAAGTTCTGGTAACTTTGAAAATGAGGGTTTTTACCAGCACTACAAAGAGCATGTAGAGTGATATTCGGACTCACTTGAACCGCGCGGCGCTGAGACATTGTAGAAGCAATAATATCCATCTCAACATTAAAAGATTGGAACTCTTTGAGAAGGGAGGCTAAAGCGCGACCAGTACCTCCGCCAAGAGGAGGATATTCATAACAGAGCAAAAGCACACGCATGAACCTGAGCTCTGGCAAACGCTTATAACATTTTATGTCGAAAAGACTGCCTATTTGAAAATATAGTTAGGGTCGCAAGGTCAAAAACACGTCCCTTTTTATTCGTCGTGAATGTTGCACTTGACGTCGACGAGATAATGCTGTAGGAAGAGAATTCAGTATCCGACGTGCTGCGCTACCTAAACCCCACAAAGGACCAAGATTTCTTCGCTCAAGAGATTGTTTGATTGCTTTAAAACAGGAAAACACGGTAAACACAGGAATACTACATAAGAGATTATGCCATCGATAATTCTTTAGCAGAGTGTAGGCCATCGCATAAGTGGTTGCAGCAAACCTACGAGAATACATCTCATTATTTTTTCGAATTCCTTTGCCAATATGGGTTTGCAGGTTCTTGGCAAAAAGACGGACTTCATGCCCTTTCATCCACAGTTTAATGCCAAGATCTGTGTCATCACCTCCAAAGACCAGATGCTCGTCGTACCCACCAACCCGTTGCCATAACGACTTTTTGAGAAATAGAGCGCCCCCACACGGAAATGCAACCGTGCGACCGTGCATTTGTTTTACGTCCTGAATGGTCGCGAGCGGGGACTCAGTAACGCCATACAGTCCGAGGAAACCACCGTAGTACTTTGTCTTCTTAGCTCCAAGGTCTACTAACGCAAGGCTAATGCACAAAGGATCAGACCATTGTTGATGGGTATCAAGAAGATCGGTGAGAAGATTTCTATTGTTAACAACGATATCGTTATCAAGCAAGAGAATGAAGGGACCTCTTGCAACTGCAACGCCTTCATTGCATGCAGTGTTTTTTGACTTGAGTCGAGAACTTCCTAGCACACGAACTTTTTGCTTACGTAAAAGCGAAACACTCTCGTCGCAAGAGTGAGCATCAACGACAATCAACTCTTTGGCTGGCAGCTTTTTGAGAAAAGGAATTGTTTTTCGTAAACGGCAAGCCCCATTATAGTTCGCGACGACAATACTGACATCACTTGGCAGGTATTTCATTGAGAAAAACATCCTCCCTTACCGTTCTAGAAGCTTGAACGGTTTTTCGCATGCGAAGAGTTGATGGAAAAGAACAAAGAAATACGTGAGCCGATTGTACAACGCCAAAAAGGGGAGTTGGAGTTTGATGATGCAAGGAAACTCGCAGAGCTTTGACAAGGATCCACGAAAGAGCCGCAGGAAACCACAAGAGAAGATTGGGCCACGAATAATTCTTCCACATCATGCGAGAAAAGCCCGCCAAGTAAAACTTTTGACGAAACTGCAAACGAGAATCAGAAATCTCAACACCATGATGGATTAGCTTCACATTTGTTGAAGCAAAACAAGGAACTTGTTGCAAAGCTGCTCTTGCACTTAGATCGTAATCGTCAAGATGAATGGGAAATATATCATCATAACCGCCGAGATTGCAGAACAATTGACGCTTGAAAAAAACAGCTCCACCATGAAATCCGTTCACTCGAAGAATCCCTGTTCTCTCAAGATCATCAGGATGAAGATGAGATTGGAGTCGTGTAAATTTTAGACCAAGACAACGCAAGGTATTCTTATCGATGTCTTGAACTAAGGGAGAAAGAAAACCAGTATCCCCCAACTCCCTATAGTCGAAAAGCAATTGTTGTACGGCATTGTTTGGGCATTCAATATCGTTGTCAAGGAGAAAGACATAATCTCCTTTGGCTTGACGGACAAGCTCATTTTTAGCACATCCGTACCCCCTATTTTTTCGAAAATAAATTGTCTTGACGCGCAAGTGCTGCAAATATTCCACGCTACCATCTGAAGAACCATTATCTGCTACGAGAAGTTGCACGTTAGGGTACTCTTGATGCAATAGTGAAGGAAGGCAACGACGCAAGCGACGCACTCCATTGTGGTTCAACACTCCAATAGTGATAAGCGGTGGTTTCACGACGTGCATACCAACTTAGAAAAAGGTATTTAAACGTTGTTGTATGCCAACATAGAGAATGAAGAGTCTCAAGGTAACGTTTATATCATTAACAAGTGTTCTTGTACTTGTTGTTTGTGTCGACGTTGTAAGTGGAGGACAAATTCGTCGCACATACCTCAACCCATTGTATTTTGCGATAGTTGTCTTTGTGGTTGGTCTTATTGCATTTCGTAGACCCTGATTCCATCCCACCAACGAGGATCGTCCTCGAACGCGATACTATTATTCTTAATGGCTGACGCCAATGTTTTGTCAAGACGCGAAAGAGCCAAATCATCGACGAGAATGTAATGCGGTCTCGCCGCAAGTAAGTCTTGGACATCCATTATCGTTGGGAGACCTGAATAATAATCCGTCCCATACCACAACGCATGCCACGAATGCCGCTCTCGATCCTGCATATCAAAATCAATTACGAAATCAGGTTCAACACCGTAAACAAGAAGAGGAGCACTGTACGCGCTGGCAATGATTCCACTATCTTGATGAGCGATGAACGCTGCAGCAGCACGAAAATTAGGTTGGGGAGTCTGATCATTGAATCTGGGAACAGAAGGAACAAAGAGAAAACCCGTCCAGAGAATGGCAAGAAGTCCGAACAGTGCTATCATTTTGCCAATACTGGAGTGAGAAAAGCAAAAATCCAGAAGAGCGCTAGAAAGAATGAACAAGACGGGCAGCACAAAAGAAAGATATCTCATATGAATCGCGCCGCTGAAAAAAGAAGCCATACAAAACGTAGCGACGAAGATAGACCCCAGGATGACCGCATAACGAGGTTTTATCACTGCAATACCGACAAGAGCGAAAAGAATAACCGCAAAGGACGTATCGAACAAGTATCCACTATAAAATCTTGACAAATTAATAAGAGTGTAATGAGAAAAAAGAGAGAACGCCGTCCATGACGCATAAACTGCGAACACGAGGATGGCAAACACGAGACTCAAGGATTGCCATAGTTTGAGGTTCTTTGCGTGCTTAATCCACAAGCGTCTTTTTTCCAGAAGCAGAACCATGAGAGGGATGAAGGCAAGAGAGCCAAAGACATGAGTAAAAGACGCAAGAAAAGCAGAGCAAGCACTCAAGACAAGAAACTTGTACAATCCTTTGTCTTGCCACCATAACGCAAAGAAAAGAGCAGCAAACAATAAGACTTCAAGTAACATATACATCCTCGCTTGCCTACTCCACAACACCTGCGTGTGTGACAGCGCGGTAAGGGCAGCAGCGCACAATCCGGCTCGCGAAGAAATCATTATAGAAGCGCAACGATACACGAGCCAGACTGCAAGCACGCCAAGAAGTACAGAAGGCAAACGCATAGGCCATTCGCCAAATCCAAATAACACACCCATTGCCGAAAGCAGATATGTATGAGGAAGGGATCGCGCATAGAGCAGACCCGAGTCGAGGAGAGGAACACCATGCTCGAGCACTTTGATCGCAGAGAGAATAGAAAACGATTCATCAATCCAAAACGAAAGCGCTGCAAGATTCCAGACTCGTAGAAGAAAAGCGTAAAAGATAATACTGATCAGGAACAATTGACGAAAGCGCATAAGGGCAGAAAGTGAGGAATCGTATATAAGTATACTTGAATCAACACATTTATAATAGAAATGTGATTTCCATACTGAATGAAAAGAGGAGGATTAGTGCAACTCTTTAAGAGAGCAGAACGACACCACGTGGTAGGGGGTTTTCTGGCCTTGCTTGTTCTCGTTGGCCTACTCCTCATTGGGCCTGCAAAAGCAATCACGCTTGTTATTCAATCGAGCGGCACTGCAACAGCAGGACAATCAACAACACTCACCATACCAATAGTGTTGGATGACGCTTCTGAAAAATTCCCAAAGAATCTCGATTTCAATCTTCATATCGGAGCGGATTCTTGTGTGTTTAATATTACTAATAGGGAGTGTTCAATTACTGGGACGACAATAAGTGTTTCAGGGCTGGTTGATGAGTCAACAGCAGCAGGATTTCTCGAAGGATATGGAAATAATAGTGGCGTTTTAGAAAACTTCTCCAAATCATATCCCTCAGGACAAGTCTATCCCTTTGCTGGCTACGGTTATGGATACGGTTACGCCAGTGCAAACGAAACTACTGTCTTCACGTTTAACGTGAACTGGGTGCCCTCGTGTGATGATGGAGGAACAAATGTATCTGTTACATTTGAAGTTGACAACGGCGACGGCAGCCGCTTTACCACAGAAAGTGAAACGATCATCGAAGTACAAGATGTACCCAATTGTACAGCACAAATTGAACAAGCTCATGTAAACGCGACTGACAATCCAGACAACACCACTACGGCAAACCTTTCTGCTCAAATGATCAACCGACAACAGGCAAGTAATTTTGATATTATCACCTGGTCTGTCGATGGAATACCTTTAACCGTAGCCCGCCTTCCCTTTGAAGGTAGCAGTTCTGGAACCAGTACCAAAGAGTACTCAAGTGAAGGCACTGCAGCAGTGTCTGGAGCAACATATCACAGCACTGGAGGATTTGAAGATTCAGGCTATTACAGTTTTGAAAAAACAGACAGCATCACCATACCCCATAATTCCGCGCTCACACCAGGCAATCTCACCATTTCTATGTGGTTAGATCCAAAACCTTCCGTAGAATTTGGAATTTACACACAAGCAGAGTATAATGAAACAGACAACGGAACGGTATATCCCGAGCATCGAGAAATCGGCAACGGAGACATTGCAGAACTCGGTCCACAACACCGCTTTGCATGGACACTCGATGAGATTGGTGACTATGACGGGGACGGTATCAATGAGATTATTGCCTCGACGAATCACCAAGATGGTTCAGATAATTACACAATCTACGTTATCTTCCTCAACGCTTCTGGGAACGTGAAGAAATACACCGCAATAAATCGGAACAATCCTTCAGGAAATGAACCAACTTCTGGGAGACTCTATGGATGGATTGCAACGGCAATAGGAGATTTGGACGGTAATGGTGCTAGGGATATTGTTACCACGACAAACGAAACATGGATTATCCTCTATATGAACACGAGCGGACACGTTATAAGCTCTCAAGAGAATACGTACGCGCTAACGCCGGGAGATATCGGCAATCCGTTTAATCTCATGGCTCGAGGAATAGGAGACGTTAATGGAGATAATATTACCGATCTAGTTCTCTCAGATCCTACTATTCCCCATCCGGTGGACTTTGTCGTATGGCCACGATCGGGAGGAGGAAACACAGAAATGTGGGTACTTCTTCTCGACAATAGTACGGGAATGGCAAAGGGAGGATCACATATCACTTCAGCTTCGCATCCTGCACTGGCGAATATTGACAACGCAACAATAGGAGATGCGGGAATCGGGAGATTTGTTGATCCCATAGGGGATCTTGATGACGACGGAGTGCCAGATATAGCTACCTCAGCATACCAATGGGACGAAGTCTTTATCATGTTTCTCAATGCGGATGGAAGTATCAAGAACATCTCAATCATACGGCCAGAAGGCAGTTATCACGGCGGAATCGGCGGTACACAACCAGTCAAAGGTAATTTTTATGGAACGGTACGCATTCCCATTACAGTGCCCGCAAACAGCATACGTCCAAGTTTTGGTTGCGGCATAGGAGAAATG
Source organism: Candidatus Woesearchaeota archaeon (assembly GCA_014729505.1). Lineage (GTDB taxonomy): Archaea > Nanobdellota > Nanobdellia > Woesearchaeales > ARS49 > WJJS01. The sequence continues at coordinate 18,222 of WJJS01000015.1, forward strand.
CCCGATATTGACGGTGACGGTAATCAAGAACTCTTCGTGGGTGCGTGCTACGAATGGGACGGCGCGATCTATGGAGAAGGATATGTCCTTGCACTGCGCGATGACGGATCAGTAAAACAGTTCGAAGAACTACGGCGATACAGTCCCTTTGACAGAGAAACATATGACTGCTTTGGCAGCAGTTTCGCCTACATTGGTGATGTTAACGGAGACACGTTTGGTGACTTCGCATTAGGAAAACCACTCAACAATTACGGAGGAGAGTTAGAAACAGATTCAGGAACGTTTGACTTTGTACCATTCAGACATTTAGTAAATCCACCATCAAGCACGCCGCAAGTGTCAGGAAAAACTGGCTCATATGGTATCAGCGTTGATGACTCAACCACCACGTTTACGATTAACGGAGTTGATCTTGAAGTGCCAACACGCTATGGTTTCCACCACCTTGGAGCAACGTATAATGGTAACGAACAAAAAATCTTTATCGACGGGGTTTTAGAAGCAAGCAACACCGTTGGTGAGAGTATCAATACTACCACCCAAAATTTGGTCTTGGGTTCGGGTTACTGGGGAGATCTCGACGATTTCACGATCTTTAACAGAGCACTCTCTGAGGCCCAGTTGGCCTCTATTGCAGAAAATGGATTTACCACTATAGTATCACAAGAAACAAATCCCAGAGAAGTGTGGGAAGCATGCATCACACCAAATTATAATGGAGACGGAACAACGCGGTGCGGCAACATTACAATACTCAATTATTTGCTCACCAGTGTCTCTTCACCTTTTGAAGTGAAGGTAGGACAACGAGTACTTACAAACGGATCGGGTCAAGACGGCAATCCTTTACTTACGATCGGCAACAGTACGCTCGGCACGCGGTTTAGAGGTCAAGCAAATTTTGTGTCAGGAAATGTCGATCTTACAGGACTTATTTTTGATGCAACCCCCACAAGCACTGTCATCAACACTTCTGGAACTGTAGGACTTGGATCTACATTTAGCTTGTTCGTACCAGATACGGGAGAGGGAGTGACAATCTGTCCAGGAGCAACTACAATCAGTAGTGTAAACAGAGGATGTCCGGGACGAGTGTTTATCAGTCCCTTTCAGATTTCGACAGGAGAAAATGTAAGCGGATACACTGCAGCTTACGAAGAAGGATATATCAGAGTAGACGGACTTACCGGAACGGGAATAACTGTTGGCGGAACAACAAAACTCGTCATATACGACGAGGAAGATCCTGAAGGAGGGGCCGTTAGTAAAGTGCAAGGAGACACAGTGCTTTTTACAGCAAACTATACGAACGCCACAAGCAATGAATCAATCCAAGGTACCTGCAATATCAGCATCGCAACTGTTGTCAGCGATGCAGGAATGACATTTAATTTGTCAGGAACAGAACAATACACGTACAATGTCACGATCGACAGTCTTGGCAATATCACTTGGAACGTCACATGTACAAATACTGTAGGGTTTGACAATCTTACCGCGACTGATTACATCATTTTGGAATCGTCAGCACCAGTACCAGAATTCTCGACGATAGCTCTTCTTGCAGCGCTCATGGTGGTAGTTGGAGGATTCTTAGTTCTACGAAAAAAATGATATTGCGAAGAATAGATCGCACTCGCTAAATATATTTATCTGCACTTTACAAACACAATACATGATCGATGAATACCATGACTACATTACTAGAGTATCACAACCGCACATGGCAATTTCACTTGAAGCAGCGCAGTTTCTCCACTTGTGGTGCCAAGTTTACAAACCGCAGCGCATAGTTGATTTAGGATCTGGGTTTAGCTCGTATGTGTTTCGTCACTATCAACAAAAAAGCAAGAATCGAGTAACGGTCGTTAGCGTGGACGACAATCAGGAGTGGTTAAAGCGTACAAAGAATTTCTTACAACAGCATTATTTATCGACCGAACATCTTATTTTATATGACAAATTTCTGGCAAAGCCTAAACAATTTGACTTGTGGTTCTACGATTTAGGAAGTATATCTACAAGAATAAAAGAAATGCCAAAGATACTTCAATGGTCACGCGATGCTTTTCTTATCATGGACGACGCTCACAAAAAACGCATGCGCAAGAGCATCAATATGCTCAATATGCGACGAATTCACGCGCTTACCAGAACAACAGACAGTATAGGTCGTTTCGCTGCACTGGTGTATCCAGAATGATAGTCACACGACTGTTTACACGGCTGCCAACTTCCCACCAACTATTTCTCAAGAAATGGTATCGCTATACGCGACACCTGTTAAAAGTGCTGCCATGGATACCTCAAAATCTTTCAGTAGCATTGCGCAGGAACCAGAAAGACACCGTAATACTGAATGCTTATGAACAAAAATTCTTCTCACAAAACGGGGAGGACGGCATACTACGACAAATATTTGCAATCATCGGAACAACTAACAAGCATAGTGTGGAGTTCGGTGCTGGAGATGGCATAGAATGTAATACCAGATTGCTACATCATAAAGGATGGGCCTGTCTTTGGCTTGACGCAGAACCGCCTGCGTTTAGCAAAGTCAATAAAGAATTCATTACTGCTGAAAACATCAACGAGATCTTTGTGCGCTACAAAGTACCAAAAGAACTCGACTTGCTCTCGATAGACATAGACTTCAATGACTACTGGATATGGAAAGTATTGCGCTATCGCCCAAGAGTAGTTGTGATAGAGTACAATGCACATATTCCTCCAACGAAAAGCCTGGTGGTACCGTACCAGCCTCGACGAAAAACCCAGTTCACTAGTTTTTTTGGAGCAAGTCTCTTAGCGCTTGTCAAACTTGGGAAAAAGAAGGGTTATACTCTCGTCGCATGTGACAGCACCGGCATCAATGCTTTTTTTGTACGGAATGATGTTCTTCCCGCACAATTCAAAAAAAGATCTGTAAAAGAACTTTATCGTCCAGTAGGATATGGCATGAAGAAAAATGGACGATATATTGGTCATGCTCATAGCGATGAAAATATGCTAAAACTAGACCAATCCATTTAACAAAAGACACTCCTCATGACTGAGCGGCCCAATACACGTGAGGATGCTTGTTAAGATATCGGAGAATCCGACTCTTTTCTTTATCATCAAGCGTTTCTAACTGAAAAAATAAACGATACTGTTCACAACCCATCATTGCAGGATTAATAATCGCTGAACATGAGGTGATCACATTCTTTTGTTGCAAGCGTTTAAACCGATAATCCGTGACCTGCTGACTCAAGCGAACATGCTTAGCAAGACTGGAAATACTTATTTTCGGATTGGCATCAAGTTCTGAGATAATCTTACAGTCTTTTTTATCGGGTTTCATTGCACCAGTAGCTCTTCTTTGTCAAATCGTATTCTCGGGCCCTGCTTGTCTTTTACATAGCCAATAGGGACGAGAACCGTTGGCACGAGATACGATGGCAATTCCAAGATCTTACTATACTCTTTAGATAAGAATCCTTCCATAGGACAAGAAGCAAAACCAAGAGCAGTAGCGCCGAGAAGAGCATAAGTCATGGCGATGTAGGCTTGCTTTTGGCACCAGACAAGGAACTGTTCCTCTGACAATGACTGCGCCCAGTCTCTCATTGTTCCAATGTATTGCTTTATTTTCTTTTGCGGCATGCCCGTTTCTTTCATCAAATTCTCATACCGATCAATGCGCTGCGCAACTCTTGTGTCAGCACAAAACACCAACAAATGAGAACAAGTCGTAATCTGTTCTTGACAATAAGAGACAGGAAACAGTTTTTCTTTTGTCTTTTTATCAGTAACAATCTTGATTTGCCATGTTTGCAGACCAAAAGAAGAAGGAGCCAATCGAACACTATCCACAAGCTCATCAACCTTATTTTCGGGAATACGCCTGTCAGCAAATTTCTTACAAGCATAGCGCTTACGAATGACGTTTCCAAACTGCATACCACCACAAAATCATAGAACTATAAGAGTTTTTCTACCGCCTCACTATCATAGCGGACTTTGCAGCATGATACCCCTGCATGATCAACGCTTCAAACTCTTCAACAGGTATCAAAAAAGGAGATCCAAGACGCAATCCGAGAGGAAGAGATTTTGAAGGAACAATACGAAACGTGGCATGCAGTTTTCCATAAGGGTCGAGTGCAATAGTATCGCCTGCAACCTTGCCAAAACCGCCAGAAAAACCTCCATCGAGAAACACTCTAGACTCTTCAACAGCGATAAAACCAGTGAGAAAAGGAATAGTAGAACTTGCAACCGCAAGACGATGAATGTTCTCAGGAGCACGCCCGTCGACACGAATAATGCGAGATTTTAGTGTTGGAAAAAGCTCCACCACCTTAATACCAAACTCAAAAGAAGGACGAAACTTCTCAAAAAAGCCATACTCTTCAAGCACTCGATGAGAATCATCATGCAACGCGCGAGTCATGCGACGCCAATAACGAAAGCGATTCTTTTTTTGCCAAAGCGCATAGTACTTTGGCGCTCGAGAAATCCAATCATCAAGTATTTCAGCACCTAACCCGAGAAAAATGCCGGACCATGCGCCACCGCTAGAACCAAGAACGCGATCAATCTTAACGTTTTGTTCCAGCAAGGATTTCAACGCTCCCAACTGCCACAAATAATTGATACCACAACTAGGCAATAACAAAGTAACCCCCATGCTTGTACACATGTTTTGCTCCTATATTTGCTTTTTGCAGTCGCAACACATAAAAAGCAAGCTGCACTAAAGACCTATATGAAAGAGGTGTACAAAGAACTACGAGCCCAGTACAAGGAGTTGCCAACCTTTTCCAGTATCAACAAAGAATTTCGCATAGGTTCTATGGGACACTCACCATTCCCGTTTGATGCACTCATCAAACGCATACTCAACCAATTCGAAGCACTCAAAAATCTCTTACAACCCATAGTTGAACCAGACACCAACAGTATGCTAGGCATGTACGAACATTCTTCAACAAGCGAAGAACACCGCATCGCTTGTACTGAAATGTACAAAACGATCTCTTACCTCGAACGCGTACTACAAGCAAGCGCGTTATCACGAGACAAGCAACGACAAACAGTAGCAATCATTGAAGCAACAAGAGCACACGAAAAAATACGAAAAGCACTCGTGCCCTACCTCGAACATTTCGCCGATGTATGGCTAGAAGACCACGGCTCGCAGAGCCAGCCAGACTATCTAGGATGAACATTATACTGATAGGCCCTCCAGGAAGCGGAAAAGGAGTACAAGCACAATTACTCTCCACACAATACGACATACCGCATATAAGTGTTGGAGCACTCTTTAGAGAACAGATTAAAAAAAGAACTCTTATAGGACAACAAGCTGAATCATACGTCAAGAAAGGACAGCTTGTCCCTGACAAGATAACAGTCACATTACTTCTACGACGAATACGACAGCGAGACGCACAACGAGGGTACATACTCGACGGTTTTCCACGAACAGAAGAACAAATGAAACTCTTCCACTATCACATCCCGCCGCAACTCGTGTTCTACATCCACGTACCGCCACGATTAACAATCAAACGAATCGCAGGCAGACGACAATGCTCAAGATGCGGAAAAATCTATGGAACCAGCCTGCAAGAACAGAAAAAAGGACACTGCGATGCGTGCCAAGGATTACTTATCACGAGAGAAGATGATCGTCCCCCTATTGTCAAAAAACGGCTCGACATCTTCAAACAAGAAATAACACCCATTCTGCGCTGGTACAAGGAACAAGAGGTGCTCATACGAATCGACGGCACAAAGAGCATCAAGACAGTCAATGCACAGATCACTGCGCATCTGCAAACAACTGCTCGACAAAAACAGTAGCATACGAACCAGGACCCAAATCAAAAGATATTTCCATCTTCATCTTTTCAGACACTTCATCTGTAACCAGTTGGCCAAGAACGAGATTCTCACAGCGGGCAAAAACTGTACGAGTCGTCCCCTCAGAACTCATGCCTGGCAATGAACGAATGATAAAATCACGAGGAGCAACATTAAACTCATTAAGAACGTGTTGGGTTATTTCATCAATATCTTCAGTACCAAAACCGACAAGAGGCACTGTTTGAGGTCTACTACCTGCAGCGATATGTCGTCGAACAGACTCATTCCACAACAACGATTGAAATGCGTGCACAAATAACATGAGCAATCGTCTAGGAATCGTACGCAAAGCACCAATAACATCAGAGGGATGATGAGCAAGATGCTCCCTGACCGTTGTACTGCCCTGTTCGCTGGCAAGACGCGCAGCCTCGCGAAAATCGCCACGAACCAACGCGTGACCAATAGCAGCATTTGATCCTCCAAAACGTTGCTTACCAAAAAAATTAATAAACTCCTCACGATGAGAAGGTCTTTTTATGATGCCGCGAACAACAATCACAAAATGATTGCCTCTATTATCACCGAGAGTGATACGATCGTCGCCCTGACCAGCATACACTACAGAAAGAGATCGTTCACTAAAGTCAGAAATCCTTTTTGGCATGCTAATCAATTGCGTCGTTAAAGCAACCTTATCCTTATTACCCGCATACCCTATTTTTGAAAGAGAAACACCCGTTTTACGACTAATTATCTTCAAAGCAGCAAGCGTAGTCATATTGCGTTTATGTAACCAATAATAATGAAACTGTCCACTCCCTTTGGGAACGTCAATCAATTCCTCGACGATAAAATCTTCAGGACATGTCTTAAGCAACACCATACCATCAGACGAGAACATAGTTTTTTAAATCTTTAGGAGGAAACGCATACATGCACCTGTAGCTCAGCCTGGATAGAGCAGTGGCCTCCTAAGCCAAAGGTCGGGGGTTCGAATCCTCCCAGGTGCGTATGACACTCATCCACGCATTTGAAGGACTGCGCATGTTCACTCATTCATTACGAGTCAGACTGCGAGGTTTTCAGCAGTACAATGGTACTGCAGAGGACATCTGTCGCGCCATTGTCAAGGATTGTTGGAATGGCAAGTACTTTCAAACAAGTACCGGACACTTCACACAATTCTGGACACGAGATTTTGGCTGGTGCGTGGCAAGCCTCCTACGTCTTGGATATCGCGACCAAGCCATCAAGACTTTGCAGTACGCATTACAATCGTTTACAAAAGCAGGAAAAATAACCACTGCCATTACACCAGGCGGTCGCGCATTCGATTTTCCCACGCGAGCAGTCGACACACTACCCTGGCTTGTCTTTGCACTAGCACAAGTACAGAATGCAGCGCTAACAGCATCATATGCGCCTCTTATCCGCTCACAACTACAAGAACTCATGAGCTGGTTAGACCATGGACTCGTCAAAAATAATCTTCGCCTCTCATCAATCAAAGACCACGCCCGACGAGCACCCTGTTGCTACGACACGTGCATGCTCGGCATGCTCTCAACACAACTCACGAGACTGGCACTGCAAAACCCTCTCAAACACTATTCTTACCGACAACTCCTTGAACACCATTTCTGGACAGGAAAAGGATATCGCGATCACAAAGGAAGTAAAGAACACAGCGGAGATGCAAACCTCTTTGCAGTATGGACAGGACTCGCACCGAAAACGCACAACACACAAGTGCTCCGCATTCTTGAGACACTCTCGCAACCATTCCCACTCAAATACACACTAGAACAAGAAACACATGAGACTATCAACGCTGCACGACTCGCACCCAATTATCAAGGAAACACGATATGGGCACATCTTGGGATGATCTATCTGGATTATCTGCGACGGGAGCATACGAAGCAGTACACAACAGTAAAAAAACAATACGCAGCACTCATAGAAACACACAAAACCTTTTTGGAATTATACGCCCCTGACGGCAAACCTTTTAAATCGCCACTCTACATCACAGACGAGGGCATGCTCTGGGCAAGTCTGTATCTCGCATGACACTAAGCATCATTATACCAACACTCAACGAAGAACGATATCTTGGCACATTACTCAATTGTCTCAGTCGTCAAACACGACAAGATTTTGAAGTTATCATCGTTGATGGCACATCACAAGATACTACCGTGAAAGTAGCACAAAGGTATAAGAACCGATTACACCTCGCCATTGTTGTGACTCGTCGAGGAGTAGCGCATCAACGAAACGAAGGTGTACGAAAGGCACGCTTTTCACAACTACTCTTCTTTGACGCAGATTGCACCATAGCCAATGACTTTATCGAGAAAACTCTCGCGTATGTGAAAGGAAAATATACCTTAGCAGGTGCCGTAGTACAATTCGACAACAACGATTGGCAACACCGACTCATCAACGAAGGATACTCACAAATGTGCACATTCGGGCGCTTTACTGGCGGTTTTCTCAACGGAGCATGCATATACACGACAAAAAACGTGTTTGCTGCAATAGGAGGATTTGACACGAGTATACTCGTCGGAGAAGATCACGAGTTTGGCATTAGAGCACGACCGCATTGTCGACGAGGACTTCTACCGCTGCCGGTAATGACAAGTGCAAGACGCTTTGAACAAGTAGGGCCAGTACGACAAGTAATTCAGTACTTAATGATGGGACTCTACATCATGGTACGAGGATCCATTAGAAAACCACACTTCACCTACCGTTTTGGAACACACAATTAATCAGCGAATTCTCGAACAAGAGCTACAATCTTCTTACCAGGTGCTTTGCCGCGCAATTCCTTCATAGCAACACCAATCAATGCTTTTACAGGTAACTTTTTGTGCTTGTCCACAATGGACTGGACACGCTTGCGCAACTCTTTATCGGACAATACCGAAAAATCAGAGAGAACGCGGTGCACAGGCTTGCATGTAGACAGGATTTCCATGACCGACTCCTTTGTAATCTTACCTTTCTCTACAGCAGTCAACAAATCATGCCAATCCTTGTCAGTAGGAGAACACTCAACACCAAACTCTGACTTGACCACCTTCTGTGCTCGAAGAACAAGTTCAGCGACATAACTTGGTTTAAGTTTCTTATGTGAAGAAACCAACTCCTCAACCAATTCGCAGGCATCACTCTTTGCAGCAAGCAACGCAAGATCCTTACTCATACCCAGTTTTTCATAACGTGCAGCTCTGTCATCAATTTTTTCAGGAACAGAAATAGCGTCAAGCAGATCTGCAGTGACGTGAATAGAAGGAATATCAGTTTCAGGATACATGCGAGCTGCACCAGGCATAGGCCGAAGAAACTCAGACGTGCCAGAATCAAGAGCATTACGCACTTCTTTAGGAAGACTTTTTTGCAATTGTTTGAGACGAGCACCGACTGCGTTTAAAGCGCGATGAGCACGATCCTTTGAGGCAGCGACAAGAATAAACGCATCGCCAGTAGAGCATAATAATTCTTCGCGAAAGCCAGCAACATCCTCAGCAGTAATACCATAATTTGGTAATTCATCGGAATGAAACAATCCTCGAAGACCGGCAGCGCGCTTTGCATGACTTGCCAATTCAGAACCCAGACGACGACCAGACTGAATCTCAAAACCCAAGAGACCATCAGCACCCTTAACGCACATCCCAAAGACGGCACCATCTGCGTCGAGAGCTTTTCGCAGCACGCGAGATTCCCATTTATGCTTAGGTTCAGCAATCTCTTCTATAGGACCAACTTCAATAGCCCGGCGCAAGCATTCTTTTTGCAGTTTTAACAAACTTTGTTGACGCGCAACCTCTTCAGAGACAATTGTTGGCACTTTACGCAAATCCTGAGCTCCCTTAATCTCGACGCGAGCACCACCAGCAATAGACACATTAACGTCCTGACGAATAGTGCCAAGACCCCGCCTGGCAAGACCGGTACTGCGCAACAACATACCAAGAGTCTCAGCAACTTCCTTAGCATGCTCAGGCGTCTTGATATCAGGCATAGTACCAATTTCAATTAAGGGAATACCAAGACGATCAAGGTTATACAGTACACGATCTGTATCTTCACCGCGCTTTTGTGCGCTATCCTCTTCAATACTAATAGTAGGAATGCGTACAGGACCCAAACTCGTCTCAAGCACACCGTCCATGGCGACAAGAGCAGTGCGCTGAAACCCAGACGTGTTACTTCCATCAATGACAATCTTGCGCATCACCTGCACACTCTCCACAATAGATGCGTTAAGCAATTTTGCGATTTGAAGAACTGCCCTTAGTGCATCAGAGGAAATGGACAACGGAGGGGCCTCGTCAAGATCAACAAGACAGACGTGATCGCGACTGCCAGTATACTCGAACCAACGCTTTTTGGACATCTCCATTTGAGCAGCCACATCCACTGCTCCAAGTTCGCCAACAACAGGACGTAAAAATCTCGTCACGACAAAATCAGTCTTATCAGTAAGATCACCAGGGCAACGACAAAACAGTTTAGACCCTTTGAGTTGTTGGTGAATTTCAAGACCGACTTTAAGTCCTAGTTTTTTATGCTCGGGCGTTTCCATATTGTTTTACCATTTTTCTTAACCATCTTAATGCGATGAAGGGGGATGTGACTCGTCTTACCGTCAACATAAACGACCATAAAGGAACCCTCAATATCCTGCAAAGCCGCATAAGGGATTTCCCTGAGCGTGCCAAAATCGAGATACACCAGTACATACTCATCAGGGTTCTCGCGATCATCCCACTTGATTTTATTGAGTAACTCATGGATAGGAATCATATACCTGACGCTCACTGATCTCGCCGCGCAGGTTCTGCTCATAGAGCGAGGCCACCTCATCCTTTTTGAAATTACTCAATAACCATGCCAATTTAATAAACGCTGTTTCAGCAGTCATATCAAGCTTATTGCCGAGAATGCCAAGTTTTTGCATATCGCGACCGGTCTGATACACATCCATATGAACGCGACCATGAATAGTCTGCGTTGCAGCAGCTACAAGAGTGCCGTTCTTGATGAGTTGCTTGATTGCAGTAGCGATCTTTTTATGCTCTCCAGTATATTTATCAATATGATTTATAGGAACATTGCCTGCAATACCCGTACCCTCGAGAATAAGACCATCAAAATCCTTAAACGCCAAAAATTGAGAAGCATACATATTCGTATGCCCCCTGAGTATACCGACCTTCAATTTCTCCTTAAACAATTGAAGTGCAAACGGTCCAGAAGGTACCGGATGTGCAGATAACAAAGAAATCTTACCATGATAATGAATCCTTGCAAGAGGCAGAGCGTTAATCGCCTGGAAAGCGTCGCGACGCGATGCATGCATCTTTCGAGATTTACACGCTGGAAGAATAAGGACCGTATCATCACTAACGTGTTCATGCATTGCAAGAGCAACACCACAAAAATCCGTTTCAGCAATAAAACGAGCAGCACAAATCACATTCATCGCAGCATCACTGCTGGGACGATCACTACTGCGCTGAGCACCAACAAGCAACACAGGAACCGGACAATTCTCAAGAGCAAAAGCAAGAGCTGCAGACGTATAATGTAACGTGTCAGTACCGTGCGTGATAATAATACCCTGCACGCCTTTTTTTATTTCCTTTTCCACCTCGCGAGCCAACACGTTATAATGAGCAAAACGCATGTCTTCAGACCACATATTACTCACAAGACGCGAAGTAATATTTGCATAGTCACGAATTTCAGGGAACAACTGCAAGAGTTCTTCAGGTTCAAAACGGGCAATCACGCCACCAGTACCATAATCAACCTTTGAGGCGATCGTTCCCCCTGTATGCAAAAGAGTAATATGAGGAAGACCTTTCTTTTGTTTGATTGACGACTTTTTTGACTTTTTTTCTTTATACTCTTTGAGTACCTTTTTTTCCTTAATGCGCCGAGTAGGAATGCCAATATTATACCCCGTATCAAGTTTGAGAATAACAGTAGACGCTTCTGGAGGCATCAAGATACCATCATAGGAACCATCTGTTGTTGTAATGCGAACTCTATCACCTGGTTTCATACAAAGAAAAAATGAAAAGTTCGTATATAAACGTGTCGCTTTAGGTAAACGTCACTTCAGGAGCAGTCTCCGCACCTTCTTCAGCTTCAAACAAGTCACGTTTTTCAAAACCAGCAATACCGGCAATAATATTTGACGGAATACGACGTCTAGCCTGTTCGTACGCTGTCACAGCAGCGTTATAATCGCGACGGGCAACAGTGATACGATTTTCAGTACCTTCGAGTTGATCCTGCAGAGAAAGGAAGTTTTCAATAGCGCGAAGCTGCGGATACGCTTCAACACTGACAATAACATTAAACTGGCGCACGAGCTCATCAATTTTTTGACCCGCAGCAGCAAGTTCTTCAGGAGTTGTTGCCTGAGCTGCTTCCTGCTTTGCAGCTAACGCGCCACTACGAAGACCTGCGAGTTGCGTTTGCGTTTCCTGCTCAAAATCAGCAGCTCCCTGCACTGTGTTTACAAGATTAGGAATTAAATCAGCGCGACGCTGGTACTCCGTTTGCACATTACCCCAGGCCTGATCAACTTGTGTTTCCTTAGTGATAAACCCGTTATAGGTTCCAACACCCCAGCCAACAAGAGCCAAGAGGACCACTACAACGATTGCCAGAACAATCCAGCCAGTATACGATTTCTTTGGAGTAACCTTATGTGAACGTGCCATGAACAATAGAGATGTCATGAATTATTAAAGGATTTCGGTCACCAGGAACCGCTAGAACCGCCACCAGTAAAGCCGCCACCGCCAGAAAAACCACCAAAGCCACCGCTACTACCGCCATGACCACCACCAAAGTAACCGCCGCCTCCGCTACCGCCAGCATAAAACAACCAAAACATGAACATAAGAAAACCAACAACAGCAACAGCGGCAAAAGACCACAAAAAAGCAGATACGAGAGCAAGAACATGAGCGCCACCCTTCACCCAGTATTTTTTAGAACTCATGCCAGAGGCTATTTCAATGACAAAAAAGACAATGAAGTAAATGACAAACAAAAACGTCAAGTTATCCTCAGTAAATTCTGTATCAACATCAGCAATGACAGAAGGATCCTGTTGCAGTAATCCTTCGATTTGCAACAATGCCTGGTAGACACCTTCGCCATATCGGCCTTCCTTAAAATACGGCACAAGCGTATTACGACCAATACGACCAGAACGAGAATCAGTAATGATACCCTGCAATCCAGAAGCAATCTCAAAACGATACTGTCCTTTTTGAGTCTGCGTTTTAGGCACAATAAGAATCAACATACCATTATTTGCTGATTCCTTACCTATCTGCCACTCGCGGGCAAGCTCATTAGCATAACGCTCAATAGTAAGCTGATTAAGATTTTCAACAGTAACAACAGCGATTTCAACAGTCAGATTCTGTTCAATCCGATTGAGAAGCGCATCAATACGAACCTCATCAGGACCTTCAAGAATGTGAGCAAAATCATTCACATAACCAACAGGATCCGGATATGTTTGAGCAAGAACAAGTGGTGCTAATAAGATAAAGAGTAAAAGAGCCCTTCGCATGAGAAGAAAAGCAGCACAGAAGTATTTAAAACTAGCCCATGAACGACCACCCCCAGTTAAGAATCACAGAATCTGAAGCATCGCTATGAAGGATCATGTGCAATCTCTTTTTCAAACACCAGTATATCAGTATCTCCGCGTTAACAATAATTAACCAAAGTACACTGGTTTTTCTAACTGCATCTGTTTGGCATGAGCAGAAGTGAACTGTTTTTTGAGTTCTTCATAACTCTTCTCAATTTCAGGATTCACGCTAGGCGCGACCATTTCAAGAGCTTTTTCAAAATGTTCGCGAGTCACTATTTTAGCTCCGATATCCTCGCGAAGAGCGAGCATGGCAGCTTCACGACAAATGCTCTCAATATCAGCACCAACATATCCCTTAGTCAATGCAGCAAGACTTTGCAAATCCACATCCTTTAGAGGCATATTTTTAGTGTGCACCTTGAGAATCTCAAGACGACTCTTCTCATCAGGACTTGGCGTCAAAATAATACGATCAAAACGGCCCGGGCGAAGCAGTGCAGTATCAACAATATCAGGACGATTCGTCGCACCAATAATGACAATGTCCTGCATTTCCTCAAGACCATCGATTTCAGTCAGTAATTGATTGACCACGCGCTCAGTAACATTACCATCAGCACTACCCGTTCCACGACGAGGGGCAATAGCATCAACCTCATCAAAGAAAATAATAGTAGGAGCGGTTTGACGGGCCTTTTTGAAAATCTCACGAACAGCCTTTTCACTCTCACCCACCCATTTACTGAGCAATTCAGGGCCCTTTACACTAATAAAATTAGCCTCGCTTTGATTAGCAACAGCCTTAGCAAGCATAGTCTTACCCGTTCCCGGCGGACCGTATAACAAGATACCCTTTGGAGGATGAACGCCAAGGCGAGAAAACGCTGCAGGATGCTTAAGCGGCCATTCCACGGCTTCCTTTAGTTCCTGCTTGACAGTATCTAAACCACCAACAGACTCCCAGGAAATATTTGGTATCTCGACTGCAACCTCGCGAAGAGCAGAAGGACGCACGACTTTTAACGCCTCCTTGAAATCATCTTTAGTAATCAATAATTTTTCTAGGACTTCCTTAGGAACCTCCTGGTCACCTTCGGATTTCAAATCAGGAAGCACACGACGCACAACGACCATCGCAGCCTCTTTTGCAAGACTTGCAAGATCAGCGCCAACAAAACCGTGAGTAAGATTTGCAAAATCACGCAACTTAACATTCTTAGCCAAGGGCATGTTTCTCGTATGAATATTCAAAATAGTACGACGAGCCTCCTTATTAGGAACGCCAATTTCAAGTTCACGATCAAAACGACCGGGACGACGAAGAGCAGGATCGAGCATGTTTGGCACGTTAGTTGCAGCAATCACGACCACCTTGCCTCTTGCCTTAAGGCCGTCCATAAGCGCAAGCAACTGCGCAACAACACGACGCTCAACCTCGCCTCGGGTCTCCTCACGCTTTGAAGCAATAGCATCAATCTCGTCGATAAACACAATAGCAGGAGAATTCTTTTCAGCCTCTTCAAACTTCTTACGAATATTCTCCTCGGACTGTCCATAATACTTACTCATCACTTCAGGACCATTGATCAAAATAAAATGCGCATTTGTTTCATTAGCGACAGCGCGAGCAAGCATAGTCTTACCCGTTCCCGGCGGACCATGCAATAACACCCCCTTAGGAGGTTCAACGCCGAGGCGCTCAAAAATCTCGGGGTGTTTGAGAGGAAGCTCGACCATTTCACGAATTTTACGAATCTCCTCTTGCAAACCACCAATATCTTCATAGTTCACTTCAGGAGCGACATCCTCCTTAACAGGCATCGCTTCAGGATTAAGAATAACTTCCGTATGTTCAGTAATGATAACAGATGATTTTGAAGGCGAGACATCAGCAACCACAAAGCGCAAGTCACCAAAACCGAGTCCTCCACTCAAATTATCCTCCATCATAGAAAACACTTCATCAAACAGAGGATTGCCACTCATCGTTGAACGACGACGCTTTGTACCGCCAGGAGAAATGATATCTCCTTTAACCATTGGACGACCAAGAAGACTTTGCTGAAACACGCGTGCAGGAGCGCGAACGACAATACCTTCACGAGCAGGAGCAATCGTAACCTTCTTAGCTTCCTTGATATTAGCTTTTCTTACTGTGATGAGTTCGCCAACAGACGTCTTAGCATTACGACGAACAATACCGTCCATGCGAATATAGTTACGCCCGATATCAGACGGGTATGCGCGATCTGCAATCGCCACAGTCTTACGCTGGCCTTCAATCTCAACAATATCGCCAGGTCTACATCCAATCTTTTTCAAGAGCAGTGCATCTACACGAACGATGCCCTTATACGCGTCGTCCGGGATAGCTTCCGTTACTTTTAACTTCATATCTGTCATGGTCGCCAACCCCTGGTGAAGAATTACTTAGCGTTCTCAGCAGTTACCTTCGGGAAACGAATAGGTGCAGGCAAGTTGAGGTCGTTAGTCCAGATAAGTGCTTGTGTCAAACTACGACGAAAAATCGTGTTATACACCGGCACCATGGCTTCCTTAGACAACTTCTTATCCTTTGTCCATCCGTCAAGAGCTTCCTTAACCTGCTCCGGTTTGTCCACCCAGAGAAGCTCCCCTTCAAACTTGAGACTTGCGATCTCAGGTTCGTAATTTGCGGTAAACTCAAACGTGATACGAGCTGCATCACGAGATGCAGATCCTTGTTTGATCGTCGCTGATTGTACGTCGGTAATATTAGCGTTGTGATTAATCTGAGCACCGCCCTTCATAGGACCTTTGCGCTCAAAATCAATTTTTTTGTAGCCAAAACCTAGTATTGCCATAGTGCTGCAATGAAGAAGGCTGTTTATAAATTTTATGCTTTTGCGGCACCACTAATTAAGAATGGATATCGCAGCATTCACGAAGGAGAAACGCGAGGTTTTGCTGTGCAAGTGTAGACGAGAGCAGGAGGAATATTAATAGGCACAAACGCGACAGAAATGTTAAACATCCTTGAGAATCTGCGATGATGAATTGGAGAGTACTGAAATTGAACATACTTACCCTTGCCAAGTACTTTGCGAACGCCTTGAAGAATGGTTGCGACAGTCAGTTTGTTCATACCGCCAAGAGGTAAACCTGAAATAACATAATCCACGCGTCTATTTTTGACAAGTCCTGGAAGATCAAGAGCATTGCCCTCGATAATAGTCAGTCGTGGATCTTTAATTTGGCGGAGCTTCTTAACAAAGTCAGGATTCAGTTCAATACTGAATAATCGCGCATCAGGTCTCATAGATTCAAGAAGTTTCTTAGTAAAACACCCACTACCCGGACCTAGCTCGACGATACACTTTGTTGTTGAAAAATCAATAGGCGCAAGCATTTTTCTTGTCAAAAACCTCGAACTAGGAGCAACTGCCCCAGTCATTTGCGGATTTTTGAGAAATTCTGAAAAAAAACTCATAGACGATAGCTATATTAACCGATATATATTACTTGCCCTCATGCTAGAGGTGATACTCAATCCGCTTGTACTCAATATCGCACTTTTTATTGCAAGCCTTGTCATACTCTTTTACAGCGCAGATCTACTCATAGATGGCATTTCATCATACGCAGCAAAACTAGGATTAAGCGATGAGATCATAGGATTTGTTGTTGTAGCACTGGCAGCATCAGTACCGGAAATGGTCACCTCAATAGGAGGAATCACGTCGGGAGAGCCAGGACTATTATTTGGCACGATCATAGGGGCGAACATGGTACACATGGCACTGCTTGTGGGAGGACTAACGGTCGTAGCAAAGAAAATGAACATGCAGAGCAAACTGCTGCGACACAGCAATTGGTTTGTCTGGATGCTCTTAATGCTGCCCTTTATCTTAGCAGCCGATGGATTGCTCAGCAGATCAGACGGCCTGATCCTCACAGCCGCGTTTGTCGTATACCTGGTAAGGCTCTGGAAAAAAGAAGAGAAAAGCATGAAACTCAAAAAGACAGTGCGACTAGAACGCATCTGGAGGGATGCAGTCATCTTTCTTGGCGCACTTGCAGTACTCACACTTGCAGGGCAATTTCTCGTCTTTAGCGCGATCAATCTTTCAGACATCATCCAAATACCTGCGTATTTTATCGCGCTCACAGTAATCGCTGTGAGTTCAGCGATGCCAGACTTCGCCGTAGGACTGCGCTCAGTGTTTCGAGGAGTACAAAAGATCGGACTTGGAGAAATCATCGGCAGCATGGTCGTCGAACTGCTATTATTTCTAGGAGTAATATCGATAATCCAACCAATACCTATTGAAGTGCCAAGTGTCCTCTCAGCATCGATCTTCTTAATCATAAGCATCACGATCACCATGTACTATTTGAAACTCAAAAGCATCACATGGAAGCATGGCATCGTGCTTCTCAGCTTGTACGCGTTGTTTGTGTTAAGCGAATTATATCAATTATTCTTTTAGAGACAACTCTTTTATAGCAGCCACACTATTTCAGATCCATGATTTTAGTCGATGTACATACTCACTTGGATCATCCACGAATGATAACGGATGTGCAACGTATTGTTGAGCGCGCACGAAAAGCAGGAGTCAAACGCATCATTAGCAACGGCAGCGAACCCGCTTCGAATCGAAAAGTCTTACAACTTGCAAAACAGTATGATATTGTCCGCTGCGCTGTAGGAGCGTACCCCATTGACGCATTACAATTCGATCTCAACAAAGAAATAACTTCTTGGAGCAGATGCAAAGAAGACTTTGTTGCGCTTGGTGAAGTAGGACTTGATTATCTGTATGACAAAGAACGACAAGAAGAACAACGAGCCAATTTTGCAAAAATACTTGCAACAGCAAAAAAATGGGACAAACCACTCATCGTCCATACGAGAAAAGCAGAAGAAGATTGTATCTCCATGATACTAGACTCGGGGATTGATCCGACAAAAACAATCCTTCACTGTTTTATGGGACGAAAAACACTTGTCAAGAAAGCTGCAGAGGCAGGAATGAACTTCAGCATTCCACCAATCATCTGTCGACTTGACCATTTCAAAATGGTTGTACGAGAAGTCAATATCAATCAATTATTTACTGAGACAGACGCGCCATTCTTAGGCCCTGATCGTGAGACGCGCAATGAACCGGCGTTTGTCAAAACAGTCATTGAAGAAATTGCAGCAATCAAAGGATTTGCACAAGAAGAAGTCGCAAACGCGATCTTTATGAATTATCAGCGCGTGTTTGAATAACACGGTGTGATAGCTCTTCAATATCGCTAAGCGAAGCGCCCTTCAATAACAATAATTCCGCAAGCTTATGCGTACTCTCCTTCCACGCCCCAAAATTAAAAATATAACTCTTAACCTGCACATCAATCTGTTCATTTTTCTGATTCCTGTTAAAAAAAATATCAAACGTATCAAAAGACATATGATCCCCATTATCCGTTAAGAATTTTCCAAGAGGAGAATCACGCTGATTGGCACAAGACACCATAATCTTTTCAAGCGCCTTTCGCGTGCGTGCCACTTCATCCATACGCAAAAAACACAACTAACTCGTATAAAAGGTTTTTGAAAGTTGCAGACACGCTGCACAGACTAGCACAACACGCAAGACTCATACAAAAATATATAAACGAAGGTCAACCAAGAAGACAAATGCTTGACATACATTATCTACGAGAACACGCACAAGAGGTCAAAGACAACCTCAAGAAGCGAAACGATCCGCAACTGCCGCCCATGGTAGATGAAGTGCTGGAACTCGACAAAGAATGGCGCGAAATCAAAAAAGAAGCAGATCAGCTTCGTCATGAACGCAACAAGATATCAAGCGAAATTAACAAAGCAGTAAAAGCAGGAAAACCAATCGATCAACTCAAGAAAAAAGCAAAAGACCTGCCAGAACAAATACAACACTACACAGAACAGATCACCGCTATCGAAAAGCACATGCGAGATCTTCTCCTGCGCATACCAAACATGCTGCACGACAGCGTACCCATAGGAACAGATGACTCTGATAACGAAGAAATCAAACGATGGGGGAAAACGCCAACTCCCTCATTTCCACTCGTATCACACGCAGAACTGCTAGAACAACTCGGACAAGCAGATTTTGATAATGCGCGAAAAACATCAGGAGCAGGTTTTGTCTTCATACTCGACAAACTCGCAATGCTAGACCTGGCACTACAACGCTTTGCAATCGATCACTTACGCAACAAAGGATTCACACTCATCGCACCACCACTCATGATGAGACGAGAAGCATACGAAGGAGTCACAGATCTCGGTGATTTTGAAAACGTCATGTACAAAATCGATAATGAAGACGAGTACCTGATCGCGACATCAGAACATCCCATCGCAGCACGACTCATGAACGACGTACTCGAAGAAAAAGAACTGCCACTCAAATTTGTCGGCGTCAGTCCCTGCTTTAGAAAAGAAATAGGCAGTCACGGCATCGATACAAAAGGATTGTTTCGCATGCACCAATTTAACAAAGTCGAACAATTCATCTTTTGCAAACCAGAACAATCATGGAAACTCCACGAAGAACTTCAAAGGAACTCTGAAGAACTCTTTGAAGCTCTGGAGATTCCGTACCGTGTAGTCAACATTTGCACAGGAGACATAGGCATAGTCGCAGCAAAAAAATACGACATCGAAGCATGGTTTCCAAGAGAAGAAACATATCGGGAAGTCACGTCATGCTCAAACTGTACCTCATATCAGGCAGTACGGCTCAACATTCGCTATCAAAAAGGCGAAGATCGCGAGTATATCCATACACTCAACAATACCGCCATTGCCACCTCTCGAGCACTGCGCGCGATAGTTGAACACTACCAACAGCCTGATGGAACCATCAAGATACCAAAGGTCTTACAACCGTACTGCGGTTTTGATAAAATCGCATGAGCATACACCCACTCGTTTGGATACTCGTAGGAACACTCGTCACCGGCATCTCCTGGTTTGTTGGTGACTCGCTCATTATCTTCTTTTATGTTGGAGTCGCTTTTTTTGCATGGGGACTCTTTTGGATACTAATACGACGAATAACAGCACCAGAAAAAGCTCCGCGAGAAGGAGTACAACGACGAGCAAAACGTTTTGTCTGCTATCGATGCAAACAAGAAGTAGGACCAGTCACCCAGTACTGCCCACATTGCGGCGTACGCATACGTTAGTCGAGAATCTGTTCTAAACCATAGTCGAATTCACGAAGCAAAGACAATGTCGTAAATACGGGCAGGCCCTGCACTGCATGATAATCGCCCTCTATTTTCTCAATAAAATGAGCACCCAGTCCCTGATACGCATATGCGCCTGCCTTACCCATCGGTTCTCCAGTGGCAATATAGCGAGACATGAGTCGCGGACCAATAGTTCTAAAAGTAATATTTGCAAGACTTACGCTGCTTTTTGTGGCGCACACCCCTGCCACAGAGCAGCACACGGCAACACCCGTGTAAATGGTATGTGTTCGACCTGACAACAATTGCAACATTGCTAAGGCATCAGCGTTATTCTTTGGTTTACCGAGAATAATCATACGCTCACTTACCACCGTATCTGCGCCGATCACTAAGGAACCTTCGTTTGCGCGAGCAACCTTCTCCGCCTTAGCAATAGCGAGTTTTACAACATAGTCTGAAGGATACGTCGCAGGATAGGATCGCTCATCAATGCCACTCTCAACACAGCGAAAAGGAATCCCGGTCGTTTCCAAAAGTTCACGTTTCGGTCTTGAACCGGTTGCAAGAATAACATCCATGATCAGTACCGTCCTACAACTGCATATAATCATTTCGGGATTGTACAGGTACTATCACAACAAATATTATATAGAACAAGAATAGGTATCTCCTTATGAGCTATTTCAAAGACTTTCTTGGAGCGGACGAGTCTTTGTTTCGCAACGAAGACGCGCTCGATTTAGAATGGTTACCAAAAGTCATACCCTATCGTGAAGAACAACAACAACATATCGCGACATGTATTAAACCCCTCCTTGCAAAACGCAACGGAAAAAACCTGTTTATCTACGGAGATCCAGGAATAGGAAAAACAGCGGCAACACGCTCACTGCTTCGTGATCTTGAAGAAACGACAGACGAAGTGGAAGGAGTCTACATCAATTGCTGGCAAAAAAACACCAGTTACAAAGTCTGCGTAGAAATCTGTCATCTGCTCGGATACAAATTTACACAAAACAAGAACACCGAAGAAATCTTTGCAATCATCAAAAACATCGTCAACAAAAAAGCAGCAGTGTTCGTATTTGACGAAACAGACAAAATAGAAGACTTTGACTTTCTCTACAGTATACTCAACGATATCTATCGTAAAACAGTCATCGTCATCACCAACTACAAAGAATGGCTTGGCAGTCTTGAACCGCGCATACGCAGCCGTCTCATGCCAGACATGCTCGAATTCAAAAAATACAGCGTCAACGAAATAGAAGGCATACTCAAACAACGAATAGACTACGCCTTTGTGCCAGGAGTATGGACTGGGCCGCTTATACGGCGCATCGCAGAAAAAACAGCGACGGTAGGAGATATCCGTGCAGGCATATACCTCCTGCGACAAACAGGCATGCTCGCAGACAATGAGGGATCAAAAAAGATTACCAACGAACATGTAGAAGCCACGCTTGCAAAACTCGACGAACAAGGCATACAAAAACCAATGGATCTCGATGAAGAATCGCGCAACATCTTAACAGTCATCAAAGAACTCAGTCCGCGAAAAATAGGAGACTTATTTAGCGCGTACAAAGAAAAAGGTGGCGGAGCAACATACAAAACCTTCCAAAGAAAGATTGCCAAACTCGAAAAAGCAAAACTTATTTCTACGAACAAGATCATTGGTGGCAAAGAAGGAACAACAACAGTGATCACGTATGGTCGAGCAAAAACGTTAAGCGATTTCTAAGACCACATTTCAGATTTTCCATGAGTTGTTTGTGCAAAAGGAAATTCTCGCATCGCAAAACGCATCGCTTCAATTAACGCGCGCACATTTGCCGCGCCGTGCTATTGCTAAAAAGGAACATTATCGGGCTCGTCAAAATTCTCGTCAAGATCATACCACCCAAACACCTCTTCGCGGCACGGATCGACAAGATCTTGGCCAAAGTACTCAAGCACGGTGTTACTTGGAGGCACCCATAACTCCAAAGATTGATAGCCTTCCATTAAACGATCCTGCATGATCTCGCGAAGAATAGAATCATAACGAAAGCGATACGATCCAAAAACACCGTCACGACCAGTACAGACGCGATCAAGAGCGCGATGCATTCGAGTACGTTTACAGTTAGACTTGCCCTGGCATTTGCTCCAGTCATTATACGCCGCTCTATACCAGTCAGGATTTTTATTTTCAACAGCGCGCACCATATGACCGGCGTACATCGGTTCTGGAGCTGGAATAAGGACGACTTGCAATCGATTCTCGAGAAACTCGCGCTTGAGTTCGCGCGCTTCCTCGATAAAGAACTGATGCACCTCTACAGGTAATTCGCGCAAAGGACGCGTATGGTCCCAAAGCTTTCCACGTTTCACTGCATACCCCCTCTGTACGATGGAGCCTGCAAATATCTTTTATCTTTTATGGTCAAAAAGAGGAAGAGTCACTACTTACTAGAGTATACTCCAGTCATATTGTGTACGTGTCTAATTGACGTAGGGCGTTTTGCACTACTTTTTTCAAAGAGATACTCACCAAAACAACTTATGAATTCTCGCAATAATACGCTGAGCTGCCCGCCGAGGAAAAGAGTACTGAGAGCGAAGAACAGGTCCGTTAGGACATTCAAGCTGGAGACTCGCGTATATGCAAGAGTGCTCATCAGCAGACACTCGTTGCTCGAGACTTTCTCTGTTATGGTGATACTGATGCCACTCCTCGTATTTGAGATGCTTACCCAGATAAGTCTCAGGGATTCTTGCATATACTGTGATAAGCGAAGTGTTATCGCCGCAGCGCAATTGCAGTCGCGTACAGGTCTTAGGTACTGGTTCTACTACAGTCACACAGGAATACTCGCGCAACGCATCAGTATCATCAGTGATCATCATTTCAAGGATGCCTTCAACATGAAATCTATTACGCATACCGTTTTTATGCTCGTCTCACCTAAAAATATTTATATGCGAGACACTAGCCTTTGCGTATGAAAAAGAAGGTGACGCTCAAAGACCTAGATAAAAAAATATCTACGCTATTAAAAGAACATAAAGAACTTCTCAAAGAACACAAAAAACTAGAAAAAACAGACGCCAAACTACTCCGGCAA
Organism: Candidatus Woesearchaeota archaeon; assembly: GCA_014729505.1. Lineage (GTDB taxonomy): Archaea > Nanobdellota > Nanobdellia > Woesearchaeales > ARS49 > WJJS01. Next base: position 42,060 of record WJJS01000015.1, read on the forward strand.
GAAGAAAGCGAGCTCAGCGGTCTTGAAAAACTACAAAAAATCCATGAAGACCTCTCAAGAGCAGTCAGTCCACACCCGCTACGAAGACTCACACTCAAAGATCTTGCGCAAGGAACGATAGGAGCATTCTTTGGAGTGCTTGCACATTTCACCTTCTTTTACGGAGTAAAAGTGGCACACCAGATTTCAGTAACACGCGCCATTCTGCTCTTTCCACTCTCATTAGTTGTTGGGGCGATCTTTTTGTATGCCACAGGATTTCGAAAAGTACCAAAACGATTTTTATGGTACCTGCCTGTACGATTATTTGCCCTGCAACTCATCGCAATACTCATGGCTATTCTCGTACTAGCAATCTTTGAACCAGAATTCGGTCATAACATCGCAGACAGTTTTAAAGCAGTAGCAACAGTCAGTCTTATAGGACTCCTGGGAGCCATCACTGCAGATCTCATAGGTAAAGAATAATGGCAAAAAAACAAACAAACGCACAAATCGTAGCACAATATGAAGAACTCAAAATGAAATCACTCGATCGTTTTGAAGTCCAGCTCGCACATGATATTCTCGATCACGATTATGAGGATATGCAAGTGCTTTTTACTATCACACTTATCAAGCTGGAAGGAGCAGAAGATATAGAAGGAATTATAGAACTCCTCGACACAGAACGACCTTTTTGTACTACAATACAAAAACCCATTCTTGACAAACAAAAAAGACTGTTCAAAGAACTGGCAAGCGCAATGAAAGAAGCGATACGCATACTTAGTAGCAAACACTTCAAAGACACAGACACCTCAAAAATCGATCCACTTGTCAGACGAATGCACGATCTTTTAGAAGAACTGCAAGTAACCTCTCAAGAACTGCTGCGAGCCACTGGTCAAAAAATACGAGCAGCATAACGCGCACCAACCACTGGACACGCGACCTCGTAATACATAATACTTCTCCAAGAGTACTAGTGCATGAGGTGATGCACATGCAAACATACAAACCAGCAGTTATCCAACGATTGTTTCTTAAACAAATACGAAACCTTACCAAGTACAATACTGTTTATATCGCGCCGCAAGACGACGAGGACCTGTACACGGATGAAGGTATAGATGCGGCGCTTGACGAACACCAAGTCAGCTCGAGAGAAGCAGGAGTGATGCGCGGTTATCTCGCTGCCTTATAATTTATATTTTTCTTTGCATAAAACCTTTTATATCGTCACCACTTGGTATCTTCATGCAGATTATTACAAAAGGGGAGTATAAACAGAAGCGAGAACGACTTATTCAACAAATAGCGCAGGGCGCGCTTTTTATTTTTCCTTCAGACACGATTTATCGCGTAGGATGCGATGCAACAAACTCACAAGCAGTCAAACAATTACGCGCGCTTAAGAAAACAACCATGCCATTCTCAGTTATTGCGCCATCAAAACAATGGATACGACAACATTGTATCGTTAATGAAGAAGGAGAAGAAGCACTGGATCTCTTGCCCGACCGATATGTCCTCATCATGGATCTTCGCAATAAAAACGCCATCTCACAACATGTAACAAACGGTTTAGACGCAGTAGGTGTGCGAATACCGCGCAATTGGACACAGGAAATAGCCACACTCCTCAACAGACCGCTAGTTACGACCACCGCAAACGTTGCAGGAGGCTCACCAATGACCTCTCTTGACAACATACCGTCAGCACTACGTAAAAAAATCACCTTTTGCCTTGACGGAGGCGAAATACCACTACGATCAATAAATGTTATAGATCTTAGAAAAAATCAAGCTTAAACGCCGGTTGAGGAGAAGGTTCATCATCATCCTTTTTATCAACCTGATCAAAAAACGTAGCCATACTACCTTCCTGACGATCCTCCATTTGACGCCGTTGTTCAAGATTACGAAAATCACGTTCATTAACCATCAACTGCAAAAAACGAATAACCTTTCTCAAATCCTCTTTTGAATCACTTTCCGTATCAATAGTAAGCTTCATCTCTTTTGCCAAAGGGAAGCGGTCTACCATAAAAATATTTCGACTATCCAAACCAGGAATAAAACAAACCGCGAATAGAAAGACTCACGCGCTGCCACCAGGACGCTTCCACTGTTGTGGGAACCGCTTCAAGAATACGCGTCACATTACCTTCTGCATCCTCATAACGCACAGTAATACTTGCAGGAGTATGCAAATCACTGCCTTTTAACGTAATAGTGAACTGTTCATGCTCCACCTCTTGTGGTGCAAACAATAATTGAGAACCGCGCAACCAGACCGTCACATTACGAGGCTCAGTATACGACACCTGCTCAAGAATAAAACTAACCTGAAACTCTTCATCATATCCAACCTTTTCAGGCGCTGTCAGATTCTTGAGCACGAGCTTAGGCATATCAAAATGCGAAAGAAAAATCTCTGCCTGCGCAGTTTTGCCATCTCCAGAGGCATGCAAAGGAAACGTGTAAGAACCAAGAGGAATATCTTGAAGAGTAAACGTGATTGTCCGCGTCCCAAAGGGAGGAAGATCCACTGATTGACACTCTCCATCAATGCAAACCTCCGTTGTAAACGAGTAATTGCGAGCACTCATAATATCACACCAGACCGTTGCAGGAGCCTGAGGTTCACACTCAATACTGAACGGTTCAGACTGCGCAACAACCATGCCTGCAAGGATAACAAATACAAGCAAACCTCTTTTCATATACTATAGAAAGAAGTTCTAGTATAAAACATTGTCGCGATTTGGGCGGCGGAAAACCCGCCGCCATGAATCGCGCCCATGCGATCGGAGGTCATCATAAACGACACCTTCCTGAACCACTATCATACCTTTTTGCTGTAATGAAAGGGTCTGTAGAGCAGAAAGGACTAGCAGTTTAAGAATTTTATCATACAATGTCACACAAACATCATACTTTTTAGGGAAGATTTAATAATCCTCAACTCCTCCTTTTTACCATGAAAGAACGCGTCACCATCACGCTTGAAAAAGAGTTACTAACAGACCTTGATTCTCTGATCGGAAAAGATCATCTCAAAAACCGTTCACACGCCATAGAAGAACTACTCAAAAAAGCACTAGGAAAACGCTGTGCAAAACGAGCACTCATACTCTGCGGAGGAAAAGGGACGCCATTACACCCAATCACTAAAGAAATTCCAAAATCACTCATACCAGTACACGGCAAACCATTAGCAGAACATCTCATAGAATTATTCAAAAAGTACGATGTTCGAGACATCATCTTAAGCGTAGGCCACAAAAAAGAACACATCATGCAACACTTTGGAGACGGCTCGCGCTTTGGCGTAACCATACGATACATCGAAGAAACCACACCACTAGGCACTGCAGGATCTTTACTACTTGCAAAACACCTGTTTGAAGACACTTTTTTTGTCACCAACGGAGATGAACTCAAAAACCTAGACTTAGAACACTTCTACAACGAACACAAAAAAAACAGAAGCATAGCTACAGTAGCACTAACCACCGTTCGCGAACCCAGAGACTACGGCGTCGTCGACATGCAAGGATCGCGCATCGTCAGATTCTGCGAAAAACCAGCACCAGGAGAATCATCAAGCACCCTTATCAATTCAGGACTCTACATCCTCGAACCAGCAATACTCAACTACATCCAAGACGGATACTGCTCATTTGAAAAAACAGTCTTTCCCACAATCGCCAAAGAAGGACAACTCTACGGATACCTCTTCAGCGGACAATGGTACGATATGGGAACAATAGATAATTATGAAAAAGCACTCAATGAATGGAAAGGAATTACTCAATAACTGTTACATTCTCAGAGATACATTTAAAACACTAGTTTTCTAGCAACGAAGTATGGAATTAGAGACTCTCAAACTCGCACTAGTGCATTGTTGGGGCAAAGACACCAGTTATCCTCCAATGGAACACTCCTGGTCCTCAAAGAATCCAGCCTATGGACAATGCTTTGCAACAGCACTGCTCGTTCACGATTATTATGGCGGACAACTACTCAAAGCAAAATTTGCAGACGGAACCGCACATTTCTGGAATACCGTTAATTCAAAAGAAATAGACTTGACAAAATCACAATTCAATAAACAACAGATTCCACAACCAACACTGCACAGCCGTCAAGAAATAGACGAAAACCCCCGATACAAAGAATATCACAAAAGATACTGATTATTGAAAAAAAGAGTGGAAGAGTATTTGCAACAATAATTACTACCCATACTATTCGTCTTGTACTCCTGAGAACGAAGTTGAGATGTCGGAGTCTGGATTTTCTCCAGGACAGCGTCAAGCAGAGCTTGACTGGCCCCGGTTCAAATCATTATAACAGAAAAATTTGAGCGCTTATGCGCCCACAACGCCGTCGCCCGGATTTGAAACCAGGACAGCGTCAAGCAGAGCTTGACTGGTCCCGGTCCAAATCATTATAACAGAAAAAGTGGTGACGCTCTCGCGTCATAGAAACGCCGTCGCCCGGATTTGAACCGGGATATCCGTAAGGAAACCAGCTTAGCAGGCTGGCGCAGTACCAGGTTGTGCCACGACGGCAATGTACGACAAAGAAAGACAAATGGTTTTAAAGTTTTCTACTCGATAGGTTTTTAAGTATTGATGACTTACTGAAGTTATGGCAAAAAAGTCAAAACCGGACGCGACTCTTGCAATTGTAGGACTCATCTTTGGCAGTTTGAGCATCATGAGCTTTTTCTATCTTATGATTTCGCTGCCCTTTGGTATCACAGGACTCATACTCTCACTCATCCAACAACGACGGGAACCACACGGCATTGCAAAAGCAGGAATGATCGTGAGCATAATCGGACTTGCAATAACAATACTCTTTCACATTGTTATGGTTCTCGCATACGTAGGACTCATAGCGTACGCTGCAACCAGTTAACACCGTTTTGTCACTTGGATACGCGTAAAATGTCACCATACTGCGGGACATACTGAAACAAAACCTATATAAAGACCCCTCAAGTTTTCATACAGTATTCTAGCGGGGTGGGGCAGCCAGGAGTGCCCGGCGGGCTCATAACCCGCAGGTCGGTGGTTCAAATCCACTCCCCGCTATTTCATGATGATATCAACTGCCGCGATTGAAAAGCAATCAAAATCGCAGCAATCAGAATCAGGATTCTTACTCACACAATTATGGCACGTACTTGCCACGCCGTTTCGACTCGTACTATTTGTCCTTGGCAAACGCACATTTGCAGAAGTTGCAACACCGGTAACAAACAGTGTCAGATTCTTTTTTGCACCGCGCTTTAGCATACTCATGAGTGCAGTACTCATCATTGTTTTTATCGCGAGCCTCTTTATCGATATCGTGCCATATCTTGCCTATCCAGCAGACCTGTTTAGCCTGCGTTTTTTTACCATTATCACCGCAGGATTCTTACATGCAGACCCTGCACACCTGTTTGGCAATGTCCTTGTCCTCTACATTTTTGGCAGAGTAGTAGAACGACGCATAGGAGCAACAAACACTGCACTCGTCTACTTTGGAGCGCTGATCATTGCAGGACTATTCTCTGCGCTCATCAACATGGCCATAGGTGATAACACGCCAGGTCTTGGAGCAAGCGGCGCAATCATGGGTATCGTCGCAACTGCTATGCTGCTCGATCCTTTCTACATTACTTACCAGTTAGGCATTCCTCTGCCGGTGATGATCATAGGATGGATAGCAATAGGAGCAGATGTTGCGGGTATACTGAATCCAACAGAGGACGGCATAGGACACTTTGCACATTTAGGAGGATTTCTCTCCATAGCAATACTCGCGTTCTTTTTGAGCGGAGAAAACCGTTTACGACTGCTCAAAGGACTCGTCGTCAACATCATTAGTCTTTTGATTGCAGGAATTCTGTTAGTGTTTGTTCTCTAAACTCTTCAGCCTTGCGCAAGTATTTCTTAAACACTTCGCGATACAACACTTGGGGCAAATCATCAACTTGTCGTGGAGTGATCCATCTATACTCAGAATGCTCATCAGAAATAACGACATTGTCAGAAGGACTTTGTGCCAAAAATACATGAGTATGACGAAACAAGTCCTCTGTTTTCACCTCAAAAAATTCAAGTTCATGAATGATCCTGACATCGAGCTGCGTTTCTTCTCTTACTTCGCGAAGAGCAGCCTTTACAGGATCTTCACCTGACTTTATCTTGCCACCAGGAACTTCCCATCCCTTAAGATGTGCTGCATTATCGTCGCGAGCTTTCCTGAGAATCAAATACCTATTACCAAAAAACACAAACACCTTCACCTGAAAAATCTTCTTCATCGATGAGGACGACTCGTGTCCGTATGAAAAGAATGATGCACTTCCTTTAAGAGAGCGCGAAACGCGGCATGACAAGCCCTACTCAAATCAAAATCATGATGCTTATCCGTCTCAAAATCCCTTGAAGGACAAGACAAATGAATGTGCAACGAATACTTTTGCTGCGTTCCCTCCTTTTCATAACGCTTAACGTGCACAATAAGAGCGACAGTATTTTTTACAGCATGCTTAAGCTTTTCAAAATACTCCGTTGACAATGTGTTAACAACATTTTGCTCCTCAGGATCAAGAGCACTAACGCCAACAAACTGAATCCTATCACCTACAGGTCCTTTTTCCATAACAGGCAGAAACCGCGATAACCATTTAAATCTTGCGCATACACAGAGAACAGATGAAAAAAAGATTAAGCAAATCAGACATCAAAGACCTTAACAGCACACTGGAAAACGAGTTTGGCCTTGAGTCTTTTTATTCAAAGAAAGACATCGTGGAACTTGAAGATTCAACATACATTCTCAAAAACGGACAACTACACTTTTTCTATCATGAACAACGACTCTTTCCAAGCCTAAAACTGCTACTCAAACAAGAATTTCTGAAACGGATTATCGTAGATATGGGCGCTGTACGCTTTGTAGCCAACGGAGCAGATATCATGAGGCCTGGTGTCACTCAAGCAGATGAAGATATCAAAGAGGACGAATGCGTTGTCATCATAGAAGAAACGCATCACAAACCCTTGGCAGTGGGAATATCGCTATACGGCGGCAAAGAACTGCTTGCCATGAACACAGGAAAAGTAATACGTACCATCCACTACGTTGGGGATGCAATCTGGAATCACGACGAATGAATCCGCCGTGTCTTTGGAACGTAATTTGACAACACGCCGTCTTTTAGATGCCCACAACCCATAAAATCAATCGAAGATCCGACGAGATGTCTCACAATCTGAAAACCAGATCCTGAAGCGTCAAGTGGAAGATCCTGACCTCTGATCCAATGGTACGCCTGCTCATCAGACAAGGTCACCACATTTTTTATTGCACGAGGTCCCAGCAATTGAGATCCTTCAATAGATAAGCGAACCTGCTCATCACGAACATTAGCAATGTACAAGCCAGCACTATTGATAATGCGCGCAGGTAATTCATCACATTCCCGTCGAAGAATGTAAATTTTCTTCTTTTCTGTAAGAATAACTGAAAACTCTTTGAGCAAATCACTGAGTTTACAACCCCACTGTTTTTTCAAAAGTTCAAACATTTTTTTGGCATCCTTATTGTTGAGAATAGAAATCATATACCCCATACAGGATTTTCTTTTCGCATAATCTCTGCGATCTCTTTTAGAATCTCCTTTTCCTCCTCCTCGAGATATTTCTTAAACTCCTTATACGTTCGAAACTCACTCTCAGAAATTGCAGAATACAAAATATCTTCCTCATGAATTTGACGACCAACAGTCACATTAGGCAATGATGCTGCTACCTGCTTACCCTTTTCAGCTTTTTCAATATTTTTTTGATCGTGCTGAATACCCTTCATCGTGGTCAATTGAATACCGTCTTTGTTCATCAATGGCGTATTAGCAAATAACGTACCTGCAAGTACCTCGACGCCAACAATAGCAGGATTGTTTTGACGAAAGACATACCCCTTAAGCAATTTTATCTTGCAAGGTTTAGTGATCTTATCAAGCTCTGCTAGTTGAATCTCCGTTCTTTTTTGCTCCTTCCACTTCTCATACTCTTCAATAAGTTTATAGATCACAGAATTGGTCAATGTCTTAACCGATTCTGAAACCACCCGAGCAGGAGGAATGTTAAATCCAAGAATAACGCCATCAAAGACATCCTTTTCTGCAGCAACCTCTGCATCAGCAATATCCTTTTTCGTAATAGGTCCAATAGTCGCACGACGAATAGGAATATTCTGTTGTTTGAGCAACACCGATAATGCCTCAAGAGAGCCAAGACTGTCAGCCTTGATACTGATACCGCTAGAAGATGTTTCAATGAGAATATCTTGAACCTGAGCCTTAATGCTCTCTTTAACCTCGTCGAGAGCAGTCTTTACAACAACAACAGGCATGCCTGCAACGGCCTCCTCAATATCATTGGCAAGAATACGCACTCCAGTCGACGCGTGCACTTCAGTAATTGTGTTGAACTTTGCCTTTTCTCGCATTTCCTGCAAAGGACCGGGTTCAAAAAGACCCTTCACCTTTGTGACGAGCGGTTCACCAACAGTGCCCACAACGATTGTATCTCCTCGACGAATCTTGCCTGCATACACAATGACATCCATCACCTTGCCAATGCCCTTTTGTTCCTTGATCTCCAAAATGGTTCCTTTACCAGGTTCGTCCGTCGAGGTTATCAAATTTTTTTCCAGAAATCGCTGAGCAAGACCTGCAAGCGTCATAAGCAATTCGGGAATGCCTGCGCCAGTGCGAGCAGAAGTAGGAATGACAGCGATTTGAGACGTGTAATCACTAACGCGATCAAAACGCTCTGCTTGCAAACCAAGCTCATAGATCGCACCGATCAGTTCATACAACTTCGTCTCAAAACGAGCAAGAACAGCAGGATCCTGGCCATTAATTTTTGCAAGCAAAGGCCCGTCCTTTTCAGTCCACCCCTGAATAGTATCAATCTTATTAGCGACGATAACAAAAGGAGTCTTATATGATTTCAACACTTCGATAGACTCCAGCGTTTGCGGTTTAAGACCATCCATAATATCAACGACAAGAATGGCAATATCTGCGAGATTGCCACCGCGCTTACGCAAATTTGTAAACGCTGCATGACCAGGCGTATCGATAAACAGAAGACCTGGAATAGTCAGTGTGATGCCAACCGTTTCAAGAAGAGCACCACATACTTTCTTAATAGTAGATAATGGAATAATACTGGCGCCAATCGCTTGAGTAATACCTCCTGCCTCGCGCGCAGCAACACCGCTGCCTCTAATAGTATCAAGAATGCTCGTTTTGCCATGGTCCACATGTCCCATGATCGTCACAATAGGTTGGCGGATCATACCATGACAGGTTTATCGTCGCTATTTAAATCATTCTACCAAAGCAGGTTTAATAGCGAATAACTACCATAATTCTTATTAATCGCACCCTTTCGCCGCTTCCTATGAGTAAGACAGGAAGTTTATTCGGATACCTAGTGCATACGATTCGTGCAGAAGTCATCAAGGTCAACGAGCATCTACGAGAAGTGCACGCCGCATTTGCGCTTACTGACGATCAAGTTGCAAATTTGCGATTTTATCAAGGAGGAGCGGAACGAGCGCCCACGGGAACTGTTCCCGTAGAAGATACTGTGGTTCCCGACGAGTATCGGACGGGACGGCTCGTAGGACGTGTCTATCATCGAACGATCAATCCGCCCCTTTTTGCACAAAACCAGCCTGGCGATGTGCGACAGAGAAAACTCGAATGGGTCGCAGAACACCTGGGGGCCATGCTTATGCACTACGCACGCGATGATACGGTTTTTCTTGATGGACTCATTGATGAGTATTCGACAGCACGGGATCCACAACTCTATGTTGAAGGATTTGGATCATACAGTATCGAAGATGAGACGCGCATACGGGAATACCTTCAGCAAGAAGGAATGCGAGAAGAATCAATACCTGCGCCGGGTGGCTTTGACATTATCCGAGACATACAGCAAGAAGAAAAAAAGGGGCCTGCAGGTGGCGAAGAATTAGCCAGACGAGAACAAGAACGGGCCATAGAAGAACGACTGGCCGACCTGCGAGGGCCAGAGTTTTCTAATCCTGTTGATATTTCCAGCAGCATCGACATGGGAGACTACGCCGCCCACGAAGCAGGTTATGGTCTGCTTGGAAGTATAGCAAAGCGACGAGAACAAGACGCGTTTCTCATCGCTCTAGCACTCATGACGCAAAATGATATGGGGCCTAGTTATCGTACGATGGATAGTATCCTGCGAAGTTCCAAGACGGACGCTCTGGCAGCATTGGAAGTCATATTCTCATAATAGTACCTATGCACCCACTCCGAGAACTATAACTACTCTCGAATACTAACAATCCCGAAACCTTTAAATAGGGGTTGTGCGTGCAGGGTGGTAACAAACACTGATTTATCAGTTTGGGGGGACAGAACAATGAAGAACAGACGATTTGGATTGATCGCCGTCATGCTCTTACTCATCGCAGGACTCGCAGTCTCTGCGCAGGCATTTGACATTTCGATCACGAAAACTGAAATCAACGGAGTAGAAGTTTTTCCTGATAATTACGTCAGTCTCGACCTGGAAAAAGGCGGAGAACTGGAACTGGAAGTAGAATTTACCGCACTAGACGATCTCGATGATGTTGAAGTGCGCGCAGTCATACTCAGTTCCGAAGAGGACATCGAAGAGGTCCTCCCACTCTTTGATGTGCGAGAAGACACCGAATACAAGAAAGAACTCACACTCGAACTTCCACGAGAAGTAGACGAAGACGAGTACAGAATCATGGTGATCATCTCGGACCGAGACGACGAAATCACTGAAACATACAACATCTACGTAAACAGCAGACGACACCTGCTGGCAATCGAAGATGTCATCCTACACCCATTTGGACGCGTCCAAGCAGGAGAATTTGTCCTAGCAAAAGTACGCCTAGAAAACTTCGGACAAAAGGATGAACGCAACGCTCGAATCATGGTAAGCATCCCAGAACTCGAGACCCAAGCAGTCACGTACATCAACGAGATAGAATTCGACGACCAAGCAGAAACAGAAGAACTATTGCTCATCATACCAGAATGTGCAGAAGAAAAACAGTATCGCATGAATATCGTCGTTGAATACAACGAAGGCAGGGACCATCTGACAGAAGAACGAACGATCTTTGTACGAGAAAACCCTGCTTGCAGTACTGATCAAGAAGATGACGACGAACCAGCAGTAATCGTGCTTACACAAGACGGAGCAGACAATGCAGACGGTACAGAAGCGACAGGAGCCGCAGTAGCGGACGCTAGTGATAGTGAAGAAAGCTCCTGGACAGTACGAAACGTACTTGAAGTAGCCCTTCTTGCACTCGTCGTACTGCTTGTTATTGTCGGCTTGCTCATCGGCTTTATGAAACTGCGAAGCGACGACTAGTTGCTTCACTTTTTCCTTTTTTTCTTATCTTCTCCTTCTTAATGCGACTATCAACACATAATCTTTAAAAGCCACCTGCTGTTTCCACGCGTATGCAGAGCGAGAAAGAAATAAAAAAGATCTTCTACGAGAAGACTGATAAACATCCAGAACAATTCTATCCAGTACACACACTACAAAAAAGAGGATTCACACGACACAAATGCACCTCCTGCGCACGCAATTACTGGCGCATACCAGAAGATGTTGAACAACGAGGACACAAAAAAAATACCTGCGGAGACATACAATGCCATGGAAGCTACTCTTTTGTTGGCAAGAGTCCCGCAACACGACAATTGAATTATGTTGAAGCTCTACAAGAGTATTTACGCATCCACGAAAAACTAGGCTATACGCCAGTACAACGCTACCCGGTCGTTGCACGATGGAACCCGACCGTTGACTTTACCATTGCAGGCATAGCCTGCTTTCAACCATATGTAGTAAGCGGAGAAGTAGATCCTCCGGCAAACCCCCTGGCCATGCCACAATTCTGCCTGCGCTTTAATGACATTGATAATGTAGGCATCACCGCAGCACATTACGTTGGATTTATCATGCTCGGTGAACAAACATTCGTACCGCCAAAAGAATATGATGTGAACAAATACATGGACGATCACCTCACCTGGCTAAACGAAGGACTGGGGCTGGATGACAAGTACCTCACGATCCACGAAGATTTCTGGGCAGGGGGAGGAAACTTTGGACCGAGCATGGAATTCTTCAGCGGCGGACTGGAACTATCAAACCAAGTCTACATGCAATACGAAATCACACCAGAAGGTTACCAAGAACTCGACATAAAAGTCCTCGACATGGGACAGGGACATGAACGCATCCCCTGGTTTACACAAGGACTGCCCACAAGCTATGAAAGCACATTCCCGCCAGTAATGAAGAAACTGCGAGAACTCACAAAGATTCCCTTTGACAACGACTTTATGACGAGATTTGCGCCGCTTGCAGGACAACTCAACACCGGAGAAGTCGATAATCTCGACGAAGCATGGAAGCGCATAGCACAAGAACTACAGCTGACAGTTACTGACGTCAAAGCAAAAGTGTTACCAAACGCAGCACTGTACTCTGTAGCAGAGCACGCGCGAGCATTACTCTTTGCCCTTGCCGACGGCGCATTACCCTCAAACACAGGAGGATATTACAATCTGCGCGTTATTCTCCGACGAGCATTAGGATTTATAGAACAGTATAGCTGGCAGTTCGACCTCTGCGACGTCTGCACATGGCACGCCGAGTACCTCAAACCACTCTTTCCAGATCTGCTAGAACAACTACCAAACGTGCAAAAAATCATCGAAGTAGAAAAACTCAAATATTACAGTACGCGAGAAAAAACAAAAGAACTCATCGCACAGCTCGTCACAAAACAAGTAACAACCGATGAACTAATAGAACTATACGACAGCAAAGGAATAAGTCCAGAAGAACTATCACGAGTAGCAAAGGAACAAGGAATAGAGATAACTGTTCCGGACAATTTCTATTCGCTTGTAGCAGCACGCCACGAACAACACACCGCCATGCAAACAGTAAGAGAGGAAGAAATTCCTGTTGGAGATGTCCCAGCAACACAGGCACTCTATTTTGATGATTGGAAGAAAACAGAATTTGTCGCTCGGGTACTGGCAATTGTTGATCATTATGTGGTTCTTGATCAAACCGCATTTTATCCTGTCTCAGGGGGACAAGCAGCTGATAAAGGAATGCTCATAGCGAATACAAAAAAAGGCGCCATTACTGCAAAAGTCAAAGACGTTATCAAACAGGGAAACCTTATCATTCACAAAATAGACACGGCGCTTCCGGTTGGAGGAGAAGTCAAAGGAACCATTGATTTTGAAAGACGAAAACAGTTAACACAACATCACACGACAACACACATCATTAACGCAGCAGCAAGACGAGTACTTGGAGATCACATCAATCAGGCAAGCGCGAGAAAAGATGTCGATCGAGCACACATAGATCTAACTCATTATCAAGGCGTCACTGAAGAAGAACTGCAACAGATAGAAAACGAAGCAAACAAAATAGTTGCAGCAACAATCCCTATTCACAAAAGTTTTGTACCAAGAACGGAAGCAGAACAACGCTACGGTGTTCGCATCTATCAAGGAGGCGTTGCTCCTGGAAAACTATTGCGCATAGTAAACATTGAAGGAGTGGATGTTGAAGCCTGTGGAGGAACACATCTCGATAATACCAAAGAGGCAGAACAGATAAAAATCATCAGCACAACAAAAGTCAAGGACGGCGTTATACGGCTCACGTTTTGTGCAGGAAAAGCAGCGAAACAAAAAGAAACACAGGAACACTCGCTCTTAATTGACATAGCAGCACTTCTTGAGGTAACGCCTGCACAAGTACCCGGCCGTGCAGAAGAACTGTTTACCAAATGGAAAAAAGCACGAAAAGCAGTGAACAAAGACAAAAACATAGATCTCGCACAACTAGAACTGCAGTCAACACGAGAGGATACGGGAGACCTTCTTACACAAACCGCAGATCTTCTTAACACTCAACCAGAGCATGTACTCAACGTACTGCAACGATTTCTGCGAGAATTAGACGACTATAAACGAACACTATCATTACGAGACAAAGAGTGAAAGCTTTTGCGAAGAACTCCAAGATATGCGATAATCTATTCACAGCCCCAATGCCAACCCCTATTTGTATATAGTCACTAACCTTTATATAGATGGACTTATTTGAAGAGCATAGGATAAACTAAAAGAGGGTAGTGCATGAGAGTATTGATGCTAGGGTGGGAGTTTCCGCCCTACAAAAGCGGCGGTCTGGGAACTGCGTGCTATGACTTAACAAAAGGTCTGTCAAACCAAGATGTACAAGTCACGTTTGTCATGCCAAAAACGCCAGAAGGTGCAAACGCAGAATTCGTCAAATTGGTAGGAGCTAACCAACTCACCGGAGATATTACGATCAATTTCTTTTCCACACTCTTACAACCGTACATGACACCAGAACAATACGACGCGGAATATACGTATCACACTTCCAAGCAACCAAGTGACAAAGAATTGTACGGCGCAAACATGTACGCAGAAATAGAACGCTACAAAGCAGCCATCTGCAACATAATAAAAACAGAACCTTTTGATATTATACATGCACATGATTGGATGACCTACGAAGCAGGAGTACTAGCCAAAGAACTATCAGGAAAACCACTCGTTATCCACCTGCACGCCACAGAAGGTGATCGCACAGCAGGACACCCTAACACCTGGATTGCAGAAAAAGAAGCATACGGTTTTACACAAGCAGATCGTATTATCGCAAACAGTAATTGGACAAAATCAAACATTATGAAAGAATATTCGGTTAACGCAGAAAAAATAAACGTCGTACACTGGGGGATACGACAAGACAATCCAGCGTACCGCCTTCGATTTCGCTCAGCACTAAACAAAAAAGACAAAATAGTACTCTCACTTGGACGCATTACCATACAAAAAGGCATAGACTATCTCGTACGCGCAGCAGCACATGTAGTCAAACACGTGCCAAACGTCAAGTTTGTCATCGTCGGAAAAGGAGACAAACTCGGAGAAATCATAGGATTAGTCTCAGATCTTGGACTCTCAGACAAATTCATCTTTCCAGGATGGCTCAAAGGAGCAGAAGTACATCAAGCATTTCAAATGGCAGACGTATTTGTCATGCCATCAGTCTCAGAACCATTTGGACTTGTCGCTCTAGAAAGTCTCAAGAATAACACACCAATAATCATCAGCAAACAAAGCGGCGCCTCAGAAGTGGTACAAAATGCTCTTAAGGTCGATTTTTGGGACGTACACGCACTCGCAGACAAACTCGTCGGCGTACTCAAGTATCCCCAACTCCATGAAATACTTCAAAAACGAAGTTATCTTGAAGCATTCTCCTTTGATCTGGACACACCAGCAAAAAAATGCATTGAAATCTATGAATCAGTACTCGCAAAAAGGGAGGCGAAACTATGAGAACATTATGCTGGTACTTCCAAGTGCACCAACCCTTTCGCCTGCGACACTATTCGCTCTTTGATATTGGGAATTCCCAAGATTATTTTGATGAACACAAGAATAGAGAAGTCATGAAAAAAGTCGCACAAAAATGCTATCTTCCAATGAACGCATTGCTGCTCAAACTTATACAACGACACGGTGACGCGTTTAACGTTTCCTTTAGCATCAGCGGCACAGCACTCGACCAATTTGAACAATACGCTCCTGAAGTACTTGAAAGTTTCAAACAACTGGTTGCAACAGGCAATGTTGAACTGCTCTCAGAAACATACTATCACTCGCTCTCATTTCTCTACGATAAAAAAGAATTCGACGAACAAGTAATAAAACACCGGACACGAATAAAAGAACTCTTCGACTATGAACCGACAGTGTTTCGCAACACAGAACTCATCTATAGTAACGAAGTAGCACAGCACGCCGCAGCAATGGGTTACAAAGCAATACTGGCGGAAGGAGCAGATCATGCACTGAACGGAAAAAGCCCAAATTATGTATACACTCCACAAGGAGCAGACATAAAACTCCTACTCAAAAATTATCAATTTAGCGATGATATAGCATTTCGATTCTCAAACAAAGGATGGAAAGAACACCCGCTCACCGTCGAGAAATTCGCGGGGTGGCTTGATGCAGTCATGGGAGATTCAGTCAATCTCTTCATGGACTACGAAACATTTGGCGAGCACCAATGGGAAGATACGGGCATCTTCAAGTTTATGGAGGCACTACCCTCAACGCTTCTACCACTGGGAACCCGGTTTATCACGCCCAACGAGCTAGCCACGACGCCACCCCGTGAAACACTCGATATCCCTTTTACCATGAGCTGGGCTGATGTCGAAAGAGATCTCTCAGCATGGTTGGGTAACAAAATGCAGCTTGATGCCATAGAACGATTATACGCACTCAAAGCAGGAGTGTTTAAGACCGGCAATCCTGCGTTGATCGAGACATGGCGAAAGCTTACAACGAGCGATCATTTCTATTATATGTGTGTAAAATGGTTCTCTGATGGAGATGTCCATAAATATTTCAATCCCTACGACAGTCCATACGACGGATTTATCATTTTCATGAATGTTCTCAATGACTTAGCCCTGCGTGTAGAGAACGCACAAGAAAAAACATGGCTTACGATAGGAGGTGACTAAATGAGTTTGTTTCCAGAACGCAAACTAGCCCGCTGCCCAGGCGGACAAGAATTTTTCGCCTATAACGGCGATCAGTACTCGAGCCTCTACGATCTTGCTCGAGGATTAGAACACATGGATGAGGGTGCCTTTGCACACCATGTCAACCACGAACGGAATGACTTTCACAATTGGGTGAAAGATGTGATAGGAGATGCCACGCTGGCTCACGGACTCCAGCATTTGCACACAAGAGAAAGCATGATGCGACGAGTCGTACTGCGCATTCGATTTCTAGAACTCATGAAAGATGCAGAAACCCGCGCACCAGTGACAAAAGTCAAAAAGAAAGAACCTGGCAAGAAAAGCACTGCAAAGAAAAAAACGGCAAAGAGCACAACAAAAAAACCAAAAAAGAAAACCACTACAAGCAAAGCAACAAAGAAAACGACAAAAAAAACAACAAAGAAGCGAAGGCGCTAGAGAATCTTTGCCTTCCCTTCTCCCGCCAAAATTTGTGCGATTTCTGTAGGGATTACTGCAGCATCGCCAGGTGAGAAAGGACCAAATTCGTTGAGATCAGTATCGATAAAAGTATCGACATCCTCAAGAAATTCAACTTTAGTACCCTGAGGAGTTTTCACTTTCTCTTTTGGTTCGCTCGTCCGTTCTTTAGCAGTAAGCAAGTCTTTAAGCGTTGATGAACGATACTGCTCAAGAACGCTCAACAAGGCATCAAAAAAAGGCTTTTCCCGCTTATGAATATGAGAAGTATCAACAACTGCGCTTTGAGTACGCACCATATTAACAGCCATATCAATAATTTTCTTTTCACGACGAGTATAAATATCTGAAAGAATCGCGCGCACGTTTTCAAGCTGTTTTTCAATTCTCCTCGTTTCCTTTTGAGAAAACACATCATTTTTGTCTTTGCTATCCCTGAGCATCTTCTCCTTTTGAGCAAGATAATGTGCTATATCCTCAAAAAAAGCAGGATTGAGACGCTGCAATTCATCCTTATTCTTCTCACTACGCAAGAATTCATAAATAGTCTCGTAGGTAATAACTGTGTTCTCCATTTCCCCCATAGCTTTTGAACGCGCGAGATATTTAAAGCTTGCGCGACTCTAAAACAGTTGTCGCAACACATCAGTCGTATACATAACAATGGCTCGCGCCTGCTGCTCACTGGGTTGAAAGACAGCTTTTTTCTTATGCACCGCATGAATGCGCACCTGATTTATCAAATGAATCTGATTGGTAAGAGCAGGATCAAGCTCAACACCCTCTGCGACAAGTTTGGCAATCACATTACCAAGTCCAATACCCGGTGCTTTTTCCAACAAGTCCTTTCCTGTAGTTTCAAAATATTTACGATGCAGGGCAGTTTCAAGAATGCGAGCACATAAGATGATGGCAGAGCGAAAACAACTCGCGTCCAAACAACGATTCAACTCCGCAAAATCTGCGTGCACTTCATCACGAATCTCGTAAGGTAAGGGTGGAAGACCTGCCTGTGCCGGCATCTCGATTGTTTCAAGAGATTCCAAAACCACCTGTGGATCAGTCTTATCAAGCAACGACGAATACTCTGGAAGTTTCTCGCTTAAGCGTTTCAATCCCGCACGAATACGTCGAACAGTAGCAGCACGCTTCACCTTCACAAAATCATTAACCGGAGCCCTTCTTTCAACAAGATCACCTTCATCGGCAATGACACTAGAAAGATCGTCACGCAACTGCATTACGAGTTTTCTTATGTCCATTGTGATAACCTGCTTTGTGGGGTTCCTAACAATTTACTTCTCTTGAAAAGACTTTCGATCTGCACGCCGAATTTTTTTCGAACAATATTTTGCACAAATTCTTGGGCAAGCGTGGACGTACTAAACACTACCGGTTTGTTTGACAAGGCCTGACGAGCAGCTTCTCTGGTCACCCAGACACCAAGAGGAGTAGTGTATTCATCAGTAATCATGCGAAGAACAAACACAGAAGCTTGACGACGAATCTTATGAAAATACTGTGCGAGCGCAAGACGAACAGAATAATACCCTCCAGCACACTGTTTGGCATAACCCTTTCGGCCAAAATGAGACTCGTAATCCGTCGAGTATTGCAAGCAGTCATTTTTACATCCGGGTACGTACACCTCGAATAATTCGTACGAGAAAGGAAGAGGTGAGAAAATAAAAAAATAGTAATTTCCCATGTACTTGCCGATACATACCTGACACTCCGTGGTAGAAAAAGTTTTAATCTCTTCTAGCAACGGTTTTGCAAGAGTATCGTCTGTAGCAGTAATACTCCACCTCGTCGGGACAAGCTTACGATTTGCTTTAACACCAAGAACACCAACACTCAAAATACGCGACAAATAATGCTCATCAAAACCCGCTCTACTCAAGTACTGCATAGAAGACGCAGCAGGACGATCAGAGTCAGAGACTACTTTATCAACTTTAGTGTGTGTTGAAGGATTTGACATCAGAATCGCTTTAGACACTGCGCCTTGAGGACCAAAAGGAGCGGCCGCCTGATTAAAAGTGAGAGCAGGAGCAGGAGCCTTTTTTAACGTGACCTCGACATCAACCGGTCTGCGAGCAAGAGCGATATCCTGAACGCGCTCCACTTGTCGAGAAGAAGAAGTAATGTGCGAGATTGCGCGAGCGTTTACCAGACTCCTGCGCAGACCAACCACGTCGGGAATAGCAAATTTTTGACGAACCCACGACGTAGGATCGTCATACACCCTTGTATTTTTCTTCTCAGGAACAGTCAGCATACCAACATTAACATGGGGATAACCATAATGACCAATAAAAGGAGCAGGACTTTCTGCCACATATTCTGCCTTCGGTTTCACTTTCGCGACTGCAGACATAGCTCTTAGAAACAAAGGACAAGAAGTATGTTCATGAGAGCCCTTACAGTACACACAATGCATACGTGAAGTTTCGCATAAGGATATAAAAGCATTTATGTCCGCAAGACTTAAAAGCAAACGAGAAGAAATTTCCTCCATGTATCGACTAGAACACTGCACCACAAAAGCCGCGTTTAAAGCAGAACCAACGCAAAAGACCACACTAGATCTTGAAACACTGCGCCATAGCTACACCGTACTGCTTGATGCAGGACTGGTCATTGTACTGCGCATCAACAATACAGAAGTCATCACCCATTCATACGGCGAACTGCTCATCAAAACGGACGACAAAAACAAGGCAGAACACATTGCACAAACAGTGTATACTCATAAAACATGAAAGCAATACTCTTACTCTCAGGAGGATTTGACAGCATCGTCGCATACGATATGCTGAAAAAATATTACGAGATAGACGCGATACATTTCCACTACGCCCCCATTACGGACAAAAAAAGTACAGAAAAAGCACTCGCTCTTGCAAAGCACATCGGATTGTCAAGAGTACACGTTTGCGCCATCGCACCCGTAGAAGCAGAAATACTCAAGCATTGCGACAAAAAACACTTCTTTGTGCTCTCAAAACGAAGCATGATGCGCATTGCCGCACTCCTCGCAAAAGAATTGGGAGCAGAAGCACTGATAACAGGAGAAAGTCTGGGCCAAGTCGCAAGTCAAACACTACAACATCTTGCCATTATCGCAGATGCAGTACCGCTTCCAGTACTGCGACCATTGCTAACATGGAACAAGGAAGAAATCATTCAACACTCCCGACGAATAGGAACATACGATATTGCCAAAGGACCAGAAATGTGCAATATCCTCGGACCAAAACATCCCGCCACCAATGCAACACTGCGCGCCATACAACAACAGGAAAGAAATTTCGACAAAGAACAATTGGCACAAACGAGTTATCAGGAACGAGAACTCATTCTTCTACATCCTCCATTATAATACGTAACGAATGATCCTTACCACTACATTTCTTAAGGATTCTAAACGTATCAGTATCCTCATCCTCTGACTGTTGCAACATTCTGTTTGTATACTCATCAGGATAACCAAACGCGTCATAGAGTTCACAATGATGCAAACCAAGAGCTCGCTCAAGAAGAGCCAAATGCTCTCTTGTTGGAGCCCTGCGACCACGCTCGTAGGACACCACATCGTAAAGAGTCAGACCAACTGAAGGATCAATCGTGCGGGCAAATTCAACCAAATCACCAGGACCCATAGGACAACGCTGTCCGGCCCTAATCTTGATACGGCCCTCCTCAGTATACAAACTACGCGGAAAACGAGAAACAACAGAAAGACTTTTGCGATACTCTTGGATAAGGCGTCCTGCTTTACAATAATCAACGTCTTCTCTGACAGGACCTGCTATTGGATGCATACCGCAGAATCGACCCGTATCGCTTTAAAAGCTTTCTCCCACGATAAAAACGACACGAAAAGAGGACAAAACCTTTATAAAGGGGCGAGATCCTCGCACACGTATGGGAGTTAATCACCGAGCACGACAAGGACGTAAACCGTCAGGCGGACGCTATATATCCCGGCGCAGCAAGCGAGTCTTTGAACAAGGACGATTGCCAAGCGCCTCAACAGTAAGCGAAAACAATAAAGTAACAATGCTGCGCACAAGAGGCGCAAACAGCAAGGCCCGCGTTACGCGCGTCCATACAGTCAATCTCTTTGATACAACAGAAAAAAAGCACGTCAAAGCAACCGTAAACAAAGTCCTTGAAAACGCTGCAAACCGTCACTTCGTACGACAAAACATTATTACGCAAGGAGCGGTTATAGAAACTGATAAAGGAAAAGCCCGCGTTACGAGCAGACCAGGACAAGACGGCACGGTAAACGCTATACTTCTTTAATCCTCTCTAAACAAGTCAGTAGCAAGAGCAGAACTTGGAGAGCGAACCACTTGCTCCAGTTTAATATGCGCATATCCAAGACGAGGTTTTTTCTTGCCAGACTGCACCAAATGCACAAGACCATTATTTGTTCTCGTCACACCCTTATTTTCAGAGAGCACCTGATACGGATCACCAATAATAACCATCTTCGTACTGATACCGCCACGAGACATGATTCCCTCAAGCATATCGCGGGTAAACCCCTGTGCTTCATCAATAATCACATACTTATTGGAAATCGTGCGCCCACGCATATACGTTGGAGGTTGCACTTCAAACACTTCACGATCCTTTAAACGCTGAATCTGATCCTTAATCTTTTGCAGAGGAACACCTTCAGTACGAAAAATGACAGAGAGCAGATCTTCAGCGGGCTGAGCCCAGGGCGCCATTTTATCCTTTTCCTTACCCGGCAAATACCCGATATCGCCACCAAGAGTTGCCAAAGAACGCACATACACCACGCCGGAAAACAATCCCTGCTGTGCCTGATACAATCCTGCAAGAAGCCCAAGATACGTTTTTCCAGTGCCGGCACGACCAATAACTGACAAATGCAGCACATCAGGATTAAGAGCGAGTTCCATAAACGCTTTTTGTTCACGATTCAATTCCCAGCTCGTATTAAACGGCAGGTTCACAACCGACTGACGGCCGTTGCCTTTTCGCAGCGTGTTTTGCATTTTCCAATAATGCGGCGATCCTCTCATAGCAGCACCATCAGCACTCACAAATCCAGTGTATTCTCTATCAGTACCTGTGGCATGCAAAATAACTGCCTGATGAGGAAAGATATCTCTTGTGACCAGACCAGTAACCCTGTCGAGAGGAATAACTGCCGCATCAACAGATTGAGAAGTGCCGCCATTACCCCGAGCAGCCAAACAACTCTTAATCGCATCAAGTTGCTCACTGGATACTTCAACACGCTGAATACCCGTCCACAATTCTCCAAGACGACCAGCACTTTCAAAACGGAACTCTTCGGCCAGCAAATCAAGCTCGAGCGCCTGAGTTCGCGCGCTAAGATCATTTGACACAAAAATGACACGGGCAAGTCCTGCAAGTTCTTGTTGTGCGCGCAGAGCGCTCAAAACAATTTTCGTATCCGCATTAGCCTGCAAACGATCTGTTATATCAATTCCGTACTGTTCGCGATCAAGTCGCGCAATCTCATCAGTATACCAGGATTTAAACACGACACCGCCTTGAGGACGAACAATACCGCTGCGCAAACATTGAGCATCTTCAAGACCTTTGCGAACGATTTCTTCGATTTCCTGCTGAGAGCGAAGAGCATTACGGCGAGGCTCCCAGTCCTTGCGATCATTGGCTTTCACAGAGTCGAGTTCCCGCTGCACGATATTGCTCAGTCCCACAACGTTTGCGCCCGGCGTTTGTGCAGGAGTACCGTCCAGAGAACCACGCAGCTCGCCGAGCAAAATGCGCAAGGCGCGGGGATTTAAACAGAGCACGTTAGTATCCGGAAAGAAGACCTGTACAGGCCCGCTACCGGCTTTAAGGCTTTTGATTTTGTCTCTCACGGCCTGCCAGTCAGTAGCTAAGAGATTCTTCATAGCACAGAGCACCAGCGCGTGCTTATTAATGACATCTGTAATATATTCTGTATATTACAATTATATTCTCACGCGTACGCTTTATAAATGCCCATTTATTGTAATGGTATTGTTGGCCATTCCTTCCTAGTGCCTAGCTTACTCGAACTTCAGAAACGACTCATAAGTGTCACTAAATAGTAGTTAATATTCGAAAGATTTAAATAGGGTGTTTTCCAAGAGTAGACACATGTATCAAAGAAAGGTGACATCAGTACAACACGTACGATCAGTTGCGATCACAAGCCTTTGTTACGTGGCAACGATCGCACTACTCTCCCTCCTACTCGTGGAGCATATCGCCTTGGTATTTCTCGGTATGCTCCCCTTTTTACTACATCTCTTTATCAACTTTATCCCCTTTCCAAAAAAGACCTCGCTACGTATGTGGGCGAGTGCTCCACTTGGCGCACTTGCGCTTTACGCAGTATGGGCGGCAGGTATCCTACCAACAATTAACAACATGGACGGGCCTGCAGTCACCGTACTCAACCTCCTCTTTTCTTACGCAGCAAACGGACTAGCACTATTTGCACTGCGCATGCCAGCACGAGTCAAAGTCAAGACCCGAAAAGAAATCATAGAAGTACCGAAAATAGAAACGAAATACGTGCGCCTGCCCAGCAACGATCAACAATATCAAAAAGAAATAGCGCGCTTACGCACACAACTTGCACAACAAGAAACAGTAGAAACATCACTACGAAGCATAGAAGACAAATGCAAATCAATAAATTTTGTGATCGGCAGAGTCTACAGTGACAAAAATGGCGGCAGCAAAGAACTGCGCAACACACTTCGCATTGACCGCGAACTCTACAATACCTTTTCAGCATTGACACAAAACCTCGCCGCAGAAGAAGTGCCAAAGTTACGAAGAGTACTTGGACGATTGCACACCGCTTTACACCGTTTAAAACGTCCGGAAAGCGAACTGATTACAGGGGGTCGACAAGACAGCGTGATCACTATTTTAACACAGGACAAAGACCCGGTGCAAGATTACTTTACAGAAGCAACAGAGATTACCTCACGATTACTCAAACAGTTTAGACACAGGTGACAACAATGACAACAATCATATGGTTTGAACACATGTACCAGCCGGCGTGGAACAACAACGCGTACGGCACTTGGGATCCACAACGAATGATACAGGAATGTTATCGGCCGAATGCCAAACTCATGAAAAAACTCGGTGTCAAAATCAATATGAACATCACCCAAACGATGTATGACTTCTTCAAAGAGAACCATGCACTCGATGTCTTGGAAATATACAAAGAACTCGGCGCGCAAATAGAATACGTCGGATCAACAGCGCATCACATTCTAGCTATCGATCAATTCGCGCGAGTACTGCCTGCAGAAATCGAACAACAACATACTTTCATTGAACACTATTTTGGTCAATCGCCAACAACATTCTTCCCACCCGAAATGGCAATTGACAACACTACAGAAACGACAGCAAAGAACGCAGGTTACAAAGGATTGATCGTCTCGGGCGGTAAGCCAAACTTTGCCACCTATGAAACAACAGGAGTCTTTGAAAACCAGATAAAGATATTTCCACACCACAACAACTTGTCAGGACAATTCGCGTTTCCCGTCAACGGCTTTAGCAGCGATCACGATTTGCAACGCGTCATCGACACTGTAGAACAATGCACACTTCCAGTACTATTCGCATTTGATCATGAAAGTTTTGGAGGATACCATAATCCGAACGTCCTCGCCATGAAAAAACGCTTCTTTGAAACAGGAAAAGAACGAGGATGGAACTTTGTGCACTTTTCGGACTTACTCGATAGTAAATCATATGGTCGTGTCACATTGCAACCAACAACATGGGTAGGTAGTTACGGCAAATGGGACAAAATGCCAGAGAGAAGCGCAGTAATTACCAAAGCACTTGCAAGCATGACCATGCACAACCAACAATATCTGCGAAAATGGGTGCTGCCTAGCTGTCATTTACACGTAGATTACGCAACAGACTTATTCTGGAACTATGTGAGAAAAGCACAAATTCCCGCACTGACCGTCAACGCGCAGGACTGAAACATATGAAACGTCACTCCATCATTGCACAGCACATACTTCTCTTAACGAAGTCCAGACCCTCTTCGTGCAGCAAAGCCGAAACAACTGTTCGATTACCGGAGTTTCGCCAATGTTCTGCTGCCAAAACCATTAAATACTTCTTTTCCTCTTTTCCCATATATGGCTCTATCAAGCATACTGCTCGTGGTGGTGATTATTGCAGTACTTGTCGGCCTGTTTTTTCTCTACAAAATCGTCACTAAACTCATACGCATTATCATGACCATAGTGCTTGTAGGACTCATAATCGCTGCAGGAATAGGAGCGTACAGCAGTGCCACCTCATTTTCAGATGCACATCGCCTGTTTCTCTTCACAGAAAACAATACTACACTTGTAGCATTTGAAAAAATGGACGACAATAGCAGCGCACTTCTTGACATCCCAAGCAGTACCAGTGCATACGAGTACATCATCACGGTAACACCGCAGGCCTTAGCACATCTCACAGAAGTACAGTTTGGAGGTGAAGGACGTACTTACAAAGAGATGCTGGAAGTTATCAAAGGCGAGGACAAAAGACGAGCAAGCCTTGCATTTATAGAAACATATGACACTGCAAACAAAGGATTATGGATCATCAGACAAATGAAAAAGAGCACGATTGCCGTACAACCATCGCCCTTTGCATTCAGACTCGGCACATGGATGCCAGATTTCGTGCTCGGGAGCGACTAAATGGGAATACTCAATAAGATCATGTTTTGGAAAAAAGACGAAGACGAATTCACATTGGACGAACCGGACACTGAAGAAGTGGGTCCGCCAAAAGACGCCGTACCGCCACCACCAGGCCCGTCGGGAAGCGATCCGATAGTACAACCCATCAAAGAAGCAACACCGCCCCCCGCATTAAGTCCCTCTGCAGACATGCAACCATCACACTCTGGCAAAAGCCTTGAAAAAGATGTACAAATCATGCAAGCAAAACTCGATTCCATCAATGCAAAACTCGATGCCGTTCTTTCGCGAATAGAACGCATAGAAAGCAAACGCATATGAAGCATTCGAGACTTTTTTTTCTTCTTACTGTTCTCATTCTCCTCCTCGATCAGATCACAAAATGGATAGTGAGAAGCAGTTTAACAATGGGAGAAAGCATCCCGTTACTGCCGGGAGTCCTGCACTTTACGCGCATACATAATACCGGAGCAGCTTTTGGACTGTTACAACACTATACAACAGTACTTATAGTCATCAGTTTTATCGTCTTGATCTTTTTTGTCTATGCCTACCGCGATATCGTAGGACAACAATCAACAAGCATCTTTGGTGCGCTCATCCTTGCAGGAGCACTCGGTAATCTCATAGACCGATTATTCTTTGGCTATGTCACGGATTTTATTGACTTTCTCATATGGCCGGCATTCAATATTGCAGATACCGCACTGACTGTGGGAGGAATCAGCGTCGTCGCTTTGTACTTGTTCACCAAAACACTTAAATAAGCTATACCCTTTCCTGTCGACGAGAGGTGAACAATATTTCCTTAGACCTGTTTTCCATCGTGTATGGCAGCACACAGTTTGCCACTGCACTTCTAGCTCTTGTTGCCATACTCTTATCACTTGTCCTTTTTGCACGAGCAAAGCAGGATGCCGCATGGAAACTACTGGCTGTAGGATTCATTCTCTTTGGCATACGCGCGGTCATCGGCGCTTTGGAAACATTCTCCATTACCAGTGCCCCAGTACTATATGAACTCTCCTTGACAGGAGCATTACTCTTTTTAACAATCGCAGTAGTAGCAAGAATCGCCACAAAGGGGGCGAGACTATGAATCTTGATACTGCATTACTTACTGCCGCACCATTTTTTCACCTGATGCTATTCTTCCTTCTAGGAGGGGTATTCATCGTTCTCTTGACTTTACGCAAGGAAAAAGAGGTGCTACTGCCGTGGAAAGTCATCTTCGCGGCAGTACTCCTCCTCTTAGTAGAACTCGCCCTAGGCATTGCAGCAGGGTACAGTGGCAGCATTATCGTCGTACGAGGATTTCTCGACCTTCTTGCAAGCACACTGTTTATCTACGCCATACTCGTACAACTAGAATTACTTCGATAAAGGTATTCTCGTATATTTTTTACAACCCGTACAAAAAATAACGACCTTACCATTCTGCACCCTGACACGCGCATTCTTGCCAGGCACGAGATACGCGTAACAATGTTTGCAAAACTTACGCTTTAACGCCCGCGGAATACGCACCTTAAAACGCATAGCAATCTTTCGAGCAAGACTGACATAACGCGTAGACAGCGCAGGATCAATAGAAAACACTTCTGCAGCTAGCTCAAACAATTCATGAATACGCTTTCTAGCAATACGCTTAAACGCCTGTTTTGCCATAAGACCTATAAATGACGAGTGCTATAAAAGCTCTATGTTTCGATTTTTGAAGAAATGGCTGGCAAAACCAGAACACATCGCCTGGGAAGACCTAGAACAGGAACTGCAAAATAGGGTACAAGAAAAAGAAAAAGAATTCAAAAAACATATTGAAGAACTGAATGTCATGCTCACAACACAAGTGGAACACACCACAAGTCAATGCAGTGAATTTCTCAAAAAAACACTACACAATGACAAAATCACAAAGCGAGAAAAACAATTCATGCAAGGAAACCGCGAAGCATATGTTAAAGCACTCACGCAATACGTCCATCAATTACCCGTATTTTCCCGCCAGAACTTTTTTAACCAAATACAAGAATACAAAGAAAAAAGCACACAATTGGCAGAAAAAGTACAACGACCAAAACAAATACTCTCACATTTCTTTGCACGAGAACTACGAGAAATAGAAGCGCCGCTAAAAACAGTAGCAGAACAACTGCAACGCATAGAGCACTACTATACTACATCACAACTTCAAAGTACTACAGAATTACTTAAGGATCTCAAAACATATGCTGCACAGGTACAAGAAAAAAAGAAAACAACCGAAGCACTAACAAAAAAAAGAGCAGAATATTCAACACTGCAAAAACGAAAAGAAAAAATCGATGAAAAAATGCAACAATTACGCGACGGAGCCCGACTTAGACAGGCAAAACAAGAGATCACACAATTAAAAAAAAGAGTGCAAGATATTCAAGAACAAATAACAGATCTTTTCGCATCGCTTCGCAGTCCTCTAAAAAAATATGCAAAGCAATACCGCCGGCCACTGGCAGCACAATACAGTCAAGACTCATTAGAAGCACTTTCACAGGATATGGATCTGCGCATAAATACTGTCTTAAAAGAATGCAATGATGCTCTACATTCTCTTGATCTAAAGCCAGACAAGCTACAGAAAGCACAACAAGCATTCAATGAGGTAACACCCTCCTTACTGTCAACACTACAGCAACAACACGCACTGACAACAAAAAGATACGAACAAGCATTACAAGAGCTTCGAGAACATCCAGACATGGTCACACTACAAGATCTCAAAGAGCAACTGGCAATGACAGAAGATGCGATTACTGCAGTACAGCATGAAATAACCAGTCATGAAAAACAATTACAATCATTTGCCCCAGAATCATTGCACCACTCCATTATCAGACGGGCACGAGAACGACTTCGCATAGTTGTTACTTAATTTTTTTGCTGCGACGAAGCGCTGTTACTGCAGGCAGTTCAAGACCTGCAACAAGTGTTAAAGCTGCACCGCCGCCGGTACTCATGAAATCGATGTTTTTAGCAAGACGTAAACGATGTACTGCTGTAGCACTGTCACCGCCGCCAATCACACTAAATGTTTTACTCTTTGCAATAACCCTACTAATCTGATTTGTCGCCTTTGAAAATTTCGAAACTTCATACCATCCAAGAGGACCATTCCAAAAAAGCGTTTTGGAGCTCTTAACACTCTTTGAAAAAAGTTCGACTGTTTGAGGACCAACATCAAAACCTGCATGAGTACTCGGAATAGCTGACGAAGAGACAATTACCGCTCTGGAATTCTTATCTTTAGCAGCAACTACATCAGGAGCAAGAATAATTTTGCCAGGATATGATTGTAGCAACCGACGAGCAAGATCAATCTTATCATCCTCTACAGGGCTCTTACCAACAGAACCACCTTGAGCTTTAACAAAAGTAAACAGCATTGCACCGCCAATCAGCACTTTATCAGCTGACTTGAGCAGAGCCTTAAGCACGTCAATCTTTGAATACACCTTTGCACCACCCAATAACGCGACAAACGGACGTTTAGGCCTGTTTAGCAAAGAACCGAGAACGTCAAGCTCTTCAATTAATCGCAAACCTGCAAGACCTGGCAAGAATTGAGGAACGCCCACCATAGATGCATGCTTTCGATGACAATTACTAAACGCCTCATTAACATACGCCTGCGCAAGTTGTGACAACTGCTTTGCAAAAAGTTTGTCATTAGCTTTCTCCTCAGGATAAAAACGAACATTCTCCAACATGAGGATATCCTTTGGTCCGAGTTTTTGCACTTCCAAAAGTGTGTGAGCACCAATACAATCAGTTGTATGAAACACTCTCGTCTTGATCAGTTCTGACAATCGCGCTGCGAGCTTTGCTGTTCTGAACCGCTTCTCACGATTTTTAGGACGTCCCAAATGCGTCAATAACAAAATCCTGCAGTTCTTTTTTCGCAAATAGGAAATAGTAGGAATCGCGGCACGAATACGATAGTCAGAAACAAGACGTCCCTTATCATCGAGTGGTTCGTTAAAATCAACACGAACAAGAACGGTTTTGTTCTTCACATTCGCATTAGCAATAGATGTACAATCCATCTGAGGACCTCCTTTACTCACTTGATGTGCGCAACCTTTTAAATCTTTTTTTTCCAAACACTTAAATAGAATGCTTTTGAAAAGCGCAGTATGTCATTTCAAGGTACTGCACTGCGCGTTGTTGCCGCAGAAAAAATAGAACAACAACCTCTCACCATATCCCGCATTCCCGAAAACCACGTCCTCGTCTCTCCAGTACTTGCAGGGATCTGCCAATCAGATCTTCGCTATTATTTTGGCAGACGATCACCAGAAGTACTTAAAAAAAAATATCCACTCGCATTACTACATGAAGGAGTGTGTAAAGTAGAAGAAGCAACAGCGCAATTTGACAAAGGAGAATTAGTTGTTCTTATACCAAATATTCCATGCACTGTTCATCAGGGAGACAACTGTTATTCATGCACACACGGACTGCCGGAAAATTTCTGCCAAAATGTGCGATTCATGTCAAGCAGTGTAGACGGCATGACACAATCTCTTTTCGTACAACATTCCAGTTGTCTTGCACGCATCCCAGAACACGTAAGCAAAGAATGCGCAGTCCTCGCAGAATTATTATCAGTCAGCCACTGCGCACTGCAAGCACAAAAAGTAAAAAGCACTGACCGCGTTATAATCTTTGGTGCCGGACCAACAGGATATCTCTGTGCCAACTTTTTCTCATCATTTTATGGAATTACCAAAGATCGCTTATACCTCGCAGACATACAAAAAGATAGGTTACAACGAGCACAAGATTTTGCGCAAACACTAGTAATTGGACAAGACACTTTGCCAAGAAATGTTGATCTGGCAGTAGAATGTGTTGGACGACACCACGCAGCAAAAGCAATAAAGACCGCACAGGAATGCCTGCGAGTGCAGGGAACCCTATTATTGCTTGGCGTAAGCGAAGAACCACTCCCCATAGCTACACGACCACTCCTTGAAAAAGGAATACGAATGGTAGGTTCGACGAGAAGCGGACGCAAAGATTTCCCGCCCGTGCTTGAACTCATGACTGATGAACAATTCTCACAACGCATACTGCGCATACTTGACGAGAAACGTTTTACCGCAACAAAAGAAGGACTGACAAACGCTTTTACCTATGCAGATCAAGGACGAGGAACAAAAGTACTACTAACGTGGACTTAAGTGAAGGCCTGCGTTCTCTATGTCACCTCACTCCTTTTTTTTCAAAACACACATCTTAACGCCATGAAGAAATAACTTTCCAATTCTTTGCAAGAAATTCCACAAGCGCATAATACGCTTCAAGCGTTGCAACAACCATGGTCCAAAAAACAATAACATACATGTATTGAGCAATAAAAGAAGAATAGGGAGCCAAAGCAAAAAGAGCAGAAGCAATAATAATCGTGATCACTTGCAAGCCAAACTTAATCTTGCCACTCCATTCAGATTTAAGAATAACCCCCTCTGCCTTGACCATACTGCGAATGCCAGTCACCAGATAATCACGAAAGAGCATAAGTATAACAAGCCACATAGGAATAATTCCCAAATCCCCGAGAGTAATTAAGGAAAAGGCAACAAGGATCTTATCAACAAACTGGTCATAAAATGCACCAAACTTTGTTTGCAAACCCCTCTTTCGAGCAATATATCCATCGAGAAAATCAGTAACCCACGCGAGAATAACCAGAAAGGGAACAACCATTCTTGTCAACGGAATATACAAAAAAATCACAATAAGCGGTACAAGAAGCAAACGAATAGTAACCAGCGTATTAGGAATATTCATATTCTGCGTGCAAAGAGAGAATCTTTATATACATTTCTACGTTTTTTTGACATATGCTCATCTTACAACTCCTCTACTTTATGCTTCCAGCATATTTTGCAAATATGGCACCGGTCTTTGCACGACAGCATCTCGAATGGCTCAATATACCACTCGACGGAGGAAAAAAATGGAGAGGAAAACCCATTTTGGGATCACACAAAACGCTACGAGGAGTAGTTAGTGGAGTAGTGGTCGGAGTTGTTGTAGCTGCCGTACAGTATCTTTTGCTTCCAATTACAGGATGGTTGTCGCTGTATTCTTATGAGCACTGGATACTACTAGGACTTGCACTGTCTTTTGGAGCGCTACTGGGTGATATACTCAAGAGTTTTTTCAAACGACAAATCGGCGTAAAAAGTGGCAAAGCATGGGTTCCCTTCGATCAAATAGACTATGCTGTTGGAGCACTTGCGATAGGCGCACTCGTGTACTTTCCAGGATGGTTGAATGCTCTATACATAGTCCTACTCAGCGTCACATTACATTTTATCGTCAACGCGATAGGCTTTGCCCTTGGCATACGAAAACAGATATTATGAAAGAACTGTTTCGAAAACTCTTCCACATGCTCGTCGGACTACTGCTCATAGCAGGTTATTTTTTAGCACAACAATGGATAAGTCTCACCGCAATCTATTACCTTCTTTTTGTTGGTATGACTAGCAGTTTAGTTATTGACGCTGTTCTCGCGCATCTAAACTGGTCAGCACCGGGCTACAAACAATTACAACGACAACATGAACGCAACGGTATTCATAGCAAC
Source organism: Candidatus Woesearchaeota archaeon (assembly GCA_014729505.1). GTDB lineage: Archaea > Nanobdellota > Nanobdellia > Woesearchaeales > ARS49 > WJJS01. Next base: position 74,655 of record WJJS01000015.1, read on the forward strand.
AGTTATTTCCTTCTTGGAACACTGCTCTCATTTATCATGTTTGAACAGCACATCGCACTTGCAGCAATACTGATGCTTATCTTTGGCGATGCATTAGCAGCACTCGTCGGCAAACGATGGGGAACACCATTTCTTGGCCAAAAAAGCATAGAAGGAAGTCTAACCATGTTTGTCGTCAGCCTGATCGTAGGTTTATTTGTTGTCGAATCACTGCCCGTCGTCTTTATTATGGCAATAACAGCAATGATTGCAGAGCGTTTTTCCGGATCTCTTGATGATAACGTGATGATACCATTATTTGCAGGACTTACAGGATCACTACTCTAAAACACAAACCATGACACGAAAGCGATGAGCACCAAGAGCGTCATAGAAAGAAAAACGCTTCTAATACCAGTTCTTTGAAACAATAAAGATCCTGTTGGAAATCCAAGAAGAAACGCAAGCGACGCAACCATCTGCAATTGTCCGACGCGATAACCTGCTAAAAGGGCTGCGCCTAGTAATCCGTACAAGACGTATTGGCTCGGCGATCCTTCATGACAAAGCCAACACAACGGAGACGAGACATTCTTGAAGTGCAGGAGTGCCACAAGCAGTACCAGCACACCGATAATACCGCTTGTCACGATTGTCGACAAGAAACCAGACAAAAACACCCAGGCAATGAGCAGCACGAAAATTTCTTGACTGAACTGCAAAAACACCCGTGCATGAACAAGTTCTTCCTTAGCCCATTTTCCAACGAGAAAACCAAGAAGAAGACCGACTGATGAAATAACACTGAGAGCAAGATAGACCATTATTCCCATTGAGAATGACCCCACTGAATAAGCAAATCGACACCAAGACGTTCGACTTCAAGCGGGATGTCGCAAGCACCATAACACGAGCCAAGCCAAATAATGATCTGAGCAGATGTATGAGCAGTGAGATGATCATAGATTTCACCAGCTCGAGGCTTAAGACCGTCAGGTAATTGAATACAAACTGTTTTAGCCTTCTCATCGATTATGCGCTTCACTACACGATCCAGTTCCAAATCATAATGCATACGTTCTGCTGAGAAAAAAAGGTATAAAAAGATAACGCCCCCGGCAGGATTTGAACCTGCGACCTGACGGTCTCTTTCAAAGCTTGCTTAGAGCAACAAGCGAAGCAAGATAACAGCCGTCCGCTCTAACCACTGAGCCACAGGGGCATGATCGCTTGAGCAAGTCAGAGATTTATAAACGTTTCGCGACAAGTCAGGCGGTGACTGCGCTTTTTGTCAGCTCTTGTTACAGACATCGCTGCATTATGCGCGACGCGCACCTGTTAGCACTTATTGCTACCATGTGCACTGCCCTGAAATGCGCCAGCTCCTTTGGAGTTGCACAATCCTTAAATAACGCGCTTGTCTTTTTTTGCGTTATGAAAGTGAAGCTAAAGCACCTCGTTGCGTTAGGGATTTTGATCATTGCCGCCTATCTTGCTTACTGGTATACGATTCCAAGCTATCCAGATATTATTACCCCAAAACCGGATTTTGGCAATCCTGACTCGCCCATAAAAATCATTGAGTTTTCAGATCTGCAATGTCCTGCATGCGCTCAAGCCCATCCTATTGCAATACAACTACTCGAAGAATACGGAGATGACATCAGCTTTCAATTCTACCATTTTCCGCTGCGCAGCATACACGCATACGCCCAAAAAGCTGCAGAAGGTGCAGAATGCGCCAATGATCAAGGCATGATGAAAGAATATATCGACGCAGCATTCAAAAATAACAACCGATTATCGACAAGCGATCTTAAACTCTATGCGAGCGCACTAGGTATGGACGACACCTTCAATGATTGTCTTGACAGCGGGGCAAAAGCAGCGCTAGTTGAAAGTGATTACCGAGTCGGCATTTCAAAAGGAGTAAAAGCAACGCCAACATTTTTCATCAATGATGAGAAAGTTGAACAAGTCACACTGCAGTCTCTAAGAACAAGAATCGAAATGTTACTTGCAAGTGCTAACGCCTAGTAAATATCACAAGGAATTATCGAGTTAAAAGAACATTTTTTATACGATAATTTGAAGTCGAAGGCAAACTTTTTCTAAAAGTTTGATCAAAAGAAGTGAGTATGGGGACTTGTAGTCCCCAACGCTCTATGGGCCCGCGAAGATTTGAACTCCGGACCTCACGATTATCAGTCGTGCGCTCCACCAGGCTAAGCTACGGGCCCGCAGGACAAAGGCGAGCGTGCCGTGTTATAAAGTTTTTGGTTACTCGTCATACACGGTCCTATCATTGTCGTCGAGCGCCACAGTTCTAGCAAGCTCTTTGTTAATACTAAACTCTTTTCCAAGATCGGGTAACGAAAACGAAGAGAGACGGGCAACCACTCTTTCAATAACCTTTATTTTTGCTGCGCGGCGCACGGTACGCTTTGAATCATCACCAATATTTTCCAAGCGATTATCGCTGATAATCAGAACTGCACAAGCGCGCACACCAATATCCTCTGCGCGCGCATACAACGCTGCCACTTCCATCTCCAGACTATCAGGATTAATTTTTTTATAGAACGGATTATTGTGAGGAAGCTGCAAGGTCACCGCAGGAACAGTAATATTAACGCCCTTATGCAGCGGGATGTGGTCCCGCAAACAATCATACACCTTGTTCAGTAACTCCTTATCAGGCCGATCAACATGACGATCAGGAGTAATTGCATGATACAACCCGTGGAAATGAAACGCTTCAACAGGCAACACAACAGAACCGACAGGCACGTCATGAAAACCAAACGCGTACCCAATGAAAATAATGTTACGACAACCCCCATCATGCATCTCAGTCATCACATCAACAACAGCAGGAGCGCCATACACGTTACTGACAAGCGGATAATACTTTCCATCCTTTTTGACCAAATGACCATGATACACTGCATCTTTTGAAGAAACAACCTCATCAAAAAATCCAAGTACCTGTTGTTCAAACTCCGGCGAATTCGTCCCGGCAAGAATAATACCGACATCTTCAAAACTGTCCTTTCCAAATAATGATTTTGCCCACGTTCCCATAACGAAAGCACTCACAATACCTGTATAAAAAGTTTATGACCTGAGGGCGTAACTGGACATGCGCCCATAAGGTTTAAAAGCTAACAATTGATGTGTGAGCATATGATTTCAACGATAGCTGCGCCGACGACAGATCCAGTACTCAATCTTGCACTTGACACGGTGCGACAAGGAAAACAAGCGCTCGTCTTTGTAAACACCAAGCGATCGGCAGAAAAAGTAGCTGAAGAGATCAGTAAAAGAATTGAAGGCAAAGCATACAACGCACTAGCAGAAAAAGTTCTTGGAGCATTGTCAAAACCAACAAAACAATGCAAACGATTAGCTGCAATCATCAAAAAAGGAGTGGCCTTTCACCACGCAGGACTTGCCAGTGCGCAAAAACACCTGATAGAAGACACTTTCCGTGAAGGAAAAGTCAGCATTATTTGTTGCACACCGACATTGGCTGCAGGACTCAACCTACCAGCGTACCGCGCTATCATACGAGATCTTAAACGATATGCAGGACGATTTGGCATGCGATTTATTCCCGTCCTTGAATACCACCAAATGGCAGGGCGGGCAGGACGACCTGGCTATGATGATCACGGCGAAGCAATTATTGTTGCCACTGCACAAGCAGAAGCAGACGACATCTATGACGAATATATTTGCGGCGAACCTGAAAACATCCAATCAAAACTCAACGTTGAACCGGTCATGCGCACGTATTTATTATCACTTATCTCGTCAAAAATCATCCAAACGGATGATCAAATACTTGATTTTTTCAAAGATACGTTTTGGGCATACCAGTACGAAGATATGGCACGACTCGAGGACACCATATACAAAACATTATCTGTATTGTTGAAATGGCAGTTCTTACTTGAACAAGACGGGAAATACCGCGCAACAGCAATCGGACACCGCGTAGCACAACTCTATCTCGACCCGCTAACCGCACATCATATCGTCAAAGGCATCAAACGATCACCAACAGTAGCACTGCGACCAGTGAGCTTTATACAACTCGTCTGTCACACCAATGAAATGTGGCCATTACTCTCAGTGAAATCAAAAGAATACGAACTAGTACAACAAAAAGTAGTTGAATGGGAAAACCAATTACTTGACAAAGAACCAAGCATGTTTGAACTCGATTACGAAGACTGGCTTAAAAGCATCAAGACAAGCCTGCTCTTTTTGGACTGGATCGATGAGCACAGCGAAAACTATCTCCTCGAAACCTACAATGTTCGACCGGGAGAACTCAAAGCAAAACTAGACAAAGCAGAATGGTTATTGTATGGCATGTCGGAACTCTCCATACTCCTTGATCGCCACGATCTCGTGTCTCACATTAGCAAAGTACGCATACGACTCAAAAACGGCGTGCGAGAAGAACTGTTGCCATTATTAAAACTCAAAGGAGTGGGACGCGTACGAGCACGACAACTCTTTAGACACGGAATAAAAATTCCATCAGATCTGATCAAAGCAAAAGCCACGCTTCCCCGACTCTTAGGACCAAAAATAGCCAAGAACTTATTATCGCAATTAGGACATGAAATGGATACAAACACAGGACGGCTCGCTGACTTTACATAGCGAACAATACGACGAGACTTTGCATTCTTTAAGTGGTGCAAAAGAAGAAGCCATAAAAAAATACGTCGAGCCATGCATGATTTCAGGTCACACAAACATTACTATTCTTGATATTTGTTTTGGTCTTGGGTACAATAGCGCAGCAGCACTTGATGCAAGACGTGCAGGTAAGACAAGCATTGTAGCGATTGAAAACGATGAGACTATCCTGCAACAAGTCCTCAACATGGACTATCCTTTTTCAAGTCACGAAATGCTCTGTCACGCTATACGACAAGGATCATATGAGGATCAACACGTATCCCTACAACTTGTAGTAGGCGATGTCCGATCAGTGGTACCAACATTACCATGTACTTTTGATGCTGTCTTTTTCGATCCGTTCTCGCCAAAAAAATGTCCAGAACTATGGACAACAACACTGTTTGCTCAGGTTTTTCGCGTCATGAAACCGGGAGCAGTACTGGCAACATACAGTTGTGCGCGCAGCGTACGAGAAGCGATGATCAGTGCAGGATTTCACGTACGCGACGGTCCATGTGTTGGACGAAAAAGTCCGGCAACCATAGCAATTAAACCCAGTGAGTAACACAGCACAAGACAATACTCAAGGCAGAAACGTTTATATACAGGTTTTTTGGTCAGTAATACACGCTGGAGTACAATCTTGACGTGACGGCAACTCTTTATGTTATCCGAACAGATGGTCTTCGGTTCTCAAGGCGCGGTTGCTCACGACCGTGCTTATCACACACGCCCGAGTAGTATAGTCTGGATAGTACGCACGGTTGCGGAAGAATACTTTTGCAAAATCCGTGTAACCGGGGTTCGAATCCTCGCTCGGGCATGTTTTACTTGTTAGATTTTCTTTGTTTTTCTATGGCTCGTCTTCGAACCCGGGTTCGTCACCTCGAAATCTGGGATTTCGCGGACCTCGAACACCTGTGGTGTTCAAGGAATCCTCGCTCGGGCATACTTACATTGCCTTTTGGGCTTTGTTTTGTTTTTCTATGGCTCGTCTTCGAACCCGGGTTCGTCACCTCGAAATCTGCGATTTCGCGAACCTGTTAGGCTGGAGAAAACACCAATACAAAATTAGGATCTGCCGCGCTGTTTGTTGTACAATTCTTCGACAAGATCAAGATCAGAACTATCCTCCACGCCGCGATCCGCACGCAACGCGAGAAAACGAGGAAAACGCAACGCATAACCACTGGAATACGTAGGTGACTTTTGGATTTCCTCATACGCCACCTCGATGACGACAGAAGGATTCACTACCACTTCTTTACCGGTCTCTTTAACAATGAGAGGTTTGAGCAATTCAGTCATCTCTGCAAACGAAAAACCCTCCTCAGGCTTTTCCTTTAGACCCGTTGCTACACGTCCAATCTCAACAAGATCCCCATTGGCATTGCGCACAGCAATACGAAAACTACTAATCCAATGAGCGCGCTTACCCTCGCCCCATTCGCCACCGACAATAACAACATCAAGCGTTTCCATCACAGGCTTAAGTTTTACACCATACCCTACGCGTTTGCCGGGCTTATACATTCCCTCGATGTTTTTAATCATTAACCCCTCATTACCACTCTTTAACGATTCCTTGTAAAAATCATCAATCTTTTTTGCATCATCAGTGACAAGCTGATCAATCACACGAATCAAGGGTTTGTTCACCACAACCTTAAGGAGTTTTTTGCGACGCTTCTCAAACGATTCTTTGATCAACGTTTTACCATCGAGATACATTAGATCGAACATGTTCAGTTCCACAGGCAATTTCTTAGCAAGCTCTTCAATATCATACTTACGTTTAATACGCTGAGAAATATTTTGAAACGGCAAATACTTGCCGGTCTTGACACTAAAACCGACCGCTTCAGAATCAATAATACAAGAAGAAACCTTAATGTTTTTTTTCACTAACGCAATGAGTTCAGGAAATTGCTTGGATACCTCTTCAAGACGACGAGTAAACATCCACACCTTATCAGCATTTTTATGAATCTGCAAACGAAAACCATCAAACTTATACTCACAAGCAGCAGGACTACCAACCGTTTTCAACGCCTCTTCAATAGTCTCTGCCTTCGGATACAACATCACTTTAATAGGTTTACCCGGTGTAAGCTCAATAGAACTAAGACCTTTGCGACCTTTCTTTTCTAGTAATTCAGCAATCTTTGCAAAATCATTAGTCAAATTATACGCCTCTTCAACTTCATCAACGGCCTGCGCGTAATCTTTTCGATCAGTACCAAAGACAAGAGCATTCTTCTCCTTGTCATAAGACACCTGTATTTCCTTTGACAAATACGCCCAGACAATCGCATCACGCATCACCCCCTCGCCAAGACCAGTGCGCATATCACCAATGACCGTACGCACCAAATACTTCGCTTCCAAAGGGCTGGCACTGGACAACAGTTCAGCAATAATCTTTACCTTACGATCAACAGTACCCTGACCTTCAAGCTCTGCAAGCTTTTCAAGATTCTTCTGCACTTTATCAACAGTAAGTGATTGTGAAAACAGTGTTGATTGAGTCTTCTTCTTAGTTAACTCTTCAGCAACCTCGCCAATATCGCCAAGCTTTTTCCAACGCATCTCAATCTTGGCAATGGATTCTCCTGTGCTCACACTCAATGCCTTAAGCAACAAACGGGAAGCCACGCCCATTTTACGAGAATCCCAATCAGGAAACACCTTACCCTCAATAAGATAAATAATATGACAACCGCCCTTATGAGACTGCAAAAACTCGCCGACAAGAACAGTCTTTTCAAGACGTTTAGACGTCTTCTCAAGAGACGCATAGAGTTTTACAAGATCAAGATAGTCCATAATCGCTAACAATAATGATTTGTTAATAAGAGTTGTTGTTTGAAGAGTTGTCTTGATAGCAAAAGTTATTATAGTTGTCAGTCCCCTTAAGAAAAAAATGTTGCACAAAAGAGGTAGAACACAACATACTGCAGGAATACTGTTCTTGTTTATCATCGTGCTAGCGGCAAATGCCGTCATAGCGTTTCATGGTTCTGAATGTACTACTTTGAGAGATTGTCCAACGTATTGTGTGCAAAACATCATTTACGAAGAACCGTCCTGTGTTGAAGGGTATTGCGAATACCATGTTCGCCAGTGTCCTGATAACGAATATTGTTATGTAGAATCCTACTGGCCAACTGCAGTATACCCGGATCAGGCCCGAACAATTGGAGGACAGCCCTTTTTAAGCGCAACAGAAGCTACTTTTGCATGCAAACCTAAAACAGGAACCACTTGCGGCAATTTTCGCCTGAATGAGGGCGAAGAATGCGATCCTCCATCCGGATTAGGACAATCCGCTCAATGTGTCATCACTTTAGCAGATCAAGAATTTGTTGATGAGTACTATGATCAAAAGATGAGCTACACTGATAGCGTGGTATTAGCGCGAATGCAACATTACGGGTGTAATGATCAATGCAAATGCTTCGCTTTTTTCTGTGGTGACGAAATCGTATCAGATTTTCACACCGCTCCCTCGCCTAAGTACAGAGACGAACCATGGTACGATGAGGGCCTTGAGAAGGATATTGATAATGAAGAATGCGACCCTCCGGGAACTCCCCACCCTACAAATCCATCACTGCGCTGTGATGCATACTGTCAATGGAATGAAATCGGTCAAGAATCAGTTCCGCCTGAATGTCATCGTAACGAAGACTGCGCAAAACGATTTCCTGCTAGGTGCAAAAACGAATTAGAGCTCACCATTCCCTGGTGTAAGGACAGTACATGCACACAAGGAATCTATGAATGTGATGATGATCAGGAATGCAGAAATGAACCAGAACCGGGATGTTATATCAGAGAATCGCGACCAGCAGAAGAACCTGCAACAGAAACAACTTCTGCCTTCCCGCAAACAGTTGAAAAATTACAAAAAGCAATGAAAAACAATACCAAATTTTCTTACCGCGGCATAGAACTGCCCAAAGGAAACTATCAATTTATTATCACAGACAATGCTGCGTTCGTCGAAAGAAAGTATGCGCTTGACATCACAGAGACAAGCCTGTTATTAACCACCGGTCCTCGATCCACTACTCTGGTAACCTCCTCAAAAGACGCGCAGCACGTTCTTGATCTCCTCAATGAAGAATCGTACTTTGTCGCAGCAACATTTGCACAACGGCACTTTATACAGAATTCGCCACGTCTGGTCGACAATATAGAGGCAGCAATAACGCGAACACTATCTGCAAACCTCGAACGCCATCAAAACTCAATACTCAGAGCTCAAGACGTTCGCAATCAGGAACTCCCGCTAGCAAGCGCGGCGATAGAACAAACTACGAGTTTCATAAGAACTGCATTTACTCCCGTTCTCGCTCTGCCTGATCTTATTAGTAACATTCGCGAACAAATCCAATTACCTGCATCCTTAAGAGGGACTCATGAAATCATCTAATATACTCTTTGAACCATACCGACGTTTTGGTCACACCTTTACCATAGCTTTGCTGCTTTGTTTTGGAATAGTATTTTTTACTTTAGCAGAAGGAGCGCGATTCGCTTCGTATCTCGGGGTGATTCAGGACACGGTAGTATCAATTATTGTTCAAACAGTATTACTACTTGGAGGAATGCTGTTTTTCATATACTTTCTAGGATTGCTCTTTGCACCTACGCGCAGACATAAGAACAGCATATCCGAGACAGGCGTAAAACTATTTTTTGTTATTTCTATCTATCTCGTCATGTACTCTCTGGCTTTCTTCATTCCAACGATTGCAGGAACCATCTTTCGATGGATACTCCTCGCATTTTTACTGGTGTTTTTACCCTACATACTGCTGCGCGTCACTACCGGACGCTTTATGGACGCTTTTGCGTATGGTACTCTTTTTTCAGGCATTACTAAAAAGTATTTCCTCACATGGCTACAACTCATTCCACTTCTTGGGCTCTACTGTGGTATTCTTGCCGGATTAAGCGCATTGCTGTTGCGAATACCTGTGGGTCAAACAATGTTTATTGCAGTCTATGCTGTCGGCATATTTCTTTGTTGTGTGTTAATCAGTGCAGGACTCCTCTCTGCAGTAGCATTGTTGCGGACTGCAAAACACCACTAATCAGGAAACTGTTTTATACTTGCGATTCTTTCTCTTTGTTATGGATCTGTATAGAGTTATTGAAAAGAGGAGAAGTGTGCGGGCATTTATGCCAGATGAAATAGAATTTGACAAGATCGCAAACATCATCGAAGCGGCACGTCACGCGCCAAGCGCAGGCAACCTCCAAGCATGGAAGTTCATAGTCATTTGGGAGGAAAAAACGCGACACGCTATTGCAGAACTCTGTGTGCGACAGGAATGGATAGCACAAGCGCCGGTACTTATTGTAGTGTGTGCAGAACTCGAAGCGGAAAAAGAATTCTACGGTCAGCGAGGAGAATTATACGCACTGCAAAGCGCAGCAGCAGCAACTGAGCACCTCCTGCTGGCTGCAACAAAAGAAGGATTAGGCTCTTGTTGGGTTGGAGCGTTTCAAGAAGGACAAGTCTCGCGATTACTCGAGATTCCAGACAAAGCACGACCTACAGCCATCATTGCACTGGGCTATCACGAAGGCGGAGTTGCCCCTATGGTCAAGAAAAAAGTAGAGGATATTACTTTCTTTCACAAATGGGGCAATCGCACAAGCGATCTTATAGCCAAAAAGCATGAATATTATAAGTACTTAGAGAAGATACTACAGAAAGGAAAAGCATTGCTTTCCAAATAAAAAATAGACGATATCTTTAAAAATGCTGTTCTAGACGCACTCCTATGAGTGTAGGACTTCAACGAGATCTAATAGACATTGTCTCCTTTTCTGCAAACCCTTTATCTGAAGAGGCAAAACCGCTTGTCAAAAAGTTTTTGCAATATGCAGGGCTTCGCACACCCGAATACCAAGAATCAATGAAAGGAGTGTGGGCCCGGCTCCTTGTAGAAGGATGTACAATGTGTGAAAGAGCAAAAGTCACGTATTTCAACCTAGGATCTCATGATACTGCAACTGAGTATGTGCGACCAATAGTAATGGATCATTTCGCCGTCTTTGATATCTGCATACTCGAACCAGCACAAGTTGTCTATTCGCATGTTCGCGCCACACAACCACTCATGAGAGAATTGCAGCGAGTGGATCGTTTAGAACGGTACAGTGCAAGTGTACTCAGTGTTAATCTGTGCGACGCCACCTTGAAGAAAGGTGCAACAGCAATTAGTGACATTCACCGCGCATGGAACGAAAAATCGCGCTAGTTTTGCAAAAAAGAGTTATTTCTCGTCGGGAAAATACAACAATTATGTAGTCTTACCTCTATGTTAAACAATAATTAAGCTTAAATACTAGAAATGATTACCAAAGAAATTAAGGTTACGAGTTTTGGCGAACTCGTTTTGGTTGGTAATTTGACTGAAAGTTTCTGATTGGCGTCAGACTTTCATTGGCACCGGTCACGTTTGTTGGCGCAAACAAGACCGAACTGGTTCTAAGAGAGTAGGGAGTAAACGTTCCTAATAAACATTTCGGTAGTGTAAACTACAAAAGACAACCAAAAGGGGGGTTAAAACAATGGATTTTTTCCTGGAAAAGGCAAAAGAACAACAACTAAATTTCGGAGCACAAGAAGTGGGCCGAGCAAATATTAAAGTAATCGGATCAGGCGGATCCGGCAACAACATGGTCACCTGGCTGTACAAGCGAGGGATCAAAGGCGCCGAAATACTGGCGTGCAATACAGACACGCAACACCTGAACATTTCTGAAGCTGATAAAAAATTCCTTATTGGAAAAGATATCACACGAGGACTGGGATGCGGTGGTTTTCCAGAAAAAGGAAAAGACTCTGCAGTAGAAAGTATCAACGAAATCAAAGAACTACTCAAACCATCAGACATGGTCTTTGTCTGTGCAGGCATGGGAGGCGGTACAGGAACGGGAAGTGCCCCAGTGATAGCACAAGTCGCCCGCGATCTTGGAGCAATAGTTGTAGGAGTAGTAACCATGCCCTTTACGATCGAACGTGCACGCCTTGAAAAAGCAGAGTTTGGACTAGATGCGCTGCGCAGAACAACAGACACGGTCATAACAATCGACAACAATCGCTTGGTCAAAATAGCAGGCAATCTGCCTATCCAACAAGCGTTTGCTGTAGCAAACGAACTCATCGCGACAATGATCAAAGGCATCGTAGAAACGATCAGCATGCCAAGCCTGGTCAACCTCGACTTTGCAGATGTCCATGCGATCATGAAAAACGGAGGCATCGCTGCTATCGGCGTAGGCACTTCAGACACTGCAAACCGCGTACCAGAAGCAGTCAAAGGAGCATTAGAAAACCCACTGCTTGACATTGACTACAATGGAGCGACCGGAGCACTCATCCATGTCTGGGGAGGTACAGATCTCACGCTTGACGAAATCAACCAAGCAGGAGAGCTCGTCACCGACAAATTAGACGAGGATGCCAATGTGATCTGGGGAGCACGCGTCAGCGAGGACATGAACGGCAAACTCATGGTGATGACAATAGTTACCGGAGTCAACACGCCGTTTGCGTACACAAAACGCGGCCTTGTCCAGGAACGAAAAACGTACAACGACGAGTTGGGCATAGAATTGCTCAACGACTAAGGCTCACCACCACGGTGTATTCTCGCCTTTCCTGATACCACCCCCAAACCCTTAGGAAAGGCAACGCCCCTTCCTTGCCCCCGCATGGAAGGGCTCTTTTTACTATGGTAGCCGAGACAGAACTTTTGGGACGCGCACTTTTAGCAGTAGGAGTTGGCGCGCTCATCGGACTTGAGCGAGAAATACGACGAAGTCCTGCAGGACTGCGAACACATACCCTGGTCTGTTTGGGATCCGCACTTTTTACTATTGCCTCAATTACTATTGGCGGCAACGCAGACATTTCCCGCATCGCAGGACAAGTAGCAGTAGGTATAGGATTTCTCGGTGGCGGCGTGATCTTCAAACTCAAAGACAGAGTCGTAGGTCTTACCACTGCAGCAGATTTATGGGTGGTTGCAGCACTAGGACTTCTCATAGGCATTGGACAGTACCTGCTGGTCTTTGTCTCACTCGCACTCGTATTGTTCCTCCTCATAGGCGGCGCGTTTCTTGAAAAAAAAGGTTTGCACACATGAGTCTGGCATTCATAGGACTAGGACTAGCAACAGAACAAGACGTAAGCACAGGAGCACTTGAACTCATACAAAAAGCAGACGTTCTCTACCTAGAAACATATACTTCTGTTCTGCAATGTAGTATCAAAGACCTGGAGAAATTTTATGGTCATGATATTATCAAAGCAGACCGAGAACTCGTTGAGCAACGAGCAGAAGACACGATACTCCACGATGCGAAAACACAACAAGTCTGCTTTCTAGTCATCGGCGACGTGTTCAGCGCAACTACGCATCTGGATCTCTATCGTCGCGCAAAAGAACTCCGCATACCAATCAGCGTCCATCATAATGCCTCCGTGCTGACAGCCGTGGGCGCCACTGGATTACAACTCTACAAATTTGGCAAAGTCACCTCAATCCCCCTAGAACATGAACAGGTGACCACTCCCTACGAATATCTAGGCCAGAACAAATCCATTGGTGCCCACACGCTGTTTCTCCTCGATCTTCGACCAGATGAGAACCGATTTCTTTTGATTCGTGAAGCAATAGAGTACCTCTTACAACAAGAATCAAAACAGAAAAAAGGATTGCTCACCAAGAAAACCAAGGCAATAGGTTGTGCCCGGTTGGGAAGCAAGGACGCAGTGATACACTATGGAACACTTGAAGCATTGACAAGACAAGAATTTGGCAACGCACCATATTGTCTCATCATTCCAGGAGTTTTGCACTTCATGGAAGAAGAAACACTACAACTCTATACTATCAGACAATGAAAACCAACTATAAGGAAATATGCACATGGCCGCACTAGACTGCTTACAGAAATCCATTGAACACGTCGAACTCCTCCTACACTGGTTTGCCACATCACATTTTAGCGGCCAATTACGAGATCTTCTCGAAGATTATCAGCGCGATGCGCAAGCAATAGAAGAAAGCGGTGCTTCAGAAGACGAACAATTTGATGATCTAGTAGCACTTGAAGAAAGTGTGCAAATCCATTCCAAAGAATTTGATTATTCATCAGGACTCCATCGATTACAAGTAGTAGCCGGACAAGTCCTCACCTGTATACAAGATATTTTGACCTCGCTAACAGGTTCTACTGTTGCACATCCTACTATTCCAGGACTTCACGAACCACGAACAACAGTTGAAGACAGAATAACACTTGTTAAAAAAGAATGTAGCGAAGAATTTCAAAAAGCAGAGAACGCCGCGCGCACGATCGCGTCATACACTCCTTCGATCATTACTGCACTAGACAATCAACGATTCAAAGAAGCACAAGATCTCACCCTTGCGTGCCGCCAGATAGTACAAGACATCATCACCTCTCTTACCCGCGTGCTAGCACTATTACGCTCCCTTCTCAGCGGAGTAACGTACAAATACTACAAACATAGCTATTACTGGACGTATGATAGTGCGTATGCGACAGAATTGCAAGAAGGCCATGTGCTTAGGGGAGTACTCAATGTTGTACACGCCGTCCAAACAAAAATAGCAGAAATGCTTGATGAGGGAAAACCGCTACCTGATAACGCGTTTCAACTCTCCATGCGAACAGGAACAATAGAACAAACAAGTGGCGGACTTATGATGGGAAGACAGGATGCAGGCAAACATACACGAATACTGTTTTACTGTTACAGAAAACCACACACATCCGTAATCGACATTCGATTCTGTGAATACATCGGACACGATACTCATAACGAAGGAGTAGCAAAAAATAAAGGACGTTATGCAGATCTCATCAATGGCCTGCTCGCCAGAAACACATATGGAGCGATTCATCACGAAGACAAGGATTTTAACGAGACCTGGATATATTGTGCAACGGTGGCAGATATCCTCTGAAAAAATACTTCGTACGCTCACAAATATCTGCAACATTCCAAGAAGTCACATCAAGTGCACAAGGCTCCAACAACCATGAAGAACTTTCATAAGGATCCTGACTGTTATCCTCTAGCGAATACAGCATCAAACGATCCTTCTTTCGCGCAATAGTAAGAGCTGCCTGAGGTCCCTGAACACTAATGGAATCCTCAACATAACGGTTCTCAGTCATGTGCACAAGATCTAGAAAAAGACGCTCTGGGACTCTGCCCTCGCGAAGCATAGTAACTACGTCGTCACATAAAAACTCATGTCTTGCATACGCGTTAGGAACGCCATGAACAGTACTGGAGTACGTCAGAGAAGGAGCGCAATCATGTATTTTATTCAATGATAAGGAAAAAGGATCCGCAGAGCCGTGAGTATCTGTACGAGATTCGCCGCACGACGCCCTCAAACGCGCATACACTGCGCTCACCACCTCATCTTGAAAAAAGATGTCCCCCATACCGTTTTTGTGCTCTCATCCCTTTTAAGACTTACGGACACCTGCGACAATGACAAGAAGAATATTTATAAAGGACGCAAGGGTTTTTTCGCACAACAGTCCCGTAGTGTAGTGGTCCTGCGCAAATCTGCGATTTGCTGGTCTCGCCTCGCAAGCTCGGCAAGAAATCATCAGGCACTTCATTACAACAACAGTCCCGTAGTGTAGTGGTCAATCATCTGGCACTTTGGATGCTAGGACGGCGGTTCGAATCCGCCCGGGACTATCTCGAGGTGACATCATGACTGACATATATTCTCTAAAAGTTCAGGCACAACACTGCGACGCAACGATTCTACTCAACGGATTTCCAGTTGTTCGAGGAAACGTAGGTGCAGGAGGATACCCGATAAACCCTTATCTGGCCGGAGACAACACGCTAGAAGTCACACTACAAGCAAGAGGGCAAGGAGCACATTTTTCTGGAGGAATCAACATCGCACAAAAAGGAGGTGTCGTGAGTACAGACCGTCAACAAAGCGATTTGATGAACTTTTCATTCTCCAAAGAACTTGAAAAGGGACCATTGACAAAGACGTTTACTTTCACTAGCACAGGAGCAAACTTTAGCAACCGACTCGTTAGCGCCCCGATACTTGAAGACAAGAACGCGTTACTTGATTATGCAATGAACGTCCAAAAAGCAATACTCGACAAAGACAAAGAAGCACTGCAAAGACACATGAAAACAAAAATGCTAGACTATGCAAAAGCGTTTGGAGTGCCTGACGAACACATGCTACAAGAACTCGACAACTTTATTCACATGATGTTTCAAGAAAAGCCAATCCTCTTTACAAGAGAACAAGTGAAGGCGACGCCGTGGTGTGACAAACGCATCTGGGAACTCAAAGTCACACCTGACAACGCACTTTTGCGCACAAAAGAAGGATGGACCATGCCTGTCTTTGTAGGTCTTGTTGACGGAAAGATTACCATCGTACGTTAGGAAAATTCAGGCAGTATGTTGATCAATAAAAGAGTTTGCGCACCAAAGATGTTACACACTTCGCGCATTACACTTTTTTTTGCAGTGCAAGAATAGCTTCCATCGTTTTGACCATATCCTCCTGTTGCACATAAATCAAAAATTCGGGAGGAACAATAATCATATCTTCAATATTAATCTGCTGAATCGCAATTTCGCTTGCAATCTTTGCAAGAATGCCCTTTTGCTTGACTATCCGTTCATCAAAGACCACATTAATCTCTGCGAGATGTTCATTTCTTTTTTCAATATGTTTAGCAGGAATTACCTTCAACACTTCTTTCAGGTGGCTGTCTTCAACAATGATTTTAATCCAGCGCGACGCTTTACTTACGCGCACAAAATCCTTATCAGCACTCATATCAAGGACGCGAGCAACATATTTCTCCGCGCGACGATTAAGAGTTAGTGAAGTAACATTATTCTTGGACAGAATCTTTGCCTGATCAAACATACGATGAAATTTTTGTTCCATCGTAGAGGGTTTGCGTTCCTTGACATACCGGCGAATCGCAGAAATAATCGAATCAATACTTCCCCTGACCTTCTTTTTTGTCATCAAGTAACGCGCAAGAGCGCGAATATTGATAATGTCTCGTGCAAGATCAGTCTTTATCGTCGCGTCTGCATCAATATGATTCCACACCGTTTTAGTAATGCTATTATTGCCCATGACTTGCGTACACAACGGTCAAAATGACATATTTGTGTAATGTTTCTCTCTAAATGAATAATATGTGCCACAAACTTTATAAGTGTATGGGTTATCCTAGGCGATAATGGCGAATATGCTGAATACCAAGATTTACGTCTTTTGGTAGTCAGCGTGCTCTTTCTCCCGCCGCACGCAAATAAGGGGGAGAGAGCAGTAGGTGAGTGACAATGGAATATGACGCGGTTGAAATGGAAAACATGATGAAAGAAGGAATGCGCGAAGTCTACGTGGGTCGCGACGGCACCATGAGCAAAATTGCAGATACTTCCTATACACCACTGAACCGATCCTACTGGGGTCCTCGAAGAGATACCACACTACTCTGTTCAGTAGCAAAAGATACTAATGAACACCACATCACGCTACGATTCTTTGGCGCAGGACGCAATCCTGACAGAACCAAGGAACTCACACAACTTGTGCGAACAGAAATGGGAAGCATACTGCCATGCCGCTCGAGAGGATTAGTCACTGCGTATGACGATAACGGTGGTTATGTATGCAATGATGAAAGAGGAAGGCCCGATGCGGTACAAGTCCGTGCAATAGTACACAACAATAACTCAAACACGCTTGAACTCTCCGTTAAAGGAGTGTATGGAGCACAGGAACTAGAAGGTCCAGTACGAAGAATCATGCAAGGCATGCTCGCCATGCGAGAAGGACCAGAAAAAGAACTACCCCGAGGAGGATACTTCTAATGCACACAACACCACTATCTGTCAAATCAGAATACGGAAGTGCAGAATGGTTGCGAGAAGAGACAGAAAAAGTACGATCGCGACTGGGATTACCACCACAAGATACACATGCACTGCTAGAAGACGAACAGCTCAAAGAAGTCCTGCTACGCCAGCACCAACATCGAAGTCGCGTAGAACAAGAAGAACGACAACTCATGCATTATCGTGCAGAAGATGTCAATCACTGCGCTCGACAAGTCTGGGGCCGACGAGAACTACAACGTCTGGGGGTAATTAACGGAGCAGCAGACAGACTCTTAGCCAACCAAGAACTCCTGCACGCACTCACGCATCAAGATGCACACAAGCGCTACGCACCAACAGCCAGAGAGCGAGGAGGATTTGTGTTTGGACTTGGATACGTCAGACGATTCATCGATGACGAACTACGATCCTACAGAGCAGAACAACAAACGCCCCAAGTAGCAAACGGCATCTGTGACCTCGATCACCTGTTATGCGTGTCAGGAATGATGCTTGCAGGAATGAACCCTGATGCGGTCCTCGAAGGTCAACGCTGCGGTTCACCAGCAATGGACCGTCGGCGTTTTGGCCTTGAACGTTCAGCAGACGGTTATCATTTACAATCCACAGCAACAAAACGACAGTATCATCTACGACGAGAAAAAAAGAAAATGGTGTTTACCCATCAATCAGTGCATCCCGTCGTGTATGAAAAAACAGTCAGTGAATTTCGCGATGGTCCACGATTACGACCATTAACGCTCGTACCATCAGGAGCCAGTCAGCACCAAGTGGCAACATTCATGCACAAAGCAGGACAGCATCTGACAAGAGAGCCGCGAGAATCAGTAGACAATGTGCGTGTCAACGGATCAACAATGGAATATGACCAGCATTTCTGGATCGACAGAGATGAACTACACGATCTGGACTCCTCGGGCTGTGCAACACAAGCAGAAGTATTTGACGATCCGGAAAACAGATTCTACACGGCACACGTGACGCTGCGAGCAAAAGAATGCATGGAAAACCATACGCCAACACTGACATACCTGCTCACCGTGACCGTCGGAAAACGAACACTATAAATTTTTTTTATTTCAATTCACACACTTTACATTGTTCAGCAATCTTCTTTGCCTTTTGAAACGCGATACCCAGCAACGTTGCCAGTTGTTCGGGTGATTTTCCATGAATATCGCTAAGCAACAACACCTCTTTTTTTATACATCGTTCCAATAAATCAGGCGTTATACCGCGCAACATCGTAATAGGATACGCTTTATACTTCTCAATGTTTGACTGCAAACTATCATCCTTTGGATAACTCCAACCAAGCAAACGCAGACCAACACTCTTTGCATACCTTGTAGAATGGCCAGAGAATTTAGTGTTTGTTGCAAGCATAGGTTTGGTAAACTCCTTTTTTACATCAAGAAAACGAGCATACACATACAACGGAGTCTGAATATGAATAGTCAAATGCTCCTTACTCTTATGCTTACACTCGACCATCAACACCTGAGAACCCTTCTTTGCCTTCACATCGATCTCATGGGTTACTGCCTTACCATGCGAAGTAACATTTCGACGACACTCAAAACCCTGAAAGACTAAAATGCGCTCAATAAGAGCTTCAAAAGGAAAACCACTCCTGCCAAAACGATACAAGGCACCCTTCAAATCATACTTTGGAGCAACAATGGGCTGCAATTTTCTAAACTCGCGAAACGCAAGACCAAAGAGTTCCTTTGTCGTCATACCATTATAGATCTTTTTGCGAACAAGAGCCTTAATCTGTTCAATAGTATGCTTATCAGCACCTGCCCTCTTCAACGACTTCGCTAACTTTTTCTCGTCATATTTCTCCTTTGAACCATCGCCCTTAATGATGTATGTCATTGTTTGCCTCCGTAATAAAATTCAGACCAAATAAGATAATGATCGCTAACCTCGTCAGTAACAGAAGAATCCACGCCGCTACGAGCAAAACGCGGAACTGTTCGCTCACTAATGATCATCTGATCATAGGTACAGTCCGTTTTTGAGACGGTAGTATCAGCACGATCAGGAATCAACCAATACTGCGCACGCAACGCAGGGGCCTCATCCTCGTCAAGATACGAACAATCAGCATTGAGATCGCCAGCAATAATCACATGCTCATGAGTCTGCAATTCATTATTGAAAAAATACGCAAGACCGGCCAGTTCATTGACATTATCTGAAGGACTTGTATGAGCAGTCAACATGCGAAAAGTAAAATCCTCGACTTGAAACGTTGCAGCAAAAGGCTGGCGCTGCATACGCCCAGTATCTTGAGGTGACGTATCACAAGTTTGTCCCAGCTCTTTATCATCATCAAGAAGTCCTGCAGAACCAACAAGAGATACCATGTCACGATCATAGATGATCGCATAACGCTCATCCTTTACCTGAGGACTCATGAGAATAGAATAATTCCTGTTGCCAAGATGCGTTTGCAAGGCTTTTGTGACGAGTTCACACTTAGGACCGGGACAGGCGTCCTGATTACGAGAGCACCCTTCATCAATCAATTCATCAACATTACTAATCTCTTGTAAAACGACAATGTCATACTGACCGATACGCTTGGCAATATCGCTCATTACCATATCATTGCCTGCCTTTTTTTGCCCGAAATTCTCAATATTCCACGACGCGATAGAGATTGTAGGCCTCGAATCTTGCATACCGGTAACCCATCCAGTGATCTGCGGTTTAAAAGTTACAAAGGCAGTGCCAAGTACAAGCAACAATAATACAATACTACGAAGTTTCACCATTTTTTACTGTCAAAAGCAAGAGTACCATCACATTTAAAAATATTGGTAACGCCAAAGACTATATGGCACACGTCATCCTCGATTTAGAATCACTTAAAGCACTAGCGACAAAAAGCCGCCTAGCTATACTCAAACAATTACAACAACGGCGACATACCGCTTCAGAACTCGCAAAAGAAATGGGACTGCGCGTACCCACTGTTAGAGAACACCTTACAAGTCTGGCCCGAGCACAACTTATACAGCGACACGATGAAGGACATAAATGGAAATATTATTCGCTCACGACAAAAGGACGAGCCATCGTAGAACCACAAGAACGACGATTCAGTATCGCGCTAGCAACATTTATCATCGGCGCACTGGGATTCGTGTTCTCCATTAGCGCAGCAATAACAAACAGAATCGCAGAAGACGGCGTGCAAAGTCCGGAACTGATGGATGCAGGTGTACGCGCACTGCAAGCAACACCGGTGCTCAGTCACAACGCACCAAGCTATACCTTCATCTTACTTAGCGCGATACTCTTTTGTGGAGTAATCATTATATCACTTCTAGGACTACGCCGACGTTCATAAGTCTTTTATAGTGAAAAAGAAATAAGAAGGTATGGCACGAACTGTTACCATTGTCATAAGCACGTCTTTACTCTTGCTTCTAGCAAGCCAGGTAACGCTCTTTTACCTGTTCTATGAATTTGACAAGGACACTACTGCGAGATTTTCAACAATGCTTGCCAATGATCAACTCCTAGAACAAGGAATAGAAGATCTCAACACTCATATCGCAAGTACCACACAACAATTAGAAACAGCAATACTGAACACGCGCCAGGACCTCGGTGAGCAACTAATAAGCGTACAGCAAGAACTTGAAACAAGTACCGCCGCGTTTGCACAAGATATTGCCGCTCTTGAACAAAGCCAGGCACAAACAAAAGCAAGCCTACAGGATTCAATACGAAACCTGCAATTGTCCAACCAGGATTTCAGCGGCACCATACAAGACGTCCTGCCAAGCGTGGTCAGCGTGCTGACAGACGAAAGTCAGGGCAGCGGCGTTATTGTAGACAGAGAAGGACTAGTACTGACGAATTATCATGTCATCGAAGACGCTACTATGATACGCGTGGTAACCGTTGAAGGGGATGTGTTAGGAGTAGACGTGCTAGGCTTTGCAGACAAACGAGATCTTGCAGTACTACACATACGAGGAGACCGAAGATGGGATGCACTCGATTTTGCAGACGACACGTTTGTAGGACAAAACGTTATTGCCATAGGCAATCCAGGAGGACTGGGATTTAGCGTAACGGAAGGTATAATAAGCAGTACTAACAGAATCTTTGACGGATTGCACTTTGTGCAGATCTCAAATCCTATCAATCCGGGAAACAGCGGAGGACCACTCGTCAACATCGAAGGAGACATCGTAGGCATCAATACCCTCAAAATAGAAGGATTTGAAGGAGTTGGTTTTGCCATTCCAGCAACAGATGCAGAAAATATCCTTGCACAAGCAAAAGAGTTGATATGAAAAAAAAATACGGAAACGTCATCGCCATTGTAGTCGCACTCCTCGCTATCATAGCCGTTGCGATACTACTCAGCTTCGTCCTTTAGAAAGCATTATATAGTTTGGAGTTGCATAACGGCGTATGTTCAAAAGAGGGGATCCATCAACAGTCTTTCTCTTACTCGCAGTAGGATTACTGCTTCTCGGCGGAGTATACTTATCAATTTTGTCAAGCAGTGGGAATGACATCACGGGAGCTGCAGGACAAACAACAGAAAGCTGTTCCACGTGCATGGTATGCACAGCACAACCAGGAATCTGCATTTCATTATTCGTACTCGTAACCTGCATTGCAGGCATAGTCGTAATAGAATTTACACGATCATAGGACGCAAGCTATATATACTACTCTCTCTTTATCGTAGCGATATGGTGATAAAAAAAGGGGCGACTATAGTTCTCTTCCTTTTATTTTGTAGTCTGGCAATGACTGCAGGCGCAATAGAAGTTGCCGATGAAGCGGCATGCGCAGGCACACCAGACCCCTCACAATATACGTATCCAGACAATTCAGGAGCGTGTTACCAAGCAGTACTTGCAAAAGCAAGCGATGCAGTCAAATGCTATTGCGCTGCAACAGGAAAATGCAGCGTGCCACGCTGTTCTTGTGCAACAAAACGATCAACAGACGGGCATTTAAACATTGAATATGCCGAAAGTGATTTAGACGTTATAAAAGAATGCACTGGCAACCCTGCAGCAACAGGACTGTCAAGCCTCTTTGGAGCAGGCGACACGTTTATCGCTGATGACAGCACTGCAGGAGTACTCATCACTGATCCAGCACTCTGCGGCAACGGTGTCATAGATCCAGGAGAATCATGCGATCCTAACAAAGCACCAACAGGATGCAGTGAACTACGCATCTGTGGCACACCAGCAGACCCGCGACCATGCAGGTGCACCTGTGATTATGAACGCAACGCTGCAGGACAAGTCGTCAAAAAAAGCACAGGCGCCATAGGGGATCCCTGCAAAGGACGAGCAGCAGCAAACAAAGAATGGACATTCGACGAAGCATCATGCACGTGCAAAGAAGTCTGTCAGGATAATCCACCAGTATCATTTACTCAAGCCAGTTGTCGCGCACAACATACGAGCAAAACAAAATGGAACGAAGATACCTGTGCATGCCTCTTCTGCGGCGACGGCACATACACTACAGATCCAGACGTGAGCTGTGACACCGTAGCAGGCACGGACCCGGTTGGCGCATTTGCCTGTTCGTACAAAGAAGAATGTAACGCACTGACATGCGGATGCGATTTCTGCACTGACGGCGTCAAAGCCTCATTACTCGCCGATTGTCAAATAGAAGCCTTCATTGAAGATATAGATCTCATGATGGATCCAGGAAACTGGCTATATGATTACCGCATACCAGGAAGAAATCCTGCACTACATCATAAACGAGTCAATTTCGCATCCTTGAAGATTGCAAATGATTGTAGCAAATGCACCTGGTCATACATCATCACCAATCCACCGCGCCCACCACCAGGATGGATGCCGCCAGGAGGATGGCCCATTCCTTTACCACCACCATGGCTTGGACCCGCACCACTCAATATTACATCAACAAACGTGACCCCTGTCAATGCAACACCGCCCAACATGACAGGAAATATCAGACCAGTAAACGTGACACCACCAAACGGTACAGGGGGAGTCATCTTTACTGACACGGACGGCGATACCATTTACGATTTTGCAGACAATTGCGTTCTCATACCAAACGCGCAACAAGAAGACTGGGATCTCGACGGTATTGGAGATGTGTGCGACAATTGTATATATTTTTTGAACCCAACACAAGCAGATACAGACACTGATACGTACGGCGATGCATGCGACCTCTGCCCGACAGAAGATGATCGCATCGATACAAACGGCAATGGTGTTCCAGACTGTCTAGAAGGGCCATCACCGCCGCCAACACCATGGTGTACTGACGCAGACAATGACGGACTCTACGTCTATACCGCAACAGGCAACGCGACTATGCCGCCAGGAGCAAGCTTCAGTTGCGCAGTACAAGGACATTACGACTGTGATGATACAGACCCATTACAAACAAGCGAGTTTTTACCAGAAGCATGCGACGGTTACGACAATAATTGCAACGGACTCGTCGATGACGGACTAGGCAATCTCACGTGCGGACAAGGCATTTTTGAAAACACCGTACCGGCATGCGTGAATGGACAAGCACAACTCTGCACACCAAAAGATGCATGCCCCAATGACCCGCAACGCGATGCAGATCAAGACGGCATCTGTGGCGACGTCGATAATTGCCCGCTCATAGGAAATCCCAGTCAAGCAGATGACGATAATGACGGCATAGGAAATGCATGCGATAACAATACCATCGTCAATACACCTACCTGCGGCAGTGTCACCGTTACCAGTCCATCAGGATCCATAGGAATCAATTGTCCAACAGGATCTGGAGGGTCCCGACGGGGAGGATCAGTAACAGTAAGCAATATCACTGTTGGTTATCCAGAACTTAGCGTCGAGATCAGCTGTTTAAAAACGATCATCAGCACACCATATATCTGTGTTGAAGAAGGACTGAACAGTATCACATATACGCAAATCCTGCCAGGAGACGAAGAGTACTGCGACGGCATCGTCGTAGATTGCCGAAAAGACTCAGATCATATCTCATGCAAAGAAGTAGGAGAAGGATGCATACACGTATCAAGCAGTCTCTGCATTCCACAGTATGAATGCGGCGAATGGGGAGACACACCAGAACACGTCTGTCAAGGACTCGGCATCACCTCGACAGAAAAAAGAGTCTGCGTTGACGTAAACGGCTGCGGTACTGACATTGGAAAACCGATTGAAGAACGCAACTGCTTTCCAGGACTCAACATACCAATAGCAGTCATACCCGCGTTTTTGCAAAATAATTGTGTCATCGCCATAGGATTATTGATACTGATAACACTAGGATTTCTCGTATGGCATGCGCGACGCAATAATCGCAATCCCATCTGGTGGCTTGTTACTGCACTCATTATCAGCGGCGTAGCCGATGCGCTGATCTACCGCTATACGCTAGACTTGTGCTTGAGCGTCATGGTCACGTTGCTTGTTATCTTTTTAACGTATCTCGTATGGGTACTGCAACGACGAGAAAAATAATTACTTCAAACGCTTAGTTACTTCTGCAAGCAACTGTTTTTTCTTATCATCCTTTAACGTAAAAAGAGTCTTCTTAATCATACTATGACTTACCGTGAACAAGTAGTTTATTTTGATAACAGAATCCTTAGGAGCGCCCTCCTTTTTCGTAACATAAATACCCTTTTCCTTATGCTTACTAGTAATACCTGCAAGCACTACGTTTCCATCTTCTTCGTACAAGACTACGCCAGGACGGGTCTTAATCTCGTACGTATCAGGAAACTGCACGTTTGTCAGGACTACATCGCCGAAGTTGTACATA